>NZ_JBITGS010000035.1:0-110143 GCF_044457265.1 Streptomyces sp. NPDC050564 | reverse complement strand
TGCAGATGTCGCAATCCACACCAGGCCAGAAGGCCCTCACCCATTTCAAGATCCCTCAGCCGAGACCTGCGTCACCAACCTCCATGGACAGAACAACTAGGGCCGATCGGCCCCACCGGAGTGTGGTTGTCCGTTCGCCCGCGGGTCACGGCTGCGGCCGGCGAGCCGGGCCGGTCAGCTCGAAGTCCACGTCCACCACACCTTCGACGGCCCGCACCAGGCGTGCGGCCACGGGCACCAAGGAGGTGTCCCTGACCTGGCCCGCGAGTGTGACGACGCCCTCGTGCACCTGTACACGGACCGGGGACAACGGGGCACGGAACAGGTACGACACGACTTCCCTGCGGACCTCCTCGGCGATGTCCTCGTCGTCCCTGAGGAACACTTTGAGGAGATCGCTGCGGCTGACGAGACCTTCGAGCCTGCCCGTGTCATCGACGACGGGGAGCCGTTTGACCTTGGCGTGTGCCATGATCCGGGCGGCCTGTGCCAGGGTCGCGTTCGCCTGGACGGTGAGAGCCGGCGACGTCATCAGCTCTCCCGCGGTCACCGCGCCGGCCTTGCCGAGGTCCGAGAGGCGCCGAAGTTGCGTGAAGCGGTCCGGGTCGCTGTCGCGGAACTCCTCCTTGTGCAGCAGGTCGGCCTCGGAGACGACACCGACCACACGGTTCTCGCCCTCCAGGACCGGAAGGGCACTGACCTTCCACTGCTCCATCAGCTGCACGATCTGCTTGAAGTCGGCCCCGCGGCCGACGGCTGCGACGGTGTGGGTCATCACATCGCTCACGATGTGCGGGCTGCCATGCACGGTGACTCCCTGGTGGATTCCGAAGCGGTCAGCGAGCGCTTCCGCTGCCGTACGGTGCGTAGAGGTCCAGCAGCCGGGTCCTGGCCGACCGCAGCCGGCGGGCGACGATGTCCCCCAGCCACTGGGCCACTTCCATTCCCAGCGTGGCATCGGCCTGGCACATGGCCCGTACCGCGTCGGCGTCGAACTCGTACGCGCGCACGGGGCTTGTGGCCTCGGCGCCCAGGTGCCAGGTGTGCGGCCCGAACAGCCAGGACCAGCCGATGAGTTCGTTGTGCCCGAGGGTCTCGATGACGGCCGCGCGGCGGCCTGGCACATGGATGTCGAGGACCACCGTGCCGGTTCGGATGATCCAGAACCGGTCCGCGCGCCGTCCCTCCTCGAACAGGCGGGTTCCCTGGGGGAACGACACCTCCTTCGCGATGCCCATCAGGCGCTCGCTGTGCTCGGCCGGCAACGCTCGCAGCATGTTCGAAGTGGGGGAAGCGTTCATGATCCTGGCCTCTTCCTCGGGCGTGGTTCTGCCAACTCCAATCTCTTCTTGACGCCCTGCTTCCACCATGGGCCACCCGGCCCCGCAGAGGGGCCGCATGGCAACGGTCAGGGCAGGCAGCCGGGTCCTTTCCGGCACCGTGCGGGAGTGACGCCGCTCGTACCGTGGGCGCCGGGACGCCGTGGACGCCTTGGGCCGAAGCGCCCCTCGAAAAGGCTTGCCCGGCCCGGCCCCTGCACGCGTGCTCGTCCCGATACCAGGCTCGGGGCAGCAGAGGAATCCACGGGCAGGCAGGGGCGCGGATCATGATGCGGCACGTCGCCGCGGGGATCGACGGTTCTCCCTCGTTTGCGGGGAGCACGGCGGCGAGTCCGCCTGACGGGCGCTGGAGGGGCCCACCTCTGCGGGTCATGTGGTCTTGTGGCCCCCTTGAGCTCCGAGCCGGTCCCACTCACGGCCCCACTCGGCGTAGCGGCGCTGATCGAGCCGCCACCGCGCGACGCGGCCGGTAGCGAACGCGAGGCCGGCGAAGGCGGCTGCGGCCCCCGCACCGAGCATGCCCGCCTCGAAGGCCGCCGCCCATGCGGTTGGTGGCTCCGTGGTGGGGCGGCCGCTGCTGTCCAGCCAGATGACGACCCTCGATCCGGCCCGGTGCCCGGAGTCCACCAGGGCCCGGCCGGTATGGGTGGAGCCGTCCGGGGTCGTCCAGCGGACCGTCGCCCTGGCCCAGTCATGGGCCGTGCCCTCGGCCGTCGGCGCAATCCGTGCCGTGTTCTCGACGAGGACGGCTGAGACCGAGTGCCGCTCGTGGCGCAGCTGCCCGAAGGACTCGTCGGCGGCATGGCCTGCCATCACGCCGACCAGAGTGCCGCCCAACGCGATGACGGTCCAGACGACCAGAATGATCCAGGCCTCGACGACGTCGTTGTGCCGTCGCAGCGGATTGCTGCGCCACCGCCACAGCAGCTGCCCCGCACACTTTGTCCTGCGCATCGCACCGCACCTCCTCGTCATCGAGGACAGCAACGTGACATTTCGGGAGCGAGTGACGGCAGAGGCCGACCGGACGGCATTGCTGGGCCGCCCGGCGCCGCCACGCGCGCGGCATTGGGGCTGTCCAGCCCAAGGTGCTGAGGAGCGGCCGGCTCGGTGCGCTCACGCACAGACGTCGGTCCCTCTGGACGGGCCCCCTCGGTCCGGAAATGGGGACCGACCGGCCCATGTGAACAGCATCCGCCACGGTCAGGCTGGACATACAAGGTCACTCCGCGCGCCAGGAGGCCGCTCAAGGGAACCTGGCCACAGCCCATTATTCCGGCCGGAGCGGAGCAGCGCCTGCAGGAGGCCGATTGCTCATCGTCGTCGCTCACGACCGGCATCGGTCAGGCCCAGGAAGGGCATCGGTCAGGCCCAGGAAGGGATCGTCATGAAGGCACTCGTATTCCACGGCCTCGGAAGGGCCGCATGGGAGGACGTCGCCGACCCCGGCATCCAGGAGGCCACCGACGCGATCGTCCGCGTCGACGCGGTCACCATCTGCGGAACCGACCTGCACATCCTCAAGGGAGATGTCCCGGAGGTACGCCCAGGCACCGTGCTCGGGCACGAAGCCGTCGGGGAGATCGTCGAGGTGGGCAGCGACGTCCGCACGGTCCGCCCCGGCGATCGTGTCCTGCTTTCGTGCATTACGGCGTGCGGTCGTTGCCGGTTCTGCCGCGAAGGCATGTACGGGCAGTGCCGCGACGGCGGAGGCTGGATCCTCGGCCACCTGATCGACGGCACACAGGCCGAGTACGTGCGTGTGCCGCACGCCGACCTGTCCACACATCTGCTGCCCGGCGCGTTGGAGAGCAAGGACGCCGTGCTGCTCGCCGACATCTTCCCCACCGCCTACGAGGTGGGTGTGCTGAACGGGCGGGTGCGGCCCGGAGACACCGTCGCCGTGGTCGGTGCGGGGCCCATCGGCCTGGCCGCGATCGCCACGGCGCGGTTCTGCACCCCCGAGAAGATCATCGCCGTGGACCTCGCCCCCGGCCGGCTGGATGCCGCCAAACACCTTGGTGCCGACGCCGTGGCAGTGGCCGGCGACGAGGCCGAGCAGCTGACTGCCGACCTCACGCAGGGCCTCGGAGCCGACGTGGTCATCGAAGCGGTCGGGGTGCCGGAGAGCTTCGAGACGTGTACGCGCATGGTGCGGCCCGGCGGGCACGTGGCCAACGTCGGCGTACACGGCAAGCCCGCCACACTGCACCTCGAAGACCTGTGGAACAAGAACGTGACGATCACCACCGGCCTGGTCGACACGCACTCCACTCCGACCCTGCTGCGCATGATGGCCGCCGGCCACCTGCCCGCGTCGTCCATGGTCACCCACACCTTCCCGCTGGACGCCATGGAGGAGGCGTACGACGTCTTCTCGGGGGCCGCCGATACCGGCGCGCTCAAGGTCGTCCTCGGCGGGCCGCAGCACGACGCCCTCACGGTCAGGACGCCCTGACAGGAAGAAGTGAAGGATCATGTCCGAACAGACAGCGCCGCGCACGGCGTCCACCACGGCGGGCGGCGCAAAGAGCGATATCGGGCGTCGCATCGCCAGGCGACGCGAGGAGCTCGGGATGAGCCGGGAGGAGGCGGCCGCACGGGCGGGCACGACTCCTGGCTACGTCCAGTACCTGGAGGAACAGTCCACCGCGATGCCCGGGAACGCCGTCCTCATCCGGCTCGCCGACGCACTGGCGACCAGTGTGGCCGCCCTGCATGGCGGTGATGCCGACCTGCCACCGGGTACCGGCCGGGCGGCCCGCCGCCCCGAGCTGATCGAACTCAGCGCCGAGGAGTGCCGGGCACGGCTCTCGAGGCACGGCATCGGAAGGCTCGCGACGGACACACCGGACGGGCCGATCATCCTGCCCCTCAACTACAGCGTCGTCGATGGCGCGATCACCTTCAGGACGGCACCCGACGCCGTTCCCGCGACAGCCGCCGGGGCGCTCGTAGCCTTCGAGGTCGACCACATAGACGAGGCGCTCAGCCAGGGCTGGAGCGTGCTCGTACGCGGCCGTGCCCGAGCCGTGCGGGAGCCGGACGCCGTGGAACGGCTGGAGGCGCTTGCGTACAGCCGTCCATGGGCGGGCGGCGAGCGTGACATGTGGGTGCGTATCGAGCCCGAGAGCATCACCGGCCGCCGGATCGCGGTGCGCTGACCCCGGTCGACCGCGGGGTCCACATGGCTGGCCACTCCCCGGCCACTCTCCGGCCGCCCTGGACCGATGGGCCCTGGCCTTCGTCCCTGGCCGCTCCACAGGATGAAAGACGTACCGCTGTACCGCGTGAAAGTGACCTCCGTGATGAATCCCCACGACGACTTCCATGAGCTCGACCGGCAGGAGTGCCTCCGCCTGCTGCAGCGGGCACCGATCGGCCGCATCGTCCACACGCGTCACGCCTTGCCCGCGGTCCTGCCCGTCAATTTCTGCCTGGACAACGATTCCGCGGTACTGCTGCACACCTCCGCCGACTCGGAGCTGGCCGCTGCCGTCGATGGTGTGGTGGTCGCCTTCGAAGCGGACGAGGTGGACGTGACGACTCACTCCGGTTGGAGCGTCGTGGTGACCGGCTGCGCCACGGTGGTGACCGACCCCGCCGAGCACGCCCGGTTGTCCCTGAGCGTTCCGCGCCCGTGGGTGGCTGTGCGTGAGGAAGTCTTCATCCGCATCGAGTCCGAGTTGGTCACCGGTCGTCAACTCATCGGAGGACGCACGCTCTACGGGGCCGACCTCTCCTCCTGAGCGCTGTCTCTTGGTTCGGGTCGGTGACCCGGCCTTCGACCGTCCCATGAGGGTCGTCGGGCCGGTGTACCCCCACGAACCGGCAGCGTGGCCGGCCTGCGCGTGTGGCCGGCACAGTTCACGCCGTGCGGCCGTGTCTTCAGCGGGTCGGTGGCTCCCATGAGAGCCCGCTGCGGACCAGGTCGAACGTTCTGTTGAGCACGGTGACCGCGTCGTCGCCGGAGTCGGGCTGCCAGCAGGTGACGGCCGCCTGCTGGGCGGCGAAGGCGACCGCCGCGGTGGTGCGGACGTACAGGTCGCTCTCCGGCAGGCCGGTGCGTGCCGCCACCGCCGCGACGACCGCGTCCTCGACCGCACGGTGCGTCTGGGTGATGCGAGGGAGCAGTTCGGGGCGCTCGCGCAGCAGCGCCGCGCGCCCCAGCAGGAGCCCGCCCGTGGTGAGTTCGCCCAGGCGCTCGGCGAGCACCGCGTGGATCGCCTCCAGCGGAGTCTCGTGCGCGGGGCGGTCGGTGATCCGCTGCTGGATCAGGGAGGGGATGCCCTCCTCCAGCGAGAAGACCGCCTCTTCCTTGGTCGGGAAGTAGTTGAAGAAAGTGCGGGGAGACACACCTGCCTCCGCGCAGATGTCCTCCACCGTGACCGCGTCCGGGCCGTGCCGGCGGAAGAGGGTCACCGCCGAGGCCTGCAGAGCCCTTCTGGTCGCCCGCTTCTTGCGCTCGCGCAATCCCTCCGGGGGGCTGCTCGTCGCGGGTGTCACGGGAGTCATCACACCGCCAGAGTTTACTGTCGTCCAGGATTGGTTGCACTGCTGCAAAAATGCAGTGCTGCAAGTTTGTCTATCATGGGCCCTTGCGCTGCCGACCCGGGCCGGATCGGGTCCTTCCGGCAGCCCTGGTTCGAGCAGCGAGCAGCCCGAGGAGGGCCCATGGCGGAACAGACCGAGCGGTCCCCTGGACCGGCCTCGGCCAGAGTGCTGGCTGAGGCCCTGTGGTTTCCGGTGATCCTCTTCCTCGGCTTCCTGTTCTGCTTCGCCCCCGCCCTGCACGCACCACAGCCCCATCATGTGAAGGTGGCGGTCGCCGATCCGGCCGTCGCGCGGCGGATCGACAGCGAGCTGCGGCGGCAGTACCCCGGCGGGTTCGACATCACGGCGGTGACCGACGAGCGAGCAGCCCGGCAGGCGGTGCTGGACCGGCATGCCGCGGCGGGCTTCGTCGGCCACGGCCGGCATCCGGTGCTGTACGTGGCCAAGGCCAACGGCATGTCGTTCGAGCAGACGCTGCGCACCGTGTTCACCAAGGTCGCCGTCCGGAGCCACCACCGGCTCACGGTCGAGGACGTGGCGCCCACCGCGAGCAAGGACCTGCTGGGCTCGACCCTGCTCTACTTCGGAATCGCCTGGAGCGTCCCCGGTTACATCCTCGCGACCACCCTGCTGCGTGCGGTGACGTTCACCCGGCGCAGGAAACTGCTGACGATCGTGGGTGCCGCCGCCCTGTTCAGTGTTGCCGGCTATCTGATCGGCACACATCTCGGCTACCTGCCCGCCGACCGCTCCGCCATGGCGATCGCCTTCCTGCTCACCATGGCTGTGGCCACGTCCGCCTCGGGTCTGGCCCTCTTCACCCGGCAGTTCTTTCCCGCGGTGGGCATGGGCCTGTTCATCGTGCTGAGCATCCCCACCAGCGGCGGCGCGGTGGCCGCCCCGATGCTGCCGACGTTCTTCCAGCACGTGCACGCGGTGATGCCCCTGTCCAACGCGCTCGACGCCTTGCGCGGAGTCCTCTACTTCGACGGCGCCGGGGTGTTCAAGCCCGTTCTGGTGCTGTGCGCGTGGATCGCCGCGGGCTCCGTCCTGCTCGGCCTCGACGCCTGGCTCCGGAACCGCAGAGCCGCCGGCCTGTCCGCCGACGGCGACCAGGAGGAGGCGGACGAGGTGGAGGAGCCCCCGGTGGACGACCCGGCGCTGGAAATGCCGATCCCCACCGCGCTCCCCGTCCATCGTCACCATCACTTCGGCGAGCTGGTGCCGATGCTGGTCGGCACCATCCACGACTCCGAGCTGCGACCCGTCCGGGGTGCCGCAGTGCTCGTCATGGACACCGCGGGTCGGCAACTGCTGCGGACCACCACCGACGCACATGGGGAGTACGCCGTGACCGGCCTCCCCGAGGGGTATATCAGCGTCGTGGTCTTGTCGGCCGGCCGGAATCCGATGGTCCATCAGAGGCTGCTGCGGCCCGGTGCGATTGCCCGCGCGGACTTCGCGTTGCACGGCCGGCATGCCAAGGTGCCGCGGCACGCGTACTAGGCACTGGGCGGTGACAACCGGAGCGCCGTCCGCGGCCTGTCGCTGCGGTTGGGGCGGAGGGTTGTCTCGGGTGTCGTCGCTCCGGTTGGGGCGGAGGGCTCTCTCGGGTGCCGTCGCTCCGGTTGGGTCGGAAGGCTGTCCCGGGTGTCGTCGCTCCGGCCTGTTCGGAGTGCCGTCCCGCGTGCCGGCTCGGCGGAGCGCCGGCCGCGCACAAGGTCCCACCTCGACCGGGCCGACATCCACCGCTGTCTGCGCCGCACGACACTAGGGCCTGTCCGGCGGTTCGTGTCGGAGACGCGGGTGATGAGGCGCTGATGAGCGCCGCAGGTCCCCTCCGACCTGATCCGCCGGACAGGCCCTAGTGTCGTCGCCATGACCGAAAACACCCTGCGCTCGGTGACCATCGAGCGGACCGGCGCCGGCCACTTCACCGCGACGAACCCACGCGGTGGCGAGATCGGCTTCGGCACCGGTTCCGATCCCCACGGCGGCACCGACTTCACCCCGGTCGAGCTGTTGCTCGCCGCGATCGGGGGCTGCACCGCGGCCGATGTCGATGTCGCCACCGGCCGCCACGCGGAGCCCACCGGCTTCACCGTCACCGTGACCGGCGACAAGATCAGTGACGAACTCGGCAACCGGATGACCCATCTCGCGGTCACCTTCACCGTCGCTTTCCCGGACGGCGAACTCGGCGACCGCGCCCGCGCGATCCTGCCCAGGGCGGTCAAGACCTCCCACGACCGGCTCTGCACCGTCAGCCGCACGGTCGAGATCGGTACGCCCGTCACCGCGACGGTCGAGGACGCCTGACCACGCCGAACACGACCGCGTAGCCGCCGCGTTGCCGCTCGCCGACGCGGCGGCTTCCGACGGCTTTGCCATCTCTTTACAACCCGTTCCGCCGCCGTCTCGTCTCTCCGCTCGATCCGTATCCCAGCCCGCCGAGTCATCGCGGTGGGCGGACCGACGAAAGAGAGCGATTCATGCGCCGAACTGTCCTCAGCGCCATGGCACTCGCGAGCACCGCCGTGCTGGCGAGCACGGTGCCCGCGTTCGCCGACGGGGCGAGCCCCACCCCCACCAGCCGCCCGACCGCCACCTCCGCACCCGCCCCGGCCACCACCGCCCCGACCCCGGCCCCGACCGCCAGCTCCGCGCCGACCACCGCCGCCCCGGCTCCGAGCGCCGTACCGACGCGGGCGCCGGCCCCGAGCCAGGTCTCCGTCGTACCGAGCGGTGCGCCGAACACCGGTGTGGCACCGGTGTCGAAGCAGTCCGGAGCCGGGGGCGAGCTGATCGGCGGGGGTGCTGCCGCGGTGTTCGCCGTGGGAGGCGCTGCGGTGTTCGTCGTACGGCGTCGGCGGGCGACCGGGGCATGACCCTGCCCTCCAGGCGGGCCTTCGCCACCGCGGCGATGGCCTCGTTGCTCGTGGGCTGCGGCGGCCACGGGGCCGGCCGGACCACGACCGCACGCCGCAGGAGCGCGCCGCCACCGTCACTGTCTCCCGACAAGGCTGCGCCCGCCCTCGGGCGTTCGGTGCCGGTCACGCTGCGGATCCCCGCCATCGGGGTCGACACCCCGGTCGTACAGCTGGGGTTGGCCGCGGACGGCAGCGTGCAGGTGCCTCCGATCGCGGCGCACGACCGGGCGGGCTGGTACCGGCATTCGCCGACGCCGGGTCGGATCGGCCCGTCTGTGATCCTCGGCCATGTCACGGTCGGTGCCTACGGGGACGGGGTCTTCCGTCACCTCGCGCGGCTGCGCCGGGGTGACCGGATCGTGGTGCGCCTGGAGAACGGCTCGAGGGCGGAGTTCGCGGTCACCTCCGTACGGACCGTCGCCAAGGCGGAGTTCCCGGCGGACGCGGTCTACGGGGACGTGAACCGGCCCGAACTGCGACTCATCACGTGCGGCGGCCCCCGTACCGGTGACGGATACCTCGACAACGTGATCGTCTTCGCGGCGCTGAGCTCCGCGACTCCCTGACCCGCCCTCCCGGATCCCGGGCCGACGGAACCTGCGCCGACGGCCCGGGCTCTTTCCCCACGAGTTCTCTTCGAGTCCCCACGAGTGCCCTCACGACCATGGAGAGCGTTGAAACGGTCCCGCGAGAAGGCAGCGTCCGAGCTGTTCGCCGCCCTCTACCCGCGTCTCGCCGGCTGGTGCCGCCGGCTGGTCGACGACGACGAGACGGCCCACGAGATCGCCTCGGAGGCGTTCACCCGGCTCTGGGCCCGCTGGACCTCCGTGGCGGAGCCCCGTGGCTTCCTCTATGTCACCGCGGCCAACCTCGTCCGGGACCACTGGCGCAAGCTCGAACGCGAGCGCAGAGCCGTGCGCCGTGCCACCGCCGAAGCCGCGGTCCGCCCGCGGACCGAACAGGCCGACCCGTCGGTACGCCTGCTCGTGCAGTCGCTGCCGGAACGACTGCGCGTCCCGATCCTGCTGCACTACTACGCTGACATGCCGATCCGGGAGGTGTCCGTGCTGACCGGGCGCAAGGAAGGAACCATCAAGGCCGACCTCCACGCGGCCCGCGAACTGCTCCGCGCCCACCTGGGGAGAAGCCTTGATCACACACTCTGACGACGGCCCGGACTTCGAACCGGACGACCCCCTCGCCGTGATCCTGCGGCCCTCCTCCGACTACCTCGGCCCACCCGCGGGCCGCTACGAGGCGATCCGTCGCGGTGCGGCCCGCCGCAAGCTGCTGCGCACCGCGGTCGGGGTCGGCCTGTCGTGCGCCGTCGTCGCCCTTGTCGCGCTGCCGCTGCGCCTGGCGACCACTTCCGACGCGCCGGCGTCCCCGACGGTCCCTCTCGCTCCGCCGCCCGCGAGCAGTCCCTCGGTCGCGCCCACTCCGTCGGCGTCGCCCGAGCCCGTCAGCCCCCACCCCAGCAGCGGCACTCGGAGCACCACCCCCCGTCCCAGCGCGCCGACTCGCACCGACAGCCCCGGCACCCGGACCAGCACGGCCGTGCCCACCCGTGCGCCGTCGGCGACACCGACCCCTGCACCGAAGTAGTTTTGAACATGTTCAAGTCGGGGCGTACGCTCCTGCCATGAGCGACAGAGCCGCCCTCCTCAAGGGCATCCGCGCATGGCTGGTCACCTTTGTCGTCTGCCTGGTGCTCAGCGGCGCCACGGCATTCCCTCTGGTGCACGAACTCCACTGGACCGAGGACCTGTTGCAGTCCCTGTCGGTGCCCGAGCACCTGCCCGTCCTGATGGACTGGATCGAGCACGTACGCCGCGGTCTCGACGCCACCGACGCCAAGTACCCCTTCGTGCTGTACGGAACGGACTGGCTGGCGTTCGCGCATCTCGTGATCGCGGTCGCCTTCTACGGGCCCTACCGCGATCCGGTCCGCAATATCTGGGTCGTCGAGTTCGGCATGATCGCCTGCGCCGGCATCGTCCCGCTCGCACTGATCTGCGGACCGATCCGCCAAATCCCCTTCTGGTGGACCGTCATCGACATGTCCTTCGGCGTCATCGGGGTGATCCCGCTGTACGTCGTACGGAAGAAGATCAAGCGGCTCGAGGCGCTCACCGCGAACCCGGGTCAGGCCGCTCCGGCTCTGGCTACTTGAGCGCCGCCAGCGCGATCCGCTGGGCCACCGGGTTCATCGACTCGCCCTTGGCGTCGGTCGTGTTGACCGAGTAGACGAGGGTGCGCGACAGGTCCCGGGTGGCCGCGACGACCGTGCTGTAGCCGTACCGGGCGCCCGACTTGAGCCAGTAGACCCTGCCCCCGTACTCGAAGCGCTGGAGTCCCGCGCTCATGTCGGCGTCCTTGATGCCCGAGGGAACCGTGAACATCTCCTCCAGCTGCGGCTCGGGGACCAGATCGCCCCGGAAGAGGTGGGTGATCAGCCGTTCCAGATCCGCCGTCGTGGAGATCATGTCGCCCGCCGCCCAGCGGTCCGCCTGGTTCCAGTCGGTGACGTCGACGAACTCGGTCGAACCGCCGGCCCGTTTCACCGCCTGGTAGCCGTGATTGTGCGGTCCGTGGATGCGCGGGTCGGTGCCGGGGAAGGACGAGTGGCGCATCCCGGCGGGTCGGAGGACGCGACGGGTCGCTTCCTGCGCGTACGTGCGCCCGGTCACTTTCTCGATCAGCATGCCGAGGATCGTGTAGTTGATGTTCAGATAGTCCTGCTGCTTGCCCGGGCAGAATTCCGGGCCCTTCGCCACCGCCGAGGCGACGACCTCCCTCGGCGTCAGCGTGTCGAAGCGGTGAGCGTAGGCGTCCTCGAAGGAGTCGCCGAAGCCGTCGCCCGCCTGGATCCCACTGGTGTGGTTCAGCAACTGCCGTACGGTGATGGGCTTGAAGGCGCTCGACAGCAGTCCGGGCAGGTAGTGCTGCACGGGGGTGCCCAGGTCGACCTTGCCCTCCGCCGCGAGCTGGAGCACGACCGCCGCCGTGACGACCTTCGTGGTGGAACCGGCGCGGAAGAGCGCGTTCGGGTCGGCGTCCCGTCCACTCGCCAGATCGTGCACGCCCGCGCTGCCGCGCCAGCGTCCGTCGGTGCCCCCGACCCGTACGAGCGCGGCGGTCGCGTCCGCGTCCGGGAGCCCGGCGAGAGCGGCGCGCAGGGCCCCGGCGTCGGGTCCGGCCGTCCGCGCGGCGACCGTGCCGGGGGAGGCGAGCGCGGACGCGCTCAAGGGGCCGGCGGCGAGACCGAGGGCGAGGACCACGGCGAGGGCAACTGCGGGACGGCGTACGGCCATTGAGCACTCCTGCGGACTGTGTGGCGGTCGAAGATGATGCTCATCCTCCGGCCGTACGCGGTCCCCGGGGATCGTCACTGAGGAGGGCGCCGACCCCCGCATCGGCGCAAGGGTCGCCCCTAGGGGCCTGGACAGGGTCCTCGCGGGGCGAAGGTCTCGCCCTGACCGCCCTCGCAGAAAACTGTTATCGCGGAGCGTCCGCTTCCGTCTCCCGAGGTGAAACGTCGTGGACATGGCCCCGTACGCCGCGGCCATGGCCAAGAAGGTACGTTCCGAAGGCGAAGAGACCAGGGGAGGGACGGACGTGGACGGGCGGGAGTGGCGCTCCACCATCGCGGCCGCGCAGGCCGGAGACCGGCGCGCGCTCGACGAGCTGGTCGCGGGCTGGCTGCCCCTCGTCTACAACATCGTGGGCCGCGCGCTGAACGGCCACGCGGACGTCGACGACGTCGTGCAGGAGACCATGCTGCGCGCCGTCGACAACCTCGGTGCGCTGCGCGATCCGGACAGTTTCCGGTCCTGGCTGGTGGCCATCGCGATGCGCCAGATACGGGACCGGGCGCGCCGCCGGACCTCCGAGACGCTCGACGACAGCGCGGGCGACCAGGCCGCCGACTTCGCCGAACTGACCGTACTGCGGCTCCAGCTGGAGGGGCAGCGGCGCGAGGTCGCCGAGGCTGTGCGCTGGCTCGACGACGAGGACCGCCAGCTGCTGTCGCTGTGGTGGCTGGAGGTCGCGGGCGAACTCACCCGGCGGGAACTGGCGGCCGCCGTGGGCATCAGCCGGCAGCACGCCGCCGTCCGTGTCCAGCGCATGAAGGAGCGCCTGGAGACCGCGCGCGGCATCGTCCGGGCACTCGACTCGTCCTGCCCCGAGCTGCCCGAGGTGACCGCCCGCTGGGACGGACGGCCGGACTCGGTGTGGCGCAAGCGGCTGGCCCGGCACATCCGCGGCTGCGCGTCCTGCTCGGGTGCGCGCGAGGTCGTCGTACCGGCCGAACGGCTCCTCGTCGGGATCGCGCTCGTGCCGGTGCCGGTCGGCTTCACGCTCTCGCTGGCCCTCGGCGGCAAGACGGCGGCGGCCGCAACCGGCGTCGGATGGTCCGCCAAGGTGATCAGCGCGCTCACCAAGCCCGCCGTGGCGGTGACGGCCGGCGCGACGATCGTGGCCGGCGGCGCGTACGTGGTGACGCAGACCCCGGACAAACCGCCCCCGCGGGCCGCCGTCTCGCCCACGGCGGCGAGTACGGCCCGCCCCCCGTCGCGTACCCCGTCCGCCACGCCCTCGCCCTCAGCGTCGCCGACGAGGACCGACGTGTACGGCACGGTCGTCGATGCCGTCGACCGGGCTCCGGAACCGGACGCGCGACCCCGCGCCCTGCCGCACCGGCCCGAGTCCGGGATCACCAGCACCGGCGGCGCGAAGGCCGTGATGCAGCACCGCGGAGACAGCGTGACCCTCAGCGGCAAGGGATACGTCCTGGTGCGCTGGCAGATCTCGCCGAAGTCCCGGCCCGGGGCGCTGGTCATGCCCGCCTGGACCGGCCTCGAGGGGAAGCTCTTCCACGTGGCGTCGGGCGGTGGCCGACGGATGGACGACGCCCTCGCGGGCAGCCCCGACGGCTACGCCACGGGCATGGGCGGGCCGGACATCGGATACGCCGTACTGCCGTCCGGCACCCAGCAGATGTGGCAGAACGAGTACTACTACCTCGACGGCACCGTCACCCTCACCGTGAACGAACGGGGCGCCGACTACGGCCTGATCGTCTTTCCGTCGAGCTGGGACGAGGCGAGCATGGATGTCACGACCGGCCCGGCCCAGGGCGCGATCCGCTACGGCCTGGTCCGGGACAACGGCGAGAACACGGCCCCGGTACCGCAGTACCTGACCCGCTCCACCCCCACCGATCCGGCGACGGTCGCTCAGCGCTCCCGCGTATAGCGCTCCTGCGCGGCCATGACCTCGTCGCGGTGCTCGAAGGCCCAGGCGCCGAAGACGCCGATGGGCTCGAGCAACGATCGCCCGAGCGCGGTGAGTTCGTACTCGACCCGAAGCGGCGAACCGCCGTACGCCCGCCGCAGGACGAGGCCGTTGAACTCCAGCCGCCGCAGCGTCTCGGTCAGCACCTTCTGGCTGATGCCGCCGATGAGCTCGCGCAGCTCGCCGTGGCGCCTACCGTCCCCCGAGTTGGCCCTTGCGCAGGGCGCACAGCGCGTCGATGCGATTCGTCGTGATCGAGTCGACGCCCATGTCCAGGAGGCGCCGCATGGAGCGGCGGGTGTCCGGGGTCCACACGGACAGCAGGTAGCCGTCGCGGTGGACGCGGGCGGCGAGCTCCCGGTCGACCAGCCCGAAGCGGTAGTTGAGCCACCGCGGCCGTACGGCTTCGAGCAGCGCAGGCCGCGGTGGCGCGCTGCTCGTCCAGGTCAGCGCGATCTCCGCGGCGGGGTCGGCGGCGCGCACCGCCAGCATGGCCGGGGCGCCCGCGCAGTAGTACACCCGCTCTTGCGCCCCGCACTCGCGGATGACGTCGACGATCCGGCGTACGGCCCTGCCGTCGGGTTCGCCGGGCAGGTCGAGCAGGATCCGGCTGTCCTCGGTCTCCTTGAGGGCCTCGACCAGCGTGGGGACGCCGCCGGCCGTGAGCCCGCGCACCTCGTCCGAGGAGAGCGAGCGCAGCGGCCGGTCCTGCTCCCACAGGCGCTTCAGCGTCGCGTCGTGCAACAGCACGGGCACGCCATCACGGGTCAGTCGTACGTCGATCTCGACCACGTCCGCGCCCAGTCGGAGCGCGGAACGCAGCGAGTCGATCGTGTTCTCGCGGACACGGTAGGGGGCGCCGCGATGGGCGACGGCGGTCACGGTGCGCATGCCGCCCATTGTGGTGGTGCGACGCGTCAGGGCGCGAGCCACGTCGAGGCGTACGTGTCGATCTCCTCGGCGAGCCTCGTCCTGCCGGCCTCGTCGAGGAACGACGCCTCGACCGCGTTCTTGGCGAGCGCGGCGAGGCCCAGCTCGTCGAGGTCGAGGAGACGGGCGACGACCGCGTACTCGTTGTTCAGGTCGGTGCCGAACATCGGCGGGTCGTCGGAGTTGATCGTGACGGGCACCCCGGCCCGCACGAACTCCTTGATGGGGTGCTCGTCGAGGGTGCGGACCGCACGCGTGGCGATGTTGGAGGTGGGGCAGACCTCCAGGGCGATCCGGTGCTCGGCGAGGTGGGCAAGGAGCTTCGGGTCCTGCGCGGAACTGGTGCCGTGCCCGATGCGCTCGGCCCGCAGCTCGTTCAGCGCGTCCCAGACCGTCTCCGGCCCCGTCGTCTCGCCGGCGTGCGGAACCGACCGCAGTCCGGCCGCGATCGCCCGGTCGAAGTACGGCTTGAACTGCGGGCGCGGTACGCCGATTTCGGGGCCGCCGAGCCCGAAGGCGACCAGCCCCTCCGGGCGCAGCCGGTCCTCGGTGGCGAGCCGCGTGGTCTCCTCGGCGGCCTCGAGCCCCGCCTCTCCCGGAATGTCGAAACACCACCGCAGTACGACACCCAGCTCGGCCTCGGCCGCCTTGCGGGCGTCCTCGATCGCGTCCATGAAGGCGAGTTCGTCGATGCCGCGGCGGGTGGAGGACCACGGGGTGATGGTCAGCTCGGCGTAACGGACCTGCTGGCGAGCCATGTCGCGTGCGACCTCGTACGTCAGCAGCCGTACGTCCTCCGGGGTGCGGATGAGGTCGACCACGGACAGATACACCTGGATGAAATGGGCGAAGTCCGTGAACGTGAAGTAGTCCGCGAGGGCCTCGGGGTCGGTCGGCACCGTGGAGTCCGGGTGCCGTGCGGCGAGGGCGGACACGATCCGCGGGGAGGCGGAGCCGACGTGGTGCACGTGCAGTTCTGCCTTGGGCAGTCCGGCGATGAAGGCGTGCAGATCGCGGGCGGTGCGGTGGTCGGTCAAGGTTCCTCCCCGGAACGGCGTCCCCGGACCGTGGTCGGCGGGACGCGGGTGATCGGCTGATCGGTGACTCAGGGATCATCGTAGGCGGGGGCCCTCACGGCTCGGGCTCGGGCCGTAGCATGACGGAACGTACGACAGAAGAGGGGGCTCCGCGCATGTCCGACGACGCCCAGACGCCGGAAGCGCCACGTGACGCTGCTGCCGCGTGGGCTCCACCGGGCCAGGGGGGGCCGCCCTCCCCGAGCGATGCGCTGCCAGGGGAGGGCGGCCACGCGCCGGGTACGGATCCGACCGATGCGCTGCCCGCGGCGGGACGTGCCCCGGACGCCCGACCCGAGCAGGCCGCCCCCGCTCCCAAGGTCCCCCTGGACAAGCCCACCGCCGGCCCCCGCCCCGAGCCGAACCCTTGGGCTCCGCCCATGGAAACCGCTCCGTACGGCGCAAGCGCCGCGCCCGTGCCTCCCCCGGTGCACGACCAGCCGACCTTCACCTCCCTCCCAGGGGCGGGCGCCCCCGGCCCCCAGCCCTGGGAGAACCCCTTCGCACCCCCGGGCGGTCTCCCGCCCATCGCCGGTCCCACGCCCCCGAGCGTCTCCGGCAACCCCTTCGCAGCTCCCGCGGCCCGCACCCCTTACCCCCAGCCCGCCCCTGGAGAACCCGTCCCCCCGCCGCCCATCGCCCCCGATGGCCCGGGCCTGCCGTACGGGTACGGCTACCCGCAGTACGCTCCGGCCCCGCCGCACCCCGCCCACCAAGGCGTCCCCGGCTACGGCTGGCCCCCGGTGCTGCCGCTCGGGCCGAGCAACGGCATGGGCACCGCCGGCCTTGTGCTCGGCATTGTCGCGGCGGTCGTGTTCTGTCTCTGGCCGCTCGCCATCGTGCTGGGCATCCTCGGTGTGATCTTCGGCGTGATCGGCCGCCGCAAGGCGCGCCGCGGCGAGGCGACGAACCCGGGGCAGGCGCTGGCCGGAATCATCTGCGGAGCGGTCGGTATCGCCCTCGGGGCCGGGATGCTCGTCTACCTCATCGTGGTCCCGGACGACAGCGGCAGCGGCGACTCGGGCGGCGGCGACGGCTTCTCGACGTCCCTCGTCATGGAGCAGCCGTAACCACGTGAGGGAGCGGCGCAGCCCGTGAACCGCTAGGTCAGCCGCTCACGCGCCTCCATCAGGGCGAACCCCAGCAGATTCGGCCCCCGCCACCGCTCGGGATCCGAGGCCCGCTCGTCGTCCGCCGCGAGTCCGATGCCCCACACGCGGTCCATCGGACTGGCCTCGACCAGCACCCTCCCCCAGCCTTCGGCCGGGGGGACCCCCATCTCGCTTCGCTCGCCCGTGCCCAGCAGAAACTCCCGCAGATCGGCGTGCGCGGCGAATTTGTGGACGCTGCCCTCGACCACGATCCCGAACCGCTCGCGCTCCCACAGGGTCTCGTCGAAGCCGCGCACCAGCCGCCCCGCCTTCTTGGCGAGTGCGGGGTTGGAAGCCGCCAAGGCCTGTCGCTCCGCCTTCTCGTCGCCGAAGAGCCGTGCCTTCGACGCCATCATCCAGTGCTCCGCCGTCGCGTACTCGACATCGTCGACCACGAAGGGTGACGGCCACCACTGGCTGAGACAACTCGCGCTCACCCGGCCGTCCGGTCGCGGGCGGTGCCCCCAGAAGTGCAGGTACTTGACGCTCGCCCCCGAGTGGACCGCGCTGACCAGCGCTTCCCAAGAATCGATCTTCCCCATGCACGCCACTCTGGCACGCACCACTGACATTCCGTCCCACCTTTTCCAGCCGGACTCGACACCTGGTCGACAGATTCCGTCGCGTAACCAAAAGGCAACAACGGAATCACTTGTTGGAGTCCCTTTGCTCTGTCAGGATCGGCACTCAAATCGAGCTGGAGCTACGCCGACCCCCGCAGCAACGGGGAGAACGGCGGAGGAGAGCGACATGCACAAACCGGGCCATCGCTTCCAGGCGCAGGACCGCTTGGCGGACGGCGCGCAGTACATCGCGGGCCGATTCACCAAGGGCACCTCCGGCCGCACGCACGCGGTCGTGAACCCCGCCACCGGTGAAGAGGTGTACACCTACGAGCTGGCGAGCACCGTCGACGTCGACGCGGCCGTAGCCGCCGCCCGCGAGGCGTTTCCGGGCTGGTCGAGTGCCACACCGGGCGAGCGCTCCGACGCGCTGCACCGCTTCGCCGTCGTGCTCGCCGAGCGTGCCGAGGAGTTCGCCCAGGCCGAGTCGCTCCAGTGCGGAAAGCCCCTCAAGCTGACGCGCGAGTTCGACGTTCCGGGCACCATCGACAACACCGCCTTCTTCGCGGGCGCGGCCCGGCACCTGCAGGGCCAGTCCGCGGGCGAGTACTCCGGTGACCACACCTCGTACGTACGCCGTGAGCCCATCGGCGTCGTCGGCTCGATCGCGCCCTGGAACTACCCTCTCCAGATGGCCGCTTGGAAGATCCTCCCGGCCATCGCCGCCGGCAACACGATCGTCCTGAAGCCCGCCGAGCTGACTCCGCTCACCTCGCTGCTGTTCGCCGAGGCGGCCACCGAGGCGGGGATCCCCGACGGTGTCATCAACATCGTCACGGGCCTGGGCAAGGAAGCCGGTGAGCACCTCGTCGGGCACCCCGACGTCGCCATGACCTCCTTCACCGGTTCCACGGCCGTCGGCAAGCGCGTCGCCGAGGTCGCCACGTCGACCGTCAAGCGGCTCCACCTGGAGCTGGGCGGCAAGGCCCCCTTCGTCGTCTTCGACGACGCGGATCTGGACGCCGCCGTGAACGGCGCGGTGGCCGGCTCGCTCATCAACACCGGACAGGACTGCACGGCCGCCACGCGCGCGTACGTGCAACGGCCGCTCTACGAAGAGTTCGTGGCGAAGACGGCCGCCCTGATGGCGAGCGTCCGCGTGGGCGACCCGTTCGCGCCGGACACCGACCTCGGCCCACTGATCTCGCACGCCCAGCGCGACCGCGTCGCCGGATTCGTCGACCGGGCCCGCGACTACGCGCGCGTGGTCACCGGCGGAGTCGCCCCACAGGGCGAACTCAAGAGCGGTGCGTTCTACGCGCCCACGCTCGTCGCCGACGCCGCCCAGGACAGCGAGATCGTACAGGCCGAGATCTTCGGCCCGGTGCTCGTCGTGCTGCCCTTCGACACCGACGACGAGGGCATCGCGCTCGCCAACGACACCCCGTACGGGCTCGCGGCCTCCGCCTGGAGCCGCGACGTCTACCGCGCGAACCGTGCGACCCGCGAGATCAAGGCGGGCTGCGTCTGGGTCAACGATCACATCCCGATCATCAGCGAGATGCCGCACGGCGGCTACAAGGCGTCCGGCTTCGGCAAGGACATGTCTGCCTACTCCTTCGAGGAGTACACGCAGATCAAGCACGTCATGTTCGACAACACCGCGGTGGCCAGGAAGGACTGGCACCGCACGATCTTCGGGGACCGCCCCTAGCCGAACGCCGGCTGGGGCCCTTTGCCAGATCAGGCCGCGACCACGGCCGCGACCCTCCCGAAAGGGCACCACGAGCATGGAGCAGTACGAGCCCGAGCGCCTGACCCCGGCCCAAGTGGCCGCCACGCGGCGCAGCTTCAGGAACGGCAGGGCCTCCCTCAGCCGTCGTTCGCTGCTGCGCGCCTCCGCGGGCGGCGCGCTCGCCGTCGGCGGTCTCGGGGCGCTGAGCGCCTGCGGGATCCCCGCCGCCGGCAAGACCCAGGGCGGCGTCTCCGCCGAGGACCACTCGGCCAAGGAGAAGACGATCAACTTCTCCAACTGGACCGAGTACATGGACGTCGACGACAGCGAGAAGCACCACCCCACGCTCGACGCGTTCACCAAACGGACCGGCATCAAGGTCAAGTACACCGAGGACATCAACGACAACGTCGAGTTCTTCGGCAAGATCAAGCCGCAGCTCGCGGCGGGCCAGGACACCGGGCGCGACATCATCGTCGTCACCGACTGGCTGGCGGCGCGGCTGATCCGCTTCGGTTGGGTCCAGAAACTGGACGCCTCCAACCTGCCGCACGCCTACACAAACCTGTCGCAGCAGTTCCGCGACCCGGACTGGGACCCCGGCCGGGCCTACTCGTATCCCTGGCAGGGCATTTCGACCGTCATCGCCTTCAACAAGAAGGCGCTCGACGGCATCGAGGTCAAGTCCATCTCCGACATGCTCGACAACCCCAAGCTCAAGGGGCGCGTCGGCTTCCTCTCGGAGATGCGCGACAGCATGGGCATGACGCTGCTCGACATGGGCAAGGACCCGGCGAACTTCACCGACGACGACTTCGACGCGGCGACCGCCCGCCTGCAGAAGGCCGTCGACAAGGGCCAGATACGCCGGTTCACGGGCAACGACTACACGTCCGACCTCACCAAGGGCGACCTCGCGGCCTGCGTCGCCTGGGCCGGTGACGTCGTGCAGCTCAAGGCGGACAGCCCGGACGTCGACTTCATCATCCCGGACAGCGGCTATCTGACGTCCACGGACAACATGCTGATTCCCAACAAGGCACGTCACAAGACGAACGCCGAGCGGCTCATGGACTACTACTACGAGCCCGGGCCGGCCGCGGAGCTTGCCGCCTACATCAACTACGTCTGTCCCGTCGACGGAGTGAAGCCCTATCTCGCGAAGATCGACAAGGACGCGGCGGACAATCCGCTGATCATTCCCGACAAGGCCATGGCCGCGAAGTCGCACGCCTTCCGCTCGCTGACGCAGAAGGAAGAGACGGCCTACGAAGAGAAGTTCGCGAAGCTCACAGGGGCGTGACCACGATGACCAACGACAGCAGCGGCGACGTCCGCCTCTCCGGGATCAGCAAGACGTACGGTGCCTTCACCGCCGTACACCCGCTCGACCTGACCGTGCCCCAGGGCTCGTTCTTCGCCCTGCTCGGCGCGTCGGGCTGCGGCAAGACCACCACCCTGCGCATGATCGCGGGCCTGGAGGAACCTTCCTCCGGCACCGTCTTCCTGGGCGACCAGGAGGTGACGAACCTGCCGCCCTACAAGCGGCCGGTGAACACCGTCTTCCAGTCGTACGCCCTCTTTCCGCACCTCGACATCTTCGAGAACGTCGCCTTCGGCCTGCGCCGACGCGGCATCAAGTCGGTGAAGAAGCAGGTCGAGGACATGCTCGAGCTCGTGCAGCTCGGCGAGCAGGCCCGCAAGAAGCCGCACCAGCTCTCCGGCGGTCAGCAGCAGCGCGTCGCGGTGGCCCGCGCGCTGATCAACCACCCCAAGGTGCTGCTCCTCGACGAGCCCCTCGGCGCCCTCGACCTCAAGCTGCGCCGCCAGATGCAGCTGGAGCTCAAGCGCATCCAGACCGAGGTCGGCATCACCTTCATCCACGTCACGCACGACCAGGAGGAGGCCATGACCATGGCCGACACGGTCGCCGTGATGAACGCGGGCCGCGTCGAGCAGCTCGGCTCGCCCGCCGACCTCTACGAGAACCCGAACACCACCTTCGTCGCCAACTTCCTGGGCACCTCGAACCTCATCGAGGCCGCGGTCGACTCCAAGAGCGGCGACGACATCGTCCTCCAGGCGGGTGGCGGGAAGCTCGTGCTGCCGCAGGCGCGATGTTCGGCACCCACCGCGACCGGCGGCAAGGTGCTGGTCGGCATACGCCCCGAGAAGATCTCCCTCACGCACGCCGACGACGCGGGCGAGATCCCGGAGGGCCGCAACCGGATCACCGGCAAGATCGCCGACTCCAGCTTCATCGGCGTCTCCACGCAGTACGTCATCGACAGCGTCGTCTGCCCCGAGTTCGAGGTCTACTCGCAGAACATCGACCGCGACGCCCGGCTCACCCCCGGCGCAGACGTCGTCCTGCACTGGAGCCCCGCGCACACCTTCGGCCTGGACGCGGCCCAGGACATCGACGCCGGCGTCGAGACGGTGGACGAGGAGGCAGCCTGATGGCCGCCGTCACCGAGGCGCCACCGCTCGCGCCACAGCCCGCGGAGAAGCCGCCCCGCAAGCGCGGCCGGCTCGTCCCGTACTGGCTGCTCCTGCCCGGCATCCTCTGGCTGATCGTCTTCTTCGCGCTGCCGATGATCTACCAGGCCTCCACGTCCGTGCAGACGGGCTCCCTGGAGGAGGGCTTCAAGGTCACCTGGCACTTCCAGACGTACTGGAACGCGCTCGCCGACTACTGGCCGCAGTTCCTGCGCTCGGTGCTCTACGCCGGCGCCGCGACGATCCTGTGTCTGCTGCTCGGCTACCCGCTCGCGTATCTGATCGCCTTCCGCGCGGGCCGTTGGCGCAACCTGATCATGATCCTGGTGATCGCGCCGTTCTTCACCAGCTTCCTGATCCGTACGCTTGCCTGGAAGACGATCCTCGCGGACGGCGGCCCGGTCGTCGGCGCC
Organism: Streptomyces sp. NPDC050564; assembly: GCF_044457265.1. Lineage (NCBI taxonomy): Bacteria > Bacillati > Actinomycetota > Actinomycetes > Kitasatosporales > Streptomycetaceae > Streptomyces > Streptomyces sp. NPDC050564. Next base: position 87,654 of record NZ_JBITGS010000035.1, on the reverse strand, counting down.
CTGAACTCGCTGCACGTCCTGGACGTCACCAACTGGCTGGGCTTCACGGCCGGCGACCGCGTGCTGGCCACGCCCCTCGCGGTGGTCTGCGGACTGACGTACAACTTCCTGCCGTTCATGATCCTTCCGCTCTACACCTCGCTGGAGCGGATCGACGGACGGCTGCACGAGGCTGCGGGCGACCTGTACGCGACACCCTTCACGACCTTCCGCAAGGTCACCTTCCCGCTGTCGATGCCCGGTGTCGTCTCCGGCACGCTGCTCACCTTCATCCCGGCCAGCGGTGACTACGTGAACGCCGATCTGCTCGGCTCCACGGACACCCGGATGGTCGGCAACGTCATCCAGACCCAATTCCTGCGGATTCTCGACTATCCGACGGCCGCGGCCCTTTCGTTCATTCTCATGGCCGCGATCCTCATCATGGTCACGCTCTACATCCGCAAGTCCGGGACGGAGGATCTGGTTTAAATGGCCTTCGTACGCTGGCTCAAGCGCCATCTCGTCGTCATCGCGGGACTGCTGACGCTCGGATATCTGCTGCTGCCCAATGTCATCGTCACGGTGTTCTCCTTCAACAAGCCGAAGGGGCGCTTCAACTACGAATGGCAGCAGTTCTCGACCGACGCGTGGCGCGACCCGTGCGGGGTCGCCGACATGTGCGGCTCGCTCTCCCTCAGCCTGCAGATCGCCGTCTGGGCGACCATCGGGGCCACCGTCCTCGGCACGATGATCGCCTTCGCGCTGGTCCGCTACCGCTTCCGGGCGCGCGGCGCGGTGAACTCGCTGATCTTCCTGCCGATGGCGATGCCCGAGGTCGTGATGGCCGCCTCGCTGCTCACCCTCTTCCTCAACATGGGTGCGCAGTTGGGCTTCTGGACGATTCTGATCGCCCACATCATGTTCTGCCTCAGCTTCGTCGTCACCGCCGTCAAGGCGCGTGTCATGTCGATGGACCCGCGCCTGGAGCAGGCCGCGCAGGACCTGTACGCCGGTCCCGCGCAGACCTTCCTCCGGGTCACCCTGCCCATCGCGGCCCCCGGAATCGCCGCGGGCGCGCTGCTCGCCTTCGCGCTCTCCTTCGACGATTTCATCATCACCAATTTCAACGCGGGCTCGACCGTCACCTTCCCCATGTTCGTCTGGGGCTCGGCACAGCGCGGAACACCCGTTCAGATCAATGTCATCGGTACGGCCATGTTCCTCGTCGCCGTACTGTTCGTCCTGGTCGGAATGGTCATCGGCAATCGCCGGAACAAGCAAAAGGCATAACGCTCGTCACCCTTGTAGGGAGTTGAAATCATGGCCCCAAGCGCCATGACAAGTGGGAATCATTGGACGAAGTCACTTTCCGACGCCCAGCCGGTCTCGTACTGGCTGGACGACCCCGGCAGGCCCCACCCCGAGCCCGCGCTCACCGGCGCCGAGACCTGCGACCTGCTGGTCGTCGGCGGCGGCTACAGCGGACTGTGGACCGCGCTGATCGCCAAGGAGCGCGACCCGGGGCGCGACGTGGTCCTCGTCGAAGGCCGTGAGGTGGGCTGGGCCGCCTCCGGCCGCAACGGCGGCTTCTGTGCCGCCTCCCTCACCCACGGCCTGGCCAACGGGCTCACCCGCTGGCCGGGCGAGATCAAGAAGCTGGAGAAGCTGGGCGCCCGCAACCTCGACGAGATCGAGGCGGCCGTCGCCCGCTACTCGTTGGACTGCGACTTCGAGCGCAGCGGCGAGATCGACGTGGCCACCGAGCCGCACCAGGCGGCCGAACTGCGCGAGTGGCACGAGGAGCTGGAGCGCGAGGGCCTCGCGGACGGCGTCGAGTTCCTGGACACCGACGCGGTACGGGAACAAGTCGACTCACCGACATTCCTCGGCGGGCTGCACGACCGCCGCGGAGTCGCCATGCTGCACCCCGCCAAGCTCGCCTGGGGCTTGAAGCGGGCCTGTCTGGAGCTCGGGGTGCGGCTGTACGAGCACACGCCCGCGCTGCAGTTGAAGCCGTACGGCGCCGGCATGGCCGTACGCACTCCGTACGGCTCGATCCGGGCCCGACGGGTCGCGCTCGGCACCAATATCTTCCCGAACCTGATCAAGCGGGTCCGCTCGTACACCGTTCCGGTCTACGACTACGCGCTGATGACCGAGCCGCTCACCGCCGACCAGTTGGCGTCCATCGGCTGGAAGAACCGCCAGGGCCTCGGGGATTCGGCGAACCAGTTCCACTACTTCCGGCTCTCCGCGGACAACCGGATCCTGTGGGGCGGCTACGACGCGATCTACCCGTACGGTGGCCGGGTGCGCGCCGAGTACGACGACCGTCCGGAGACGTACGCCAAACTCGCCGGGCATTTCTTCACCTGCTTCCCGCAGTTGGAGGGGCTCCGCTTCACCCACGCCTGGGGTGGGGCGATCGACACCTGCTCGCGGTTCTCGGCCTTCTTCGGCACCGCCCACCAGGGCAAGGTCGCCTATGCGGCGGGCTACACGGGCCTCGGTGTGGGCGCCACCCGGTTCGGCGCGGACGTGATGCTCGACCTGCTGGCGGGGGAGCGCACGGAGCGCACCGAGCTGGACATGGTCCGCAAGAAGCCGCTGCCGTTCCCGCCCGAGCCGTTCGCCTGGACCGGCATCACGCTCACCAAGTGGTCGCTGGCGCGGGCGGACTCGCACGGCGGCCGGCGCAATCTGTGGCTGAAGACGATGGACAAGCTGGGGCTCGGCTTCGACAGTTAGGGCCTGTCTTTCGGATAGCGCCGACTTCGGGGTGCGGCGCCTCACGACTGCCCTTGGCGATCTGGAAGCACACCTCCACCTGCCCTCGCGCCCCGCGGTCCCGCCGGCGTGAGGTAGCAGGGCATCAGCAGACGTCGCGCCCACGCACCGGTTGCCGGCCGCGTGGGCGCGCGTCGTCGCATGCGGCTTTCGCGGCGAACCCGGCCTTGAGAGCCACGGCCGTCGCCCCTTCGCGCCGCCCTGGCCTCTGGCGGCGGGCTGGGGAACTCCTTCCTCGCGCTGTGCGGGGCTCACCTGTCTCCCCAGATAGTATTGAATGATACAGTCGTGATCGTGACGAAGGTGGGCGCGTTGAAGTCGAGGGGAGATGGGTGATCTTGGACGTCCATGAGGCGGTGACGAGCCGACGGGCGGTGCGCGGATTCACCGACCGGCCTGTCCCGAGGGAGGTGCTGGAGCGCGTGCTGTCCGCCGCGGCGTGGTCGCCGTCCGGATCGAACCTCCAGCCGTGGCGCGCCTATGTGCAGACCCTCATGCTGCTGCTCCGCGCCGAAGGGCTGCACAGCTGACCGCAGATGGAGCGGTCGGTGTATCGCAAGACCGTCGCGGGGATCCTGTCGCCCCCGGACGACCTCATCCTCTTCCGTGGCATGTCGATCGGGTTAGAGGACGTCACGGTGGACTACGCCCGTACGGGCCGGGCGCCGCTCGACGCGACGGTCACGTTCGTCGACGGCTATTGACGCTGCCCGCTCTCAGCCCATCGAAGCGTCGTTTCTCACGGTTGACCGATGTGGAGGATGCGCGCTCCAAGGGGCGTGAACCGATCCTTCGGCCGGCGTCGGAGTCCAGTGTCGGGATCAAGCGGCGAGCGGGCGTTCCCGTCCGTCCGAATCCTCACGCGTCCGGCGCGGTCAGCCATGCGCTGATGCCGGCCATCGCGGCGGGGCCGGAGGTGGAGGCGACGTCCTGAACCAGATCGGCGATCGAGACGGCCCGCAGGGCCGCTCGCCAGGCCGCGTCCGCCCCGGTCATCGTGCGGGCGATCGGGCAGGGTGCGGTGCACGACTCGGCCGGGGTGGCCAGCGGGCCCCGCCGGCGGATCTCCGTGCAGGTGAACGCCTGGCCGGGGCCGTCGACCGCTTCGACCACATCGAGCACCGTGATCGAGGCGGGTTCCCGGGTGAGTACGTAGCCGCCCGCCTTGCCCTGTACCGAGCGCACCAGCCCGGCCCGGGAGAGCGCCTGCATCTGTTTGGCCAGATAGCTCGCCGAGACGTCGTGCAGCTCCGCCAGCTTGGTCGCGGGGACGGGCTCCTCGACCGATGTGAGCACGACGCAGCAATGCAGGGCCCACTCGACTCCGCCGGACATCTTCACCCGGTCACTTTAACCAGTCGGCTTGACTCGGACAATGAATGTCCGCGTATAGTCTCGGACAGAAAGTGTCCGAGTTAGCTGCATGCAACGCCCGCGAGGGGGTTATATGCCATATTGCGGACATATCATCCAACGAAAGGTGTGTCATGAAGTTCGCGGTCATCGGCGGTACCGGCCTGATCGGGTCGCAGGTCGTCAAGAATCTGAACGCCGCCGGACACGAGGCGGTACCGCACTCGCAGTCCACCGGAGTCGACGTCATCAGCGGCCAGGGACTGGACGAGGCGGTGGCGGGAGCCGACGTCGTCGTCAATCTGACGAACTCCCCGACCTTCGACGAAGCCTCCCCCGCCTTCTTCCAGACCTCGATGGACAACCTTCTGGCCGCGGCCCGGAAGGGCGGCGTCGGCCACTTCGTCATCCTGTCGATCGTCGGGACGGACCAGGTCCCGGAGCTGGACTACTACCGGGCCAAGGCGCTCCAGGAGAAGATCCTCGCGGCCGGACCGATCCCCTACTCGATCGTCCGCGCGACGCAGTTCATGGAGTTCATGGACGCCGTCCTGTCCTGGACCAGCGACGGCGATACCGTTCGCCTGCCCGCCACGCCGATCCAGCCGATCGCCGCCAAGGACGTCGCCGACGCAGTGACGGAAGTCGCCGCGGGCGCCCCGCTGAGGGGCATTCGCAACATCGGCGGCCCCGAGATCTTCGCCCTGGACGAGCTGGGCCGGATCACCCTGTCCCGCAAGGGCGACAACCGCACCGTCGTCACCGACCCCACCGCGGGCATGTTCGCCGTCGTCAAGGGCGACGTCCTCACCGACAAGGACGCCCACCTCGCCCCCACGCGCTACGCCGACTGGCTCTCCTGAACCGCTCGCGCCGTCTCGGGTGCGCGGACCGCACACAGGCGAACCCTGGCCCGTCGTGGGTGATGACAGGAACTCGGCACGGCGGCCAGGGGGCTGGTGGGGGCGCGTTGAAGCGTTCGCGATCATGTAGTGCGCGCCTCGCCCCGATCTGCGTACGCCCTGCGCGATCACCGTGACCCGATTCACCACCAACAAGTGGCCGGAACCCGCGTAATGCCCGGCCCGGACCTCCCTCTCCCTCGTGACGCGACCAGCGTCGACACGAGAAAGGGAGGTTCCGCCATGACAGGGGCCAAGGCGGCGGTCGAGTGGCTGGCATCCGTAGCTCCGGACCCCGAGGCCTGCCGGTGGGAGTGGGAGCGCAATCCACAGGGGCTCGCGCTGCTGCCGGCGGGCAAGGCCTGGGACGTACTCATCCTGCCGGGCCGGCTCGGCTGTCCAACCCTCGACGTGCTCTCCAGGGTGATCGACCAACCGGGGCCGGTGCTCGTCGACTTCGGCGACGCGCGGATGGGCTTCTTCGTGCCGGCGGGTACCGCGGCCGGCCGACTCGGCACGGGGGTGCGCACAGCGGGTCGCGGCACCTGGATCGTGGTGCCGTACCCGGGACGGTCGACCGGCGGGGTCCGCTGGCTGATACCGCCGGACGGCTCGGGCACGCTCACCGATCCGGCGCTGCTGGAACTGGCCATGCACGAGGCGGGGGCGGGTCTCGCCGGAGACGATGACCGACGGCCGTGAGGGGGGCGGCCCCTGGTAACTGTCGGGGGTCCTGCACGTACCAGAAGCGTTGTACTTGTCCGCGGTCTCGTACGTACCGGAGGCCTTGTATGTGCAGAGGTCTTGACAACAGAATTGGTCTGGACCAAGTTGGGCGCGCTCCACCCTCCTAATTCCCCCATGCCCGGAGGCAGTTGTGGATCGCACCGGACGCGCCGGACCGTTCCTGCGTCGCAGACTCATCGCCGTGTGCACGGCCACCGTCCTGGCCGTACCCGGCCTCGCCGCACTCTCGTCGGCCGCCCGTGCGGCCGACGCGGACCTCGCGAAGAACGGCGGGTTCGAGTCGGGCCTGGACGACTGGTCCTGTACGGCGGGCGGCACCGTCAATTCACCGGTACGGAGCGGAACTTCGGCGTTGCGGGCGACCCCGGCCGGCAGCGACTACGCGCAGTGCTCCCAGACGGTGACCGTCAAACCCGACTCCCAGTACACCCTCTCCGGATACGTCCGGGGCAGCTACGTCTACCTCGGCGCGAGCGGCACCGGCACCACCGACGTCTCCACCTGGACCCAGTCCGCGACCGACTGGCAGCAGCTCACCACCACCTTCCGCACGGGCGCGTCCACCACCAAGGTCACGATCTACACGCACGGCTGGTACGGCACCGGCACCTACTACGCCGACGACCTCTCCCTGGTCGGCCCCGGCGTCGACGCGGGTCAGCCGCCGACCGCGCCCACCGGTCTGACGGTCGGCACGGTCACGTCCTCGAGCGTCGCCCTGTCCTGGTCCGCGGTGACCGGCGCGACGGGTTACGCCGTCTACCGCGACGGCGTCAAAGTCCAGACGGCCGGCAGCACTTCGACGACCGTGAGCGGACTGTCCCCCTCGACGGCGTACTCCTTCCAGGTCGCCGCGACGAACGACGCGGGCGAGTCGGCGAAGTCGGCGACGGTGACCGCGACCACGTCCGCAGGCTCGGGCGGAGGCTCCTCGGACCTCCCCACCCACGCCCTCGTCGGCTACCTGCACGCGAGCTTCGCCAACGGCGCCGGCTACACCCGCATGGCCGACGTCCCCGACAGCTGGGACGTCATCGACCTGGCCTTCGGTGAGCCCACCTCCACCACTTCGGGCGACATCCGCTTCACCCGCTGCCCGGTCACCGAGTGCCCGACGGTCGAGAGCGACGCCGACTTCAAGGCGGCGATCAAGGCGAAGCAGGCGGCGGGCAAGAAGGTCCTGATCTCCATCGGCGGCCAGAACGGGCAGGTGCAGCTCACGACGACGGCGGCGAGGGACACGTTCGTGTCGTCCGTCTCGAAGATCATCGACATCTACGGCCTGGACGGCCTGGACATCGACTTCGAGGGCCACTCGCTCTCGCTCGACGCCAGTGACACGAACTTCAAGAGCCCGACCACGCCGGTGATCGTCAACCTCATCTCGGCGCTGAAGACGCTGAAGGCCAAGTACGGCTCGAAGTTCGTCCTGAGCATGGCCCCGGAGACCTTCTTCGTCCAACTCGGCTACCAGTACTACGGCACCGGCAAATGGGGCGGCCAGGACCCGCGCGCCGGCGCCTACCTCCCCGTCATCCACGCCCTGCGCGACGACCTGACGCTGCTGCACGTCCAGGACTACAACTCCGGCTCGATCATGGGCCTCGACAACCAGTACCACTCCATGGGCGGCGCCGACTTCCACATCGCCATGACCGACATGCTCCTCACCGGCTTCCCGGTCGCCGGCGACGCGAACAACGTCTTCCCGCCCCTGCGCCCCGACCAGATCGCCATCGGCATGCCCGCCTCGACGAACGCCGGCAACGGCTACGTATCACCGACGGAGGTGAACAAGGCCCTCGACTGCCTCACCAAGAGGACCAACTGCGGCTCGTACGCCACCCACGGCACCTGGCCGGCCCTGCGCGGCCTGATGACGTGGTCGATCAACTGGGACCGGTACGGGAGTGGGGAGTTCTCGAAGAACTTCGACGGGTACTTCGGCTGAGGAAGAGCCACAGGGCGGACAGCAGCACCGCGCAGAGGCACCAACTGGCCACGACGTCCAGTGGCCAGTGGTAGCCGCGGCGTACCAGCCCGCAGGCGACGGCGAGGTTGAGGCCGAGGCAGACGATGACCAGCGTGCGGCGGGCGGGGGAGGTGCGTAGCCAGGGGAGGAGGAGCAGGGTCGCGCTGCCGTACGCGATGGCGGCGGTGGCGGTGTGGCCCGAGGGATAGAAGCCCGTGCCCGGGCCCATGACCGGGGGGCCGGGGCGGGCGGTCAGTTCCTTGAAGGGGACGACCAGGGCCGGGACCGCTGTCATGAGGACGGCTGCTGCGGTCGGTTCCAGCCACCATCGGTGGATTTTGGCGGCGCGGGCGCGCGAGGCGACGTAGACGAGGACGACGGCGAGGATCGGGACGGCGACCGTGATGCTGCCGAGGTCGGCCAGGAGTTCCGAGGGGCGGTCCGGGTGGACCAGGGAGCCGCTGAGGCGTTCGTCCGCGCGGGCGAGGGGGCCGTGGGCCGCGACCTGCCAGGTGATCAGCGCGAGGAGAAGGGCCGGGAGGCCGAGGAGGAAGGTCGGCCGCCCCGGAACAGGGGGGGTAGTTCCGAGGCGGCCGTCCAGACCGGAATGCCGCGCGCCCCGGGGGGTTTGGGGCGGGCGACTGTCCGATCGGTGAGGAGATCCGGAGCCGGAAGCTCCGGGTGTGTGCGCGAGGGCACGACCAGGGCGAAGCTGGGGAGGCCTCGACCCGGTGTCACCCACAGTCCCCTGTGGGCGGGGTGTATCTCTCATCTGGGTAGAACCTACGGCAGGGGGTGCGGCTCCGACAGACGGAATCGCGTCCCGTCATGCACCTCGCACACGTTCTTCACACGCTCTGACGTCGCCCGCCCCAGCACCGGAATCAAGCGGAATCGCCGTGGGCGTCGGCCGGTTCGCGGTGCTGGGGCGGGTGGGGCGTCAGATGCGGGCGAAGGCCTGCTCGATGATGTCGAGACCCTCGTTCAGGAGGTCCTCGCCGATGACCAGCGGGGGCAGGAAACGGAGGACGTTGCCGTAGGTGCCACAGGTCAGGACCAGCAGGCCCTCCTGGTGGCAGGCCTTGGCCAGCGCGGCGGTCGCCTCGGGGTTCGGCTCCTTGGTCGCGCGGTCCTTGACCAGCTCGATGGCGATCATGGCCCCACGGCCGCGGACGTCACCGATGATGTCGAACTTCTCGGCCATCGCGCCCAGCCGGGACTTCATGGTCGCCTCGATGTTCTTCGCCTTGGCGTTGAGGTCGAGCTCCTTCATGGTCTCGATCGCACCGAGCGCACCGGCGCAGGCCACCGGGTTGCCGCCGTAGGTGCCGCCCAGGCCGCCCGCGTGCGCGGCGTCCATGATCTCGGCGCGGCCGGTGACGGCGGCGAGCGGCAGACCGCCCGCGATGCCCTTGGCGGTGGTGATCAGGTCCGGGACGATACCCTCGTCCTCGCAGGCGAACCACTGGCCGGTGCGGCAGAAGCCGGACTGGATCTCGTCCGCGACGAAGACGATGCCGTTGTCCTTGGCGAACTTGCTGATGGCCGGAAGGAAGCCCTTCGCCGGCTCGATGAAGCCGCCCTCGCCGAGAACCGGCTCGATGATGATCGCGGCGACGTTGTCGGCGCCGATCTGCTTGTTGATCATGTCGATGGCCTGGGCGGACGCCTCGGCGCCGGCGTTCTCCGGGCCGGTCAGCCAGCGGTAGCCGTACGCCACCGGCACGCGATAGACCTCGGGCGCGAACGGACCGAAACCGTTCTTGTACGGCATGTTCTTGGAGGTCAGCGCCATCGTCAGGTTCGTGCGGCCGTGGTAGCCGTGGTCGAAGACGACGACGGCCTGGCGCTTGGTGTACGCACGCGCGATCTTGACGGCGTTCTCGACGGCCTCGGCGCCGGAGTTGAAGAGCGCGGACTTCTTGGCGTGGTCACCCGGCGTGAGCTCGGCCAGCGCCTCGGCGACGGCCACGTAGCCCTCGTACGGCGTGACCATGAAACAGGTGTGGGTGAAGTCCTGCAGCTGGGCGGAGGCCCGGCGCACGACGGCCTCGGCGCTCGCGCCGACGCTGGTCACGGCGATGCCGGAGCCGAAGTCGATCAGGCGGTTCCCGTCGACGTCCTCGATGATGCCGCCGCCGGCGCGCGTGGTGAAGACAGGGAGCACCGAGCCCACACCGGCCGCGACCGCGGCGGTACGGCGGGCCTGCAGCTCCTGCGACTTCGGGCCGGGGATGGCGGTGACGACGCGGCGCTCCTGCGGAAGTGCGGTCATGAGGGGCTCCCTGATGATCTTGCGAACCGGAGGGTTCCGGCGAGCCGGTTGTTCCGGCCGACCGGGGTGTTCCGGGCGGGTGTTTTTCGGACGCTTTCTTCTTTCTTCGCAGGCTAGGGCCGGGGATGGGGGGTGGGCATGCTCCATGTGGGCGTTGTCAGGCACTTCGGTTGTCCGTGGTGGACATAGCGACGGCCACGGACCGGGCGCCGCCGGGGTCGGAGACGACGCGGCGCTGGTGCGGGTGCCCGGCCATCCCCAGCCAGGTGTTGCTCCCCTTGACGTACGACCGGAACGGGTGCGGCGTGAGGACCCTGCCCTCGACGGTCGGCAGTTGTGTCCTGCCGCGGTTGCGGATCTCGCAGTCGCCGAGTCGCCACCGGTTCACCGAGAGCGTGCGGGTCATCCGGCGGGCGGCGATGACCACGTAGAGGTGCGCGGGCGGGAGGATCACTTCGAGGATCATGCCCGTGACGATCAGCCCGACCCTGGCGCGGTGGTCGGTGACGACAGCGGGAACCAGGCCCCGACCCGGCCGATCGGTGTGAGCGCGCATCCCGCCGGATCCCGCCGCCGGGCCCGGCGCGTCGCCGGGTCGTCCCACGCCACGCGGTCTCGCGGCGCGTCGGGCTCGCCGAATCCCCGTGGTCGAAGGCCCGTTGGCCGGTCACCGGAGTCTCCTGTTCCCTACGGTGCGTCAGATCACCATGACGTAGGACCGGAAGACAGTATCCGGAGTGCGCCGGTCCGTTCGCTTTGGGGAGATCAAGCGCCGGCGCATCGGCCCAGGCCCGGCCGGGTAAGCGGTGAACTCGCCCCGCGGGGCACTAGATTGACTCGCGGACGACGCACGGAGCGGCTGGTCAGGGGGCAAGGGCGATGGACAGCGACGGGACGCAGGACGCGCGGGGCACGCATGCCAATTCTGTGCCGCGTCCGGCGGGGCCGCCGGACGCGCCGGTGACACCGCCGGAGGTGCCTGCCGCGCCGCCACGGCCCGCGCGGGCCCCCGGGGTGCCACCGTTGCCGGACGGCTCCGCCTTCCTCGCGTGGGTGCGAGCGCCCCGGCCCGAGGCGGCGCCCGGGGTGTGGCGGTTCGGGCACCGGCCGCGACCGGAGGAGGAGCCGGCGCAGATTCCGGCGCGGCAGCTGCTGAGCGGGGCCGTGATCGCCTTCTTGGTGGGGTGGCTGATCTGGTCGCTGCTCTGGAACGGATATCTGGGCGGCTGGTGGGTCCTGCCGCTGGAGTTGTTCACCCCCGACTCCTGGCGGCACAGCGGCGATCGCGTCGGAAACGCGTTCCTCTGGTACGGCTACTACACGCTCATCGCCTTCGTCATCATGATCGGCGTCGGCCGGCTCGGCCGATGGGGTGAGGTGTGGCGGCGCTACGGGCTGCCCGCCTGGCAGCGTGCCGCCCCCGCGAGCGAGCGGCCGCCCGCGCCCGAGGATGACCCCGCCCAGTGGAACCAGCTCCGCGCCGCCGGAGCCGGTGACGCCGCCGAACGGCTCGCCGCCGAGGCCCGCGCCGGGCTGATGCGGGACGTCGACCACGCCCGGATCGCCCGCGCCTGGCAGGGCGTACGCAGCGGGCGGCACAGCCTCGCCACGTTCACGGGCGCGGTGCTCAAGGACGGGGCCGCCGCCTGTCTGCATCCTTCCGGCGACCGCGATCTGCCGGGTCGGCTCGCGCGGCACGACCTCGTGACCGGGCAGGTCCGGCTCGGGACGACCGCCGATGACCCACGCAATCCGTACGCCTACCGCGGCACCGGACTCGCCCTCGGTCCCGATCTGCTGGGCACGTCGTTGCTCGCCGTCGGCCCCGCCGGGACCGGAAAGACCGGAGGTGTCGTCTGGCCGCTCGCCGAATCGCTCTGCCTGCACGCGCTCGCCGGGCGGGCCGCGGTCGTCGTGGTGGGTGCCGCGGGCGCCGGGCTCGGGCCCGCCGACGCGTATGACGTCGTCGTACGGATCGGGAATCCCGAGTCCGTGTACGACCTCGACCTGTACGGCGGGACGACCGACCCCGACGAGGCCGCGGCCGTGCTGGCCGAGGCGCTCGTCGGGGATCTCGCCGATCCGCATCCCGGAGGCGACAGTCGCCGGTCGACCACCGTACTCGCCCAGCTGCTGGGGCCCTTCCAGGCCGTCCACGGCCGGTTCCCGTCGGTGCCGGAACTGCGCCGGCTCCTCGACGGCACTCCCGGACCGCTCGGCGCGCTGCGCAAGGCCCTGGAGGACACCGGGCAGGAGTCGCTGCTGCGGGAACTGGACGCGCGCGAGCGGCAGTCGGGGCACCCGGGCGATGTCGGGGGAGTGCTCGCGGATCGGGTCGCCCTGCTCGACCGGCCCGCGTTCGCGGGGTTCTTCGACACGTCCGGGCAGTCCCGGCCCTTCTCGCTGCGCGCGCTCGACCACCCCGTGCGCGTACGGATCGATGTGCCCGCGCGTGGGCATGCCGACGCCTCGCGGATCCTGGCGCGGCTGGTGCTCGCGCAGTTCACGGCGAGTGTCGCGGTGCGCGAGGACCGGTCGCTGTTCGCCTGTCTGGTGCTCGACGACGCGACGGGGGTGGTCACACCCGAGGCCGTTCGCGGGATTCAGCGACTGCGGTCGGGCAACGCGGGGGCCGTGCTGACGCTGCGCACGCTCGACGACGTGCCGCGACCGCTGCGCAGCCCGCTGCTGGGCGCGATCGGCTGCCGGATGGCGTTGTCGGGGCTCACCCCCTGGGACGGGCAGGACTTCGCCGAGGTCTGGGGCAAGGAGTGGACCGAGGCGCGGGACGTCACCGACCGGCAGATCATCGCCGAGACCCCGGCGGGCAAGGCGGTGCACATGCTGCGGCGGGTGATCACCGGCCACGCGCCGACCGCCCGGGCCGTCACCGTGCGGCAGGTCGAGCGGGAGCGCTGGTCCGCGTCCGAACTGGCACACGGGGTACCGCCGGGGCACGCGGTGCTGTCGCTGACCAATGTGAAGGGGGAGCACGCGCCGCCGTTGCTGGTGGATCTGCGGAGCTGAGGGTGATGTGTGGATCTGTGCGGCTGAGCAGGACGTATGGACATCAGGGCACATGGTGACCGTACGGTGAGGCAGAATCGACACAGGCCGTTCATACGTGGCGGCCAAAAGATCACAAAGATCACACAGACCTGAAGGCCTCATGCCCCCCACGCTCGCCTCGCTCGTCCACCACTCCGCGCTCAAGCTCACGGTGCGCGCGGGCGAGGACCGCCTGGACGTGCCCGTCCGCTGGGCGCATGCCAGCGAGCTCGCCGACCCCGTGCCGTACATGGAGGGCGGGGAGCTGCTGCTGATCACCGCGCTCCAGCTGGACGCGGAGGACCCCGAGGTCATGCGGCGCTATGTGAAGCGCCTGGTGGGAGCCGGGGTGGTCGGGCTCGGTTTCGCGGTCGGGGTCAACTATGACGAGATCCCCAAGGCGCTCGTCGACGCGGCGGCGGAGGAGGGGCTGCCGCTCCTCGAAGTGCCCCGGCGTACGCCCTTCCTCGCCATCAGCAAGGCAGTGTCCGCCGCCATCGCGGCGGATCAGTACCGGGCGGTCACGGCCGGCTTCGCCGCGCAGCGCGAGCTGACCAAGCGGGCGCTGAACGACGGGCCCGAGGGGCTGCTCGCCGCGCTCGCCGGGCAGGTCGACGGATGGGCGGCGCTGTACGACGCGTCCGGCGACGTTGTCGCCTCCGCGCCCGAGTGGGCGGGGCGCCGGGCCGCGCGCCTCACGCCGGACGTGGAGCGGCTGCGGGAGCGGCCCGCGCCGGCCAGCTCCGTCGTCGGTGGCGAGGACCGGGAAGACCGCGTGGAACTGCACTCCCTCGGTACCGGGCGGCGGCCGCGTGCCGCGCTCGCCGTGGGGACGGCGGCCGCGCTCGGGACCGCCGAGCGGTACGCCGTGCACTCGGCGATCGCCCTGCTGACGCTCACCACCGAACGGTCGCGGTCGCTGCACGCGGCCGAGCAGCGGATCGGCGCGGCCGTACTGCGCATGCTGCTCGCGGGCGAGCCCGACCATGCCCGGGCCGTCGCCGGGGACCTGTACGGCGCGCTGCTCGACGCGCCCTTCCGGCTGATCCTCGCCGAGTCGGCGTCCGCGTCGGCCGCGCGGGCACATGCGGACGGCCACGCGCGCGTGGCCACGGCGGCGCCCTCGGCCGCCGCTGCAGCCGTGCCCGACACCAACGGCGACCCGCTCGGCGGGCTGGCCGAGGTCGTGGAGTCCGCGGCCGCCCGATCCGGTGAGTCGGTGCTGGTCGTGCCCGAGGGGGAGCGGCTGGTCGTGCTCGCGGTGGACGGCGGGGCGGCGGTCGCCGCGTGCGGGGAGTACGCGGTGGCCCTGGAGGCCGCGCGGGCTGCCGTACGGGAGCAGCCCGCCGGTGACGAGGACGAGCTGGTGGTCGGGCTGTCGGCGCCCGCGGGGCCGATCGCCGCGGGCGCCGCCTACAAGCAGGCCGAGCAGGCGTTGTCCGTCGCGCGGCGGCGCGGGCGTTTCCTCGTGGAGCACGAGGAGCTTGCGGCCGGCTCGGTGCTGCCGCTGCTGGCCGATGACGCGGTGCGGGCGTTCGCGGACGGGTTGCTGCGGGCGTTGCACGAGCACGACGCGACCGGACGGGGAGATCTGGTGGCCTCGCTGCGGGCGTGGTTGTCGCGGCATGGGCAGTGGGACGCGGCGGCTGCGGATTTGGGTGTGCACCGGCACACGTTGCGGTACCGCATGCGGCGGGTCGAGGAGATCCTCGGGCGGTCGCTGGACGATCCGGATGTGCGGATGGAGCTCTGGCTGGCGTTGAAGGCGACGGCGGGGACGGGGGAGTAGGGGGTTTTCGCCCCCTTCGCCCCTACCCGTCCCGCATCTGGGGGCTCCGCCCCCAGGCCCCCGGGGGTCGCCTTTTGGCTGCGGGTGGGCGGGGGGCTGGTCGCGCAGTTCCCCGCGCCCCTGGCGAGACCCCCCGTGGCTGCGGGTTGGTGGGGGCTGGTCGCGGCGGCTCCTCGCCTCCGGCGTCCCTGCCAAAGCGGCGCACCCACCACCCCGACTGCTACGACTCGGACAAACGACCCTTCGTCGCCCCGGCCCTACCGTGGAACAGGAAACCCCAGAACAACACCCCCAACGCGGAAGGGCCGGGACTCGCACATGACTTCCACCCACGCTTTCTGGCTCGCCGGCCGCCAGGCCACCGGTGAGACCACCTTCGACGTCACCTCCCCGTGGGACGGTCGGGTCGTCGGCAAGGTCAGTGTCCCGACCGAGGCGCAGGTCGAGGAGGCCGTGGCCGCCGCGTACGCCGTGCGGGACGAGTTCGCCGCCACCCCGGCCCACGTACGTGCCGCCGCCCTCGACCACGTGTCGCGCCGCCTCGTCGAGCGCACCGAGGAGATCGCGCAGCTCATCTCCGCCGAGAACGGCAAGCCGATCAAGTGGGCCCGCGGCGAGGTCGGCCGTGCGGTGTCGGTGTTCCGGTTCGCCGCCGAGGAAGCCCGCCGCTTCAACGGGGGCGAGGCGCAGCGCCTGGACACCGACCTGGGTGGTCAGGGGCGGCTCGCCGTCACCCGTCGGTTCCCCAAGGGTGTCGTGCTGGGCATCGCGCCGTTCAACTTCCCGCTGAACCTGTGCGCCCACAAGATCGCCCCGGCCATCGCCGCCGGCGCGCCGATCATCCTGAAGCCCGCGCCGGCGACCCCGTTGTCCGGCCTCATCATCGGCGACCTGCTCGCCGAGACCGAGCTGCCCGCCGGTTCGTGGAGCATCCTGCCCGTCTCCAACGAGCGGATGCCCGCCCTGGTGCAGGACGAGCGCCTGCCCGTCATCTCCTTCACCGGGTCCGAGAAGGTCGGTTACGCGATCATGGACTCGGTGCCGCGCAAGCACTGCACCCTGGAGCTGGGCGGCAACGGCGCGGCCGTCGTGCTCGCCGACTGGGCGAGTGACGAGGACCTGGACTGGGCCGCCACCCGCATCGCGACCTTCTCCAACTACCAGGGCGGCCAGTCCTGCATCTCCGTGCAGCGCGTGATCGCCGACGCGTCCGTGTACGAGCGGCTGCTGCCCCGTGTCGTCGCCGCCGTCGAGGCCCAGGTCACCGGTGACCCGTCCGACGACAAGACGGATGTCGGCCCGCTGGTCAGCGAGGACGCCGCCAAGCGCGTGGAGTCCTGGGTCGACGAGGCCGTGCAGGCCGGTGCCACGCTCCTTGCCGGTGGCAAGCGCGACGGCGCCTCCTACGCGCCGACCGTCCTCGCCGACGTGCCGGCCGACGTGACCATCTCCTGCGAGGAGGTCTTCGGACCCGTCCTCACCGTGCAGAAGGTGGAGGGGGAGGCCGCGGCCTTCGCCGCCGCCAACGACTCCAAGTACGGGCTCCAGGCCGGTGTGTTCACCCACGACCTGCAGACCGCCTTCCGCGCCCACCGTGCGCTCGAGGTCGGCGGCGTCGTGGTCGGTGACGTGCCGTCCTACCGCGCCGACCAGATGCCGTACGGCGGTGTGAAGCAGTCCGGTGTCGGCCGCGAGGGCGTGAAGTTCGCGATGGACGACTACACCTACGAGCGGGTGCTGGTGCTGACGGGCCTCGCCCTCTGACCGGACCCCGCAACAAGCCGACGGCCGGAGCCCGCTGTGCGGGGGCTCCGGCCGTCGGCTTGTGAGGAAACGACGACACAGAGTAGCTAACGATAATCGTTTTCAGATACTGTCCCGGTGAAGAGGCCCGGCGCCGATGCCTTCCGGTGCCGGGCCCCTGCGTCAGCCCCTCCGGACCCTCAACCGGAGAAGCCGACGCGCGCGAGCCGCAACGGGCCGCGCAGCCCGAGGTGTACGTCGTGCACACCGACGGCGGCGATCTCGGCGCCGAGGGTGGTGTAGTCGTACGGTCCCTTTGTCGCGCTCAGGGTCAGTGCGGCGGTCAACGGGCCCCCGTCCAGGGAGAGTTCCACGGTGCCGCCGCCCGCCACCTCGACGGTGAACGACGTGATGCCGTCGTCGCCGAAGTCGCAGTTCCGGAAGACGAGTTCGCCCGCCCCGCCGTCCACGGGTGTCACCGCGTCGCCCGCCACCTTCGTTCGGTCGACGAGGGCGATGTTCCGCTGCTCGTCGAAGTCGGCGGCCCCCAGGCCGCGTTCGCGGACGGGGCGGGGCGCGCCGGGCTCGCCGTCGAGCTGAACCGTCGTACGCAGACGGACGTCCTCGCTGGACGCCCCGACGAGCACCTCGTACGCGCCCGGCTCCAGGCGCGGACGGCCGATCGCCACGTCCCAGAACTCGAACGCGGACAGCGGGAGTTCGAAGGTGAGGTCCGTCGAGGCGCCGGGGGCGAGGTGGACGCGGCGGTGTGCGGCCAGTTCGCGCCGGGGGCGCGGTACGGACGGGTCCACGGCGCGCGTGTAGAACTGCGCGACTTCGTCGGCGGCCACCTCGCCGGTGTTGGTGACGGTGAAGGAGACGGCCAGCGCGCCCAGGCGCCGGCGGACTTGGAGATCCGCGTAGGCGAACGACGCGTACGAAAGACCGTGCCCGAACGGGAACAGCGGCGTGCCCTCGAAGTACAGATACGTCTGGCGGCCGCCGATGACGTCGTAGTCGAGGAGGTCGGGCAGGTCGTCGTCGCAGGCGTACCAGGTCTGCGGGAGCCGGCCCGCGGGGGAGACGTCGCCGGCGAGTACGCGGGCCAGGGCGGTGCCCGCCGCCTGGCCGCCGTGAGCCGTCCAGAGGACGGCCGGAAGGTCGGCCGGGTCCACCGCGTAGGGGTACGCGGAGACCAGGGCCAGCGCCGTGTTCGGGTTCGCGGCGCGGGCGGCGCGCAGCAGGCGCTCCTGGTGCTCGGGCAGGCGCAGCGTCGTACGGTCCTGCGTCTCGCGGCCGTTGATGTGCGGGTCGTTGCCCGCGACGACGAGCACGACGTCGGCGGCGGCCGTCGCGCGGGCCACCGCGTCCTCGCCGCGCTCGGTGAACTCCAGCTCGAAGGTTTCCCGGTGCTCGGCGGCAACCTTCACGCCGTCGGTGGCGACAGAGACGTAACCACCCGTCCCCAGATGCTTCAGGAGGTGACCGTTCGCATGGGTGCCGGAGGCCTCGAGGCGGAACGTCTCCTGGACGACCCAGCCGCCGGGCTGATCGGCGGAGGCGCGGAGGTAGCCGTCCCCGGCGACCGAGAGGTAGCGGCCGTCGGGTGCACGCAGCGTCAGCACGCCCTCGCCCCAGTCGATCAGCGCGAGCTCGGTGCCGGTGGCGTCGGCGGTCAGCGGGGGCAGGTCGGTGCGGCCCGCGAGGAGCGCCGGGTCCAGCGTGCCCTCGGCGCCGCGCATGTCCTCGGCCACGCCGTCGGCGGCGGGCACCGACACGTAGGTGCCGCAGGAGGTCCTGAGGCGGACCCGGTCCACGCCCTCGACGAAGTCCACGCGCTCGGCGCCGAAGCGCTCGGACAGCCCCTCCAGGGGCGTCGAGCGGTGGATGAGGGTGCCGCTGTACCAGTCGAGCTTGCACTCGTCGGCGAGGAGGCCGACGACGGCGACCCGGACGTCGGGGCTCAGGGGCAGCAGGCCGTCGTTCTTGAGGAGCACGATCGCCTGCTCCGCCGCCTCCTGGGCGAGGGCGCGGTGGGCCGGGGTGTCGAAGTCCAGGACGCCGGCGTGCGGGTCCGACTGCGGGTCGAACTCGCCCAGTCGAAAGCGGATCGCCAGCTGGCGGCGGACCGCCGCGTCGATGTCGGCCTCGCTCAACAGGCCTTGGACCAGCGCCCCTCGGACCCGCTCGACGATCTTCGAGCTGTCCGTGCCGTGGTCGGTGAAGCTGTCGACCCCGGCGAGGATCGCGGCCGCGGTCGCCTCCTCGTGGGTGTCGAAGTAGTGCTCGGAGTCGACCAGGTTGGAGGGCGCGCCCGCGTCCGAGCAGACGAGGAGGTCCTGGTCCGTCCAGGTGCGCAGCTGCTCGCGCAGATACGGCGAGACGTGGTTGGGGCGGCCGTTGACCAGGTTGTACGCGGGCATCACGCCGGCCACCGCACCCGCCTCGACCGTCTCGCGGAAGGCGCGCAGGTCGTACTCGTGCAGGACGCGTGGCCGGACCGAGGAGGACGTCGTGTCGCGGTTCGTCTCGTTGTTGTGCGCGAGCCAGTGCTTGAGGACGGGCGCGGTGCGCCAGTAGTCCGGGTGGTCGCCGCACAGTCCCCGGGTGTACGCCGTGGCGATGGCGGAGGTGAGTTTCGGGTCCTCCGAGTAGCCCTCCTCATTGCGCCCCCAGAGGGGGTGGCGGAGGAGATTCACCGTGGGCGACCAGACGTTGAGGCCCACGCGGTCGTCGCGGGCGCGCATGGCGCGCGTCTCGGTCGACACGGCCTCGCCGATCCGGCGTACCAGGTCGTCGTTCCAGGTCGCGCCCAGGCCCACGGCCTGCGGGAACACGGTCGCCGGGCCCATCCAGGCCACGCCGTGCAGGGCTTCCTGACCGGTGCGGAAGGCCCTGACGTCGAGGCGCTCGACGGCGGGCGCGAACTGGTGCAGGAACGCGATCCGTTCGTCGAGTGTGAGCCGCGCCAGCAGGTCGTCGATGCGCTTCGCGAACGGCAGTCGCGGATCACGGAAAGGCGGCGTAGGCGGCGTTTGTGCGGTCACGTGGTGATCCCTTTGCGATGGAGCGACGGGGCGCTTTCGAAGCGCTTCGATGCTCATTCGACCAGGGGGTGGGTGTCAAGACATCCCGGCGCAACAACTGTGTTTCCTCACCGTGATTTCAAGTGCCAGGCGGAGCCGCTCCGTTACGTGATACCTCCGAGGAATCTTGGAATCGACTCTTGTGCACCCCCATGTGTTCACTTAACCTCGCAGCAACATCGAAGCGCTTCGACTGACGGACCGCCCTCCCCGGAGGACGCAATCCTCCGAGGACCGCTTCAGCTCAGCCAGTTCCACTCAAGACACCGCAGCCGACGGCTGAACCGCCGGGTGTCCTGCTGTGCGCCACGAAGGGTTGACGCAATGACGCCGAACTCCGCCACCTCCGCCCCCAGCCGGAGAAGCTTCCTCGCCTCCACGGCGGTCGCCGCCGCCGCGGTCGCCGGAGGGATGCCGCTGCTCGCCGCTTGCGGCGGCGGGAACGACGGCAACAAGGACGGCACCACCTCCGGGAAGGACGCGCAGAAGATCCTTCCGACCTTTGTGGCGTCGAGCGTCGTGACGCCCGACCTTCCGGCGAAGAACGGCTCGGCGGCGGGCTTCACCAAGGCGATCGCGGACGCCGACCTGAAGACCTCCGTCCCCAAGAAGCTCGGCAGCGGCGGCAAGATCAAGGTCATGGCGCCCCTGTGGGGCACCCCGCCGTCGAACGACAACGCGTACTACACGGCCATGAACGAGGCCGTCGGTGTCCAGGTCACCTGGCAGAACCAGGACGGCAACACCTACGACGAGAAGCTGGGCGCGATCCTCGCCTCCAGCGAGATCCCGGACGCGGTGGTCGTCCCCGGCTGGAACCTGATGGGCAAGATACCCAGCGCCATCAACGCCAAGTTCGCCGACCTCGGCCCCTACCTGTCCGGCGACAAGGTCAAGGATTACCCGAACCTGGCGGCTGTCCCCAGCGATGCCTGGCAGAGGGCCATCTTCGGCGGCCGGCTGCGAGCGATCCCGATGCCCGGCTCATACGTCACGGACATCGCGCCCTTCTACCGCAAGGACCTCTTCGAGAAGAAGGGATACGAAACCCCCAAGTCGCCGGCCGAGTTCCTGTCCTGGGCGAAGGAGGTCACCGACGCCAAGGCGAAGGTCTGGGCATGCGACGACCTCAAGTGGAGTGCCTTCAACTTCTTCGGCGTGCTGCCCGGCAGCGACAAGGCGTTGTGGTGGAACCTCGACGGCGGCAAGCTGATCAACCGCATCGAGACCGATGGGTACCTGGAAGCCCTGGAATGGACCCGCAAGCTGTATGCGGCCGGGGTGGTCCACCCCGACGCCAAGGCGGTCAAGGGCGACGCGGCCAACCGTTTCGGCGCGGGCCAGGTACTTGTGTTCAACGGCAACCTGTCCTACTGGTGGGGCAAGACGTCCGAACAGCGCACCCAGAAGCCCGACTTCGAGATGGCCGCGATGGACATCTTCGGTGCCGACGGCGGTGACCCCACCCTGTGGGCGGTCCAGCCCGCGAACATCTTCACCTTCGTCAGCAAGAAGGCCACCAAGCAGCAGATCAAGGACTTCCTCGCCCTGGCCAACTTCTGCGCCGCGCCCTACGGCACCAAGGAGCGCATGCTCACCGACTACGGCGTCGAGGGCACCGACTACACCGTGAAGAACGGCCTGCCCGCCAAAACCACCAAGGGTGTCAACGAGGTCAACGGCGCCTACGACTACACCGGCGACCCCGCCGCCTACGTCGCCCACCCCGACTTCCCCGACATCACCAAGCTGATGGTCGAGTGGCAGCAGCGCATGGGCGCCTTCACCAAGAAGTCCTCCTTCTACGGACTGACCGTCACCGAGCCCAACCGCTGGACCAACCTCGCCAACGACTTCGAGCAGCTCGAAGACGACATCGTGCGAGGTCGCAAGAAGATCAGCGACATGCAGCAGGCCGTCTCCGACTGGAAGAAGAAGGGTGGCGACGACCTGCGCGCCTGGTACAAGAAGCTGCTCGACGACAACGGCTCCACGGCCAAGTGACCCAGGGCTGAGGCAAGGAGAAGGCCGTGTCCCACAGCACGGTGCCTCGGAGCAGGGCCGAGGCGAAGACGAACGACGAGCAGACGGCCTTGGGGCCCGCCAAGAAGCGTGCGGCTTCGGGAAGGCGTGCGGGAAAGCGTGCGGGGAAGCTCAGCTTCCGGCTCCGGTTCAGACGCGACCGCACCCTGATCCTGATGACGCTGCCGGCGATCGCGCTGATCCTCGTCTTCACCTACATACCGGTTCTCGGCAACATCGTCGCCTTCCAGGACTACGACCCGTACTTGAGCGACAACGGCTTCGTCGCCATGTTCGAGAGTCCCTGGGTCGGCTTCGAGAACTTCCAGCGGATCTTCGAGGACTCGGCCTTCTGGCACGCGGTGCAGAACACCTTCGTGCTGTTCTTCCTCCAGCTGGTGTTGTACTTCCCGATCCCGATCGTGCTCGCGCTGCTGATCAACAGTGTGGTCAGACCCCGGGTCCGGGCGGTCGCCCAGGCGATCATGTACCTCCCGCACTTCTTCTCGTGGGTGCTCGTCGTCACCGTCTTCCAGCAGATCTTCGGTGGCGCGGGCATCATCGCGCAGACGCTGCGACAATACGGGCACAAGGGCATCGACCTGATGACCGATCCGGGAATCTTCAAGTTCCTGGTGACGGCCGAGGGCGTCTGGAAGGACGCGGGCTGGGGCATCATCGTCTTCCTCGCGGCCCTGTCCGCCGTCTCGAACGACCTGTACGAGGCCGCCGCGATGGACGGCGCCGGGCGCTGGCGGCGGATGTGGCACGTCACGCTGCCCGCGCTGCGTCCGGTGATCGCCCTGCTCCTGGTGCTCCGCGTCGGTGACGCCCTCACCGTCGGCTTCGAGCAACTGCTGCTCCAGCGCGACTCCGTGGGCCCCGGAGCCTCCGAAGTCCTCGACACCTACGTCTGGTGGAACGGCATCCGCAACCAGGACTTCGGTTACGCCGCCGCTGCCGGACTCATCAAGGGCATCGTCGGCCTGGGGCTCGTCCTGACCGCCAACAAGGTCGCCCACCTCATGGGTGAGCAGGGGGTGTACAAGAAATGACCGCCGTCATCGACAAGCCCGCCGCCGAGCTCTCCGGCACGCCGAGCCGATGGGCCGCGCCGCCCCGGCCGCCCTGGGAGGAGGAGCCGAGCAGGGCGGGCCTCGCGGGCAAGGGCCTCGCCCTCACCCTGGCCGCCTTCGCGATCCTCTTCCCGCTCTGGATCGTCATTGTCACCAGCCTCCAGTCGAGGAAGACCATCGACGCGGCCGGCGGCCTGGTGGTGATCCCCAAGGGCATCACCTTCGTCGCCTACAAGGAGCTGCTCACCGGCGGCCAGGTCCAGCGTGCCGCCATGGTCAGTCTGGGCGTGACGCTCGTCGGCACCCTGTTCAGCATGGCCGTCTCGGTCCTGTGCGCGTACGGCCTCTCGCGCATCGGATCGCTCGGACACCGCTGGCTGCTGATGCTGCTGCTCGCCACGATGTTCTTCGGCGCGGGCCTCATCCCGACGTATCTGCTGGTGCAGGCCCTCGGCCTCACGGACACCTACCTCGCGCTGATCCTCCCCAGCGCGGTGAGCGTCTTCAACATCCTGGTGCTGCGCTCGTTCTTCATGGGGATCTCACCCGAACTCATCGACAGCGCCCGCATCGACGGTGCGGGTGACTGGCGCATCCTGTGGAAGATCGTGATGCCGCTCTCCCGGGCCGTCCTCGCGGTGATCTCGCTCTTCTACGCGGTCGGTTACTGGAGCGCCTGGTTCAACGCCTCCATCTATCTCACCGACCAGGACATGATGCCGCTGCAGAACGTCATGATCCAGCTGGTGCAGAAGCAGGAGCGTCCCGTGGGCCTCGCGACCCAGATCAACACCGGGCAGTTGTCGCCGCTCGCCGTCCAGATGGCCGTGATGGTCATGGCGCTGCTGCCGGTCGCGATCCTCTCGCCGTTCGTCCAGCGGCACTTCAAGAAGGGCATGCTCACGGGCGCGGTCAAGGGCTGACGTGCGTCGGCCCTCTCTCCCCGGCCCTCTTTACTCCGCCGCGGCCGACCTGCTCCTGATCAGCGGTCGGCCGTGGCGGGCCCAGTGCTCCGCCGCGCGGCCGATTAGGAAGTCTGCGGGGCGTCCCCCGACTGCGGGTCCGTCGTGGCTGGTCGCGCAGTTCCCCGCGCCCCCCAAGAGGCGCTGTCGCCCGCCCCGGTCTCGTGGTCCCCGCTCCTCCCCACCCCCTCTCCCAGAACGAGGCATGTCATGCACACACCCCGTCTGAGCAGACGAGCCGTTCTCTCCGGGACCGCCGCCACGGCCGCGCTCACCACCGTCCCCGCTCTGGGGTCCCGGGCGCACGCCGCCGAAGCCGCCACCGCGGCGCCGTACCGCTGGCGCAACGCCGTCATCGGCGGCACCGGCTTCGTCACCGGCGTTCTCTTCCACCCCGCCGTACGCGGTCTCGCCTACGCCCGCACCGACATCGGAGGTGCCTACCGCTGGGACGACCGGGCCGCCCGCTGGACGCCGCTCACCGACCATCTCGGCTGGGACGACTGGAACCTCCTCGGCGTCGAGGCGCTCGCCGTCGACCCAGCACACCCCGACCGGCTGTACCTCGCCCTCGGCACCTACGCCCAGTCGTGGGCGGGCAGCGGCGCGGTCCTGCGCTCCGAGGACCGCGGTGCCACCTGGACCCGTACCGATCTGTCCGTGAAGCTCGGCGCCAACGAGGACGGGCGGGGAGCCGGGGAACGGCTCCTCGTCGATCCGCGCGACAGCGACACGCTGTGGCTGGGCACCCGGCACGACGGCTTGCTCAAGTCCACGGACCGGGGAGCCACTTGGACGGCCGTCGCCGCTTTTCCGGCGACCGCGAGCTCCTCCGGCCAGGGCATCACCTTCCTCGTCGCGGCCGGGCGCGCCGTCTACGCCGGCTGGGGCGACGGCGACGGCACCGCGGGCACGGCGAATCTGTACCGCACGGCCGACGGCACGACCTGGCAGGCCGTACCCGGGCAGCCGTCCGGCACCTCCGCCAAGGTCCCGCTCCGTGCCGCGTACGACACGCACACCCGCGAGCTGTACGTGACGTACGGCAACGCGCCCGGGCCCAACGGCCAGTCCGACGGCAGTGTGCACAAGCTGCGCACCGGCACGGGGGCGTGGACCGACGTGACCCCGGTGAAGCCGGGCGGGACCACGGCTGGGGGCACCGCCCACACATCGAGTAGTGGGGGAGGATCGGCGGACACCTTCGCCTACGGCGGTGTCGCCGTCGACGCCTGCCGTGCGGGCACCCTCGTCGTGTCCACCAACAACCGCTGGGCGGACGGCGACACGGTGTTCCGGACCACCGACGGCGGTCGTAGCTGGACGTCCCTCAAGGACGGTGCCGTGTTCGACGTGTCCGAGACTCCCTTCCTCGACTGGGGTGGCGACCAGCCCAAGTTCGGCTGGTGGATCCAGGCCGTCGCCGTGGACCCGTACGACTCGCAGCACGTCGTGTACGGGACCGGCGCGACTCTTTACGGCACCCGCGACCTCAAGCGCTGGGCGCCGCAGATCCGCGGTCTGGAGGAGACGGCCGTGCGCCTGCTGATCTCGCCCCCGGCCGGGGAGGCACATCTGATCAGCGGACTCGGGGACATCGGCGTGATGTACCACGAGCGGCTCACGGCGTCTCCGTCGCGAGGCATGGCGACGAACCCCGTCTTCGGGTCGGCGACAGGACTCGCGCAGGCCGCGGCCAAGCCGTCGTACGTCGTCCGCGCGGGCTGGGGCGACAACGGCAACGGTGCCTACTCGAACGACGGCGGGCAGACCTGGGCGCCCTTCGCGGACCGGCCCGACATCGCCAAGAGCGCACCGGGGCCGATCGCCACCAGCGCCGACGGCAGCACCCTGCTGTGGTCCTTCGTGCACTGGGACGGCACGAAGTACACGGCGCACCGCTCGACGGACCACGGCGCGACCTGGTCCGAGGTTGCCTCCTTCCCGAAGGGCGCCACGCCGGTTGCCGACCCGGCCGACCCGACGCTCTTCTACGCGTACGACACCGACACAGGAACACTGTTCGCCAGCACTGACAGTGGCCGTTCCTTCGCCGCTCGTGCGACCGGACTGCCCTCCGGTGACAGCCAGTTCCAGCTGGTCGCGGCGCCAGGACGCTCCGGTGACCTGTGGCTGAGCGTGAAGTGGAACGGCCTTTACCGGTCCACCGACGGTGGCGCCGGCTTCGACAAGGTCACCAGCTGCTGGGCCTCGTACACGCTCGGTTTCGGCAAAGCCGCCGACGGAGCGGACTACCCGGCGATCTACCAGGTGGGTTCGACCGAGACCATCACCGCTGTCCATCGCTCCGACGACGCGGCCAGGACCTGGGTCCGCATCAACGACGACGCCCACCAGTGGGGCTGGATCGGTGAGGTCATCACCGGCGACCCGCGCGTGTACGGCCGGGTCTACCTAGGCACGAACGGGCGAGGCATCCAGTGCGGGGAGCCCGTCTGATGCCGGGGCTCCATGACGCCACCCGTGGCCGCATCCTCTTCGGCGGCGACTACAACCCCGAGCAGTGGCCCGAGGCGACCTGGCACGAAGACGTACGCCTCATGAAGGAGGCCGGCGTCAACTCCGTCACCGTCGGCGTCTTCTCCTGGGCGAGGCTCGAACCACGTCCCGGAGCACGGGAGTTCGACTGGCTCGACCGGCTGATGGACCTGATGCACGCGAACGGCATCGGTGTCGTCCTCGCCACGCCCACCTCCTCGCCCCCGCCCTGGATGGGCCGCCTGCACCCCGAGACGCTGCCCCGGGACGAGGACGGGCGCACCGAGTGGTGGGGCTCCCGCCAGCACTTCTCGCACTCCAGCGCCGTCTACCGCCGTTACGCCGCCGCCATCACCGAGGACCTGGCCGCCCGCTACGGCAGCCACCCGGCCCTCACCATGTGGCACATCAACAACGAGTACTGCACCTTCGACTACGGGGACGAGGCGGCCGCCACCTTCCGCCGCTGGCTCCAGGACAAGTACGGCACGATCGAGGCCCTCAACGAGGCCTGGGGCACGGCGTTCTGGAGTCAGGGCTACGACAGCTGGCACGAGGTTCTCCCGCCGCGCCACGCGCACTACATGAAGAACCCGACGCAAATCCTCGACTTCAAGCGCTACACCTGCGACATGCTCCTGGAGTGCTACCGCGCCGAGCGCGACATCGTCCGCCGACGCACCCCGAACATCCCTGTCACCAGCAACTTCATGCCGATGTGGGTGGGCCAGGACGCCTGGAAGTGGGCTGCGGAGGAGGATGTCGTCTCCGTCGACATCTACCCGGATCCGCGTGACCCCTTCGGCGCCCAGAACGGCGCGCTCATCCAGGACATGACGCGCTCCCAGGCGGCAGGCGGCCCCTGGATGCTCATGGAGCAGGCGGCCGGACCGGTCAACTGGCGCGGCGTGAACCACCCCAAGCCACGCGGCCTCAACCGCCTCTGGTCCCTGCAGGCCGTGGCGCGCGGCGCCGACGCCGTCTGCTACTTCCAGTGGCGGCAGTCCCGGCAGGGCGCGGAGAAGTTCCACTCCGGGATGGTCAGCCACGCGGGGGAGCGGGGCCGCACCTTCCAGGAGGTCAAGCAACTCGGTGCCGAACTCGCCCTCGTCGGCGGCGCAGTCGCGGGCACTCGGCTCACGTCCGACATCGCGATCCTGCACGACTGGAACTCCTGGTGGGCCGGCGCGCATGACGGCCGCCTCTCCAGCGAGGTCGACCACCCCGAAGTCGTACGCGCCTGGCACCGCGCCTTGTGGGAGGCCCACCTCACCACGGCCTTCGCGCACCCCGAGCACGACCTCTCCGCGTACCGGCTCGTCGTCGCACCGCAGCTGTACCTGCTCACGGACGCGGCGATCGACAACCTCCTGGCGTACGTACGAGGAGGGGGCACCCTCGTCTGCGGCTTCCTCAGCGGCGTCGCCGACGAGGACGACCGGGTACGCCCCGGCGGCATGGACGCTCGCCTGCGCGACC
This sequence comes from Streptomyces sp. NPDC050564, assembly GCF_044457265.1. NCBI lineage: Bacteria > Bacillati > Actinomycetota > Actinomycetes > Kitasatosporales > Streptomycetaceae > Streptomyces > Streptomyces sp. NPDC050564. The sequence goes on along the minus strand of NZ_JBITGS010000035.1, from coordinate 59,932 downwards.
TGTTCGGCATCCGCACGCTGCACGAGTGGTGGCCGCTGGACGCGGGGGAGACCGCCGAGTGCGACGGCTTCCGCGGCACCTTGTGGTCCGAGGAGATCGAGGCGGCCGGGGACGGCGTCGCGGAGGCCGTGTACAAGGGCGGCGAGCTGGACGGGCTGCCGGCCGTGCTCCGCAAGGGCGCCGCCTGGTACCTCTCCACCCTTCCCGAGCCCGGGGCGCTGCGCACCCTGCTGGCCGGGATCGCGGAGGACGCGGGTGTGCGGCCGCCGCTCGACGGCCTTCCCGCCGGGGTGGAGGCCGTACGCCGTGGCGAACTGCTGTTCCTCCTCCATCACGGTGGGGACCGGGTCGCCGTTTCGGTGCCCGGACGCCATCGTGACCTGCTCACCGGTGCTGAAGTGGCGGACGCCGTGGAGCTGGACCGGTACAGCGTCGTCGTGCTGGAGCCGGCCCCGTGAGCGCGCCCGTCCACTCCACCTGGGAGCCGCTGCCCGCCGCCCGCTGGGAGGACGCCTTTCTGAGCGGTAACGGCACGCACGGCGTCATGGTGTTCGGTGATCCGAACGGCGACCGGGTCATCGTCAACCATCACAGCCTGGTCCGGCCGAACGGCAGCGAGCGCGCGCGTCCGCCCGCTCTCGCCGACCGACTTGCCGATGTGCAGGACCGGTTGCTGGCCGGGGACCTCGCGGCGGGGGGAGGACTTCACCGACGGGCGGCCGCTGCTCTGGGTACAGCCCTTCCACCCCGCGTTCCAGGTACGGCTGCGCCGACCCGCCGCGGAGTGGCGCTCGTACCGGCGCGAGGTCGACTTCACCACCGGCGTCGCCGGCGCCGAGTGCGGCAGCTGGCGCAGCGAGGTCTTCGTCTCCCGGGCCGACGACGTCGTCGTCCAGTACGTGACCGAGTCCCATCTCAGCGTCGACGTGACCCTCGACCACCGACTGCCGGGCGCTCCCGCCGACTTGGCGGTGGGACACAGTGCCGTCCTCACCCCCGAGGGCGCCCTGCTCACGCTGCGCGCCCGCTATCCGGGCAGCGACCTGGCGTACACCGGGGTGACGCTCGTCGTGGTCACGGGCGGCCGGACCCGGACCGCACTTCCCGGCGTACGGGTCGAGGGTGCGCGCTCGCTGCTCCTGCTCACCCGGGTGCGGCGGCATGCGGGCGAACTCGACGTGCTGACCGAGGCCCGCGAGCTGCGCGCCCTGCTGCCCCAGGACGCCGGCCAAGCCGCCGGCCAAGCCGCCGGTCGAGCCGGGGCCGGCACCGAAGCTGCAGCCGATACCGAAGCCGACACCGGAGCCGACACCGACACCGGCACCGACACCGGCACCGACACCGACACCGGCACCGACACCGACACCGGAGCCGACACCGACACCGAAGCCGACACCGACACCGACACCGAAGCCGACACCGACACCGACACCGACACCGAAGCCGACACCGACACCGACACCGGAGCCGGAGCCGACACTGAAGCCGACATCGACATACGCACCGACATAGGCACCGACTCCGACGACGCCGCGTACACCCGCCTCCTGGCCCGCCACACCGCCCTCCACCGCCCCGCCTACCTCCGCACCGCTCTCGACCTGCGCGCAGACGACGCCGAACGCGCGCTCCCAGGCTCGGAGTTGGTACACCGTCCCAAGAGCCCGGCCCTCCTGGAGCGGCTCTTCGCGGCGGGCCGCTACCACCTGCTGTCGTCCGCCGGGACGCTGCCCCCAAGGCTGACCGGGCTGTGGACCGGCGACTGGGACACTGCCTGGTCCGGGGCGTTCACCACGGACGCCAACCTCAATCTCCAGACGGCGTCTGCCGCGGCGGCCGCGCTCCCGGAGGTCACCCAGGCTCATGCCGCCCTGATCCACGGGCAGTTGCCCCACTGGCGGGACAACGCCCGAGCGATCTTCGGCGCGCGGGGTGTGGTGGCCCCCGCGCACACCGACGGCGAGTCCGGGCACATCTACCACCTCAGTCGCGAGTACCCCCTGCACGTGTGGACCGCGGGCGCCGACTGGCTCCTGAAGCCTCTCGTGGACCACGACGAGACGCGTGGCGAACGCGATACGCGCCTCGGAGATGCCCTGGCCGAAGTGGCCCACTTCTACGAGGACTTCCTGACCCGGACGGACGACGACGGCCACCTGGTGATCGTGCCGTCGTACTCCCCGGAGAACCGCCCCGCGAACGCGAGCTGGGTCACCCTCAACGCCGCGATGGACCTCTCCGCGGCCCGCCACGCCCTGCGCACGGCGGCCGACTATCACCCAGGACCCGCCGCCGAGCGCTGGCGCGCGCTCGCCGACCGACTGCCGCCGCACCGGGTCAACGCCGAGGGCGCGCTGGCCGAGTGGGCCTGGCCCGGTCTCGACGACACCTACGACCACCGCCATCTCAGCCACCTCTACGGTGTCTGGCCGCTCGACGAGATCAACCCGTACGACACGCCGGATCTCGCCACGGCGGCCCATCGCGCGCTCGAACTGCGCGGCGCCGAGAACGACTCCGCGCACGGCCACCTCCACCACGCCCTGGTGGCGGCCCGGCTGCGGGACGGGGAACGGGTGGCGGCGGCCCTGGACAACGTTCTGGCCGGGAACTTCTTCCACGTCTCCCTGATGAGCGGGCACTACCCGAACCGGCACGTCTACAACGCGGACGCCGCCCACACGCTGCCCGCCGTGCTGATCGAGACGCTCGTCCAGTCGACGCCCGACCGGCTGGTCCTGCTGCCCGCGCCCGCGGCGGCGTACCCGACGGGTCGACTACGCGGCATCCGCACGCGGTTCGGGGCGGAGCTCGACCTCACCTGGAGCCCGGAAGAAGCCATCGCGGTCATCCGCCCCACCCGTACCCGCCGCATCGAAGTCCGGACTTCCCTCGGCGCCGAACCGCTCGACCTCGTCGCCGGAGAAGACCACGTCCTCACCCTGCGGGCGTGGTAACCCCCGCAACTCCCCCCACCCATGGAAGGGACACCATGGCAACACGCACGCTGAGCAGGATCGCCAAGGCGATGCTGGCCCCCGCCCTCGCGCTGGGCGCCACCGTCGGCCTCGCCTCCGCCCCCGCCCAGGCCGCCGTCTGGAACTCCTGCGACCAATGGGGCAACACCACCCTGAACGGCTACACGCTCTACAACAACATCTGGGGCTCGGGCGCCGGCAGCCAGTGCATCTGGGCCAACTCCGGTACCAATTGGGGCGTATGGGCGAACCACCCGAACACCGGGGGCATCAAGTCCTACCCCGACTCCAAGAAGGTGATCAACAAATCGATCACCTCGCTCGGCTCGCTCTCCAGCAGCTACAACGTCACGGTCCCGTCGTCCGGCGCGTACAACACGTCGTACGACATCTGGGACACCGACTACGACTACGAGATCATGCTCTGGGTCAACAAGACCGGAGCCGTCGGACCCCTCGGCACCTCGCAGGGCAACGTGACGCTGGGCGGTCACACCTGGACCGTCTACAAGGGCAACAACGGCGCGAACGACGTCTTCTCGTTCGTGCGCACCTCGAACTCCAGCTCCGGCACGGTGAACGTGCTGCCGATCCTGAAGTGGATCAAGGACACCAAGGGCTGGTTCGGCAACGAGACCATCGGCGACGTGCAGTTCGGCTTCGAGATCACCTCGTCCTCGGGCGGCCTCGACTTCACCACCAACAACCTGACGGTCAGCAGCAGTTGACCCAGGATGAGCGTGCGGCCGGTCCCCGCGGGGGACCGGCCGCACTGCGCTATTCGGCCACGGGCAGCCGTGCCCCGTCCCGCAGGAACAGCGGGATGCGGTCCAGCGGGGCGTCGACGGTCACGGCCGCGCCCCCTTCGTACGTCTCACCGGTCCACGCGTCCGTCCAGTACGCGCCCGCCGGGAGGTACGCCGTACGGGCCGTCGCGCCCGCCGTGAGCACCGGCGCGACCAGCAGGTCGGGGCCGAAGAGATACGAGTCGTCCACGGACCAGGTCGCCGGGTCGTCCGGAAACTCAAGGAACAGCGGGCGCATCACCGGCAGACCCTCCTCGTGGGCCTCCCGCATCACCTTCAGCACGTAGGGCTTCAGGCGCTCACGCAGCCGCAGGTACTTCTCCAGGATGGCGCCGGCCTCCTCGCCGTACGACCAGACCTCGTTCGGGCCGCCCGTCATGTCGGGGCCGAGCGCCATGCCCGGGTCGCGGAAGCCGTGCAGGCGCATCAGCGGGGACAGCGCCCCGAACTGGAACCAGCGGACCATGACCTCGCGGTACGCCGGGTCGTCCGGATCGCCGCCGTGGAAGCCGCCGATGTCGGTGTTCCACCAGGGGATGCCGGAGAGCGCCGTGTTGAGGCCGGCGGCGATCTGGCGGCGCAGGGTCGCGAAGTCGGTGCCGATGTCGCCGGACCACAGGGCGGCGCCGTAGCGCTGGCTGCCCGCCCACGCCGAACGGTTGAGGGTGACGACCTCGGTCTCACCGGCGGCCAGCATGCCCTCGTAGAAGGTGCGGGCGTTCTCGCGGGGGTAGAGGTTGCCCACCTCCAGGCCCGGGCCCGCGTAGTAGCGCAGGTTCTCCGAGAAGCCCGGCTTCAGCTCGGGCTCGCAGGCGTCCAGCCAGAAGGCGTCGATCCCGTACGGATCCAGGTAGTTGTCCTTCACACGCGACCAGAGGAATTCGCGCGCCTCGGGGTTCGTCGCGTCGTAGAAAGCCACCTGGACCGTGGACGCGACCTCCTTGTCGGGCCAGTCGGCGTGCGCCGTCGGACCGTACTCGGTGCCGATGAAGTAGCCGCGCTGCTCCATGAGCTGATGGTTCTCGGAGAGCGGCGAGACCGACGGCCAGACGGACACGACCAGCTTGACGCCGAGTTCGCCGAGCTCCCGCTGCATCGCCGCCGGGTCCGGCCACTCCGCCGGGTCGAACTTCCACTCGCCCAGATGGGTCCAGTGGAAGAAGTCGCAGACGATGACGGACAGGGGCAGGCCCCGGCGCTTGTACTCACGGGCCACCGCCAGGAGTTCGTCCTGGGTGCGATAGCGCAGCTTGCACTGCCAGAAGCCGGCCGCCCACTCGGGCAGCATCGGCGTACGGCCGGTGGCGGCGCTGTAGCGGCGCTGGGCGTCGGCCGAGGCGCCCGCGGTGATCCAGTAGTCGATCTGGCGGGCCGAGTCGGCGACCCAGCGGGTGCCGTTGCCCGCGAGTTCCACACGGCCGATGGCCGGGTTGTTCCACAGGAGGGTGTAGCCGCGGCTGGAGACGAGCACCGGGACGGTCACCTCGGCGTTGCGCTGGATCAGGTCCAGGACCGCCCCCTTCTGGTCGAGCAGCCCGTGCTGGTGCTGCCCGAGGCCGTACAGTTTCTCGTCCTCGTACGCGGCGAACCGCTGCTCCAGGCGGTGGTGCCCGTTGCCGGTCGGGGTGTACAGGCGCGGGCCGGGCCACCAGAAGTGGGCGCGCTCCTCGGCGAGGAGTTCGCCGCCGTCGGCGGTGCGGACGAAGCGCACGAGCCCCTCGGCGGTCACCGCGACGGTCAGCGCGCCGACCGTCAGCCGGCCTTCTCCGCCCTCGATCTTGACGGTGCTCTCGGCGGCCGGCGGCTCGTCGAGCAGCGCGCCCGGGAGGTTCTCCAGGACCGGGCCGCCGAGCCGGGCCCGGACGCGGACCGCGTCCGGACCCCAGGCTTCGATGCGTACGGTCTCCGTGCGGCCGCTCCACTCCAGCGCGCCGTCCCGCTCACGGAACGTGCCGACGGTCGGGGAGGACTGCGCGAGGCTGACGGTGCCTTGCGGGGGCTGGTTTTCGGCAGGCTGATTCACGTGGGGTGCTCCTGGGAGAAGGAGTGGTGAAGTGACCCGGCGCGGCTCTGGTGGGCCGGGACGGGGCGGTGCCCTCACACGAGGGCGTGACTGGTCCGCGCCGGGCCTCCGGGAGGGCGTACGGCTCGGTGTAGGGCGCCTCACGGCGGGGCGTACGGTCGGTGTGCGATGCCCCACGGCAGGCATCGCGGCAGGGCCCGGTCAGGGCGCGGTGTGTCAGGCGGTCGGCGCCGGGCCCGTGCTCGCCCGTACCGTCAACGCGGGTGCGATCAGCACGACTTCGTCCTTGCCGTGCCCTTCGAGCTTGGCGATCAGATGCTCCACGGCGTACCGGCCCATCTCCTGCGCGGGGATGGCGACCGAGGTCAGCCGCACCGAAGCCTGCGTGGCGACCTGGTCCGGGCAGATCGCGATCACCGACACGTCCTCGGGCACGGCGCGGCCCTGCTGACGCAGCAGCGCGAGCAGCGGCTCGACCGCGGACTCGTTCTGCACGACGAAGCCCGTGGTACCCGGGCGCTCGTCGAGGATCCGGGCGAGGGTCACGGCCATCGCGTCGTACCCGCCCTCGCAGGGACGGTGCAGCACGCGCAGGCCCAACTCCCGGGAGCGGGAACGGAGTCCGTCGAGGGTGCGCTCAGCGAAGCCGGTGTGCCGTTCGTAGACCGCGGGCGCCTCGCCGATGACAGCGATGTCACGGTGGCCGAGGATCGCCAGATGCTCGGCACACAGTGCCCCCGTCGCGCCGAAGTCGAGGTCCACACAGGTCAGTCCGGAGGTGTCCGCGGGCAGCCCGATGAGTACGGACGGCTGATCCGTCTCGCGCAGCAACGGCAGCCGCTCGTCGTCGAGTTCGACGTCCATCAAAATCATCGCGTCGGCGAGCCCGCTGCCGGTGACCCGGCGTACCGCGTCGGGACCCTCCTCGCCGGTGAGCAGCAGCACGTCGTACCCATGGGTGCGGGCGTTGGTCGCCACCGCGATGGCGATCTCCATCATCACGGGTACGTACATGTCGGTACGGAGCGGAATCATCAGCGCGATGATGTTGGACCGGCTGCTCGCCAGGGCCCGGGCGCCCGCGTTCGGGTGGTAGCCGAGCTCCTGGATGCTCCGCTCGACCCGCTGCCGGGTGCTCGCGGAGATGGACCGCTTGCCGCTGAGGACATAGCTCACCGTGCTCGCCGAGACTCCGGCGTGCTGGGCGACCTCGGCGAGGGTGACCATCCAGCTCTCCAAGCTTTGTGAAGCGCTTCGACATTGCGCGTATTACGGATAGGGCGAGTGAGGGTGGACTCGACAGTAGCTCGGTGAAGAAGACGTGTCCATAGGTTGTCGAAGCGCTTCGACAACTAAATTCTTGAGTGCGGCATGGCCATCGCCTACGCCACGGCAACCCTTTGACCACGCGGCGGCCACTGAGGGGCGTACACAGACCGTCCCCCGGAAGGACCCCCGATGCAACACCGTCGACCGCGCCTGTCCAAGAAGGCGAAGACGCTCCTCGCGAGCTCCGTGGCACTCGCGGCCGCCGCCGGCGTCACTGTCGCCCAGGCGGGGGAGGACGGCAAGGAGTGCGGCGCCTTCGACACCGTCACGATGGGCAAGTACTACGTCAACAACAACCTCTGGGGGCAGGACGACGGCACGGGGTACCCAGTGCGTCTGGGACACCTCGCGCAGCGGCGACACCATCGGCTGGGGCACGAGCTACACCTGGGCCGGCAAGGAAAACGCCGTGAAGTCGTACGCCAGTACCGTGCTCGGCTGGCACTGGGGCTGGAAGGTGGACAGGGCGGCCACCGAGCTGCCCGTCCGGGTCGGCGACCGCAAACCGATCAGGACCAGTTGGCAGTTCTCGGTCAGCTCCAGCCCCGGCACCATGAACGTCGCGTACGACCTGTGGCTGCACGCCAAGAACAACGCGGACTGGCAGGACCGGCCCACCGACGAAGTCATGGTCTGGCCCAACCGGCAGGGCGGCGCGGGGCCCCTCGGCGCCAAGTACGGCAGCGTCAGCCTCGGCGGCGCCATGTGGGACATCTACCAGGGCGACATCGGCTGGAAGGTGTACTCCTTCGTCCGCCGTACGAACACCACCGGGGCCGACCTCGATCTGGACGACTTCACCCAGGCGCTGGTCCGTCGCAAACTGTTGAGCAACACACAAATACCTCTCCGGCATCGAGTCGGGCAGCGAGGTCTTCCACGGCTCCGGGCGGCTCGACACGAAGTCGTACTCGGTTGACATCGGCTGATACCTGGGGGGCGCGCATTGGGCCGAACACTGCGCGAGGACTGGTGGGCACACCCTGAATCGGGTACATACGATCGAGTAGCACCGGTCGGTAACGATCGTGCCGAACAACGCTGTACGAGCCCAAGATCCCTATTCGCGGCGAGGTGAGCCTCATGTCCGCAACACCCCAGCCCCACCAGCCCACAGTCACCGAACGTGAGGCCCGACAGGTCGCCGAGGCCGCGCGCGAACAGGACTGGCGCAAGCCCAGCTTCGCCAAGGAGCTGTTCCTCGGCCGCTTCCGGCTCGACCTGATCCACCCGCACCCCCTGCCCGCCGACGAGCAGGCGCAGCGCGGCGAGGAGTTCCTCGCCAAGCTGCGCGACTTCTGCGAGACGAAGATCGACTCGGCCCGCATCGAGCGCGAGGCGCAGATCCCCGACGAGGTCATCGACGGCCTCAAGGAGATCGGCGCCCTCGGTATGAAGATCGACACCAAGTACGGCGGCCTCGGTCTCACCCAGGTGTACTACAACAAGGCGCTCGCCCTGGTCGGCTCCGCGAGCCCCGCGATCGGCGCCCTGCTCTCCGCGCATCAGTCGATTGGAGTACCGCAGCCGCTGAAACTTTTCGGCACCCAGGAGCAGAAGGACACCTTCCTGCCGCGCTGCGCCCGCACCGACATCACGGCCTTCCTGCTGACCGAGCCGGACGTCGGCTCCGACCCGGCCCGCCTCGCGACGTCGGCCGTACCGGACGGCGAGGACTACGTCCTCGACGGAGTGAAACTCTGGACGACCAACGGCGTCGTCGCGGATCTCCTGGTCGTCATGGCACGCGTACCGAAGTCCGAGGGCCACAAGGGCGGCATCACGGCGTTCGTGGTGGAGGCCGGCTCCGAGGGCGTCACCGTCGAGAACCGCAACTCCTTCATGGGCCTGCGCGGCCTGGAGAACGGCGTCACCCGCTTCCACCAGGTCCGCGTCCCGGCCGCGAACCGGATCGGCCCCGAGGGTGCGGGCCTCAAGATCGCCCTGACCACTCTCAACACCGGCCGTCTTTCCCTGCCGGCCATGTGCGTGGGCGCGGGCAAGTGGTGTCTGAAGATCGCTCGCGAGTGGTCGGCGGCGCGCGAGCAGTGGGGCAAGCCGGTGGCCTTCCACGAGGCGGTCGGCGCGAAGATCTCCTTCATCGCGGCGACGACGTTCGCGCTGGAGGCCGTCCTCGACCTGTCCTCGCAGATGGCCGACGAGGACCGCAATGACATCCGCATCGAGGCCGCTCTCGCCAAGCTGTACGGCTCCGAGATGGCCTGCCTGATGGCCGACGAACTGGTCCAGATCCGCGGCGGCCGCGGCTTCGAGACCGCCGAGTCGCTCGCCGCGCGCGGGGAGCGGGCGGTTCCCGCCGAGCAGATCCTGCGCGACCTGCGCATCAACCGTATCTTCGAGGGCTCCACGGAGATCATGCATCTGCTGATCGCCCGTGAGGCCGTCGACGCCCACCTGTCCGTCGCGGGCGATCTCATCGACCCCGACAAGTCCCTCTCGGACAAGGCGAAGGCGGGCGCGAACGCCGGTGTCTTCTACGCCAAGTGGCTGCCGAAGCTGGTGGCGGGTCCCGGCCAACTGCCCCGCTCGTACCACGAGTTCAACCAGCAGGTGGATCTGTCCCCGCACCTGCGATACGTGGAACGCAGTGCGCGCAAGCTCGCCCGCTCCACCTTCTACGCCATGTCCCGCTGGCAGGGCCGCATGGAGACCAAGCAGGGCTTCCTGGGTCGGATCGTCGATATCGGCGCCGAACTCTTCGCGATGAGCGCGGCCTGCGTGCGCGCCGAACTCCTGCGCACCACCGGGGAGCACGGCCGCGAGGCCTACCAACTCGCCGACGCCTTCTGCCGCCAGTCCCGCATCCGCGTCGAGGAGCTCTTCGCCCGCCTGTGGACCAACACCGACGACCTCGACCGCAAGGTGGTCAAGGGCGTCCTGTCGGGCACGTACGAATGGCTGGAGCAGGGCATCGTCGACCCCTCCGGTGAAGGTCCCTGGATCGCGGACGCGACGCCGGGGCCGTCGAAGAAGGAGAACGTCCACCGCCCCATTCGCTGAACTCGACCGACCCATTCGGCAACCTTTTCCACTGGAATGCACACCAGCCCCGTTCGCCATTCCGCTGCTTGCCGCACCGAAGTTGTGCGTCAACAATGAAAGGAATGGCGAACGGGGACGGCAGATGCGCCAAGGAGTCGGGGAAGAATACAGTCACGGCATTTCCGTACAGCTGACGCGTGCCCGCGGGGAGGCATGGCAGCAGCTGAATGAGATGGATCTCGTACGGGCGCTGCGCACCGTGCGCAATGAGGTGCAGCCGCTGGCGCAGAAGCTGCGCGAGGCCGCGCCGGAGACCTTCGACGGGCACCGTGACGCGTTCGCGGTCCTCCTGAACGACTGCGCGCTGGCCTTGGTCGACGAGGCGCCGCGGCCGCCCGTGGCCTCGTTCGACGCCCTCCGCATTCGGAGAATCGACCTCCGCGACATCGACGGTCTGCTGGATTCCGGACGGCCGGGTGAACGGCCCGTCATTCAGCAGCTCTTCAGCGCCGCGCTCGACGTGGTCGAGGACCCCGTACTGCGCGAAGTGATCAAAGCGAATCAACAGGGCGTCCTCATTCTCCAGCGGGCCAATCGCTGGATACGGATGCTCGTGGACGCCGTTTAGTTGTGCTCAGTTCTGGGGGAATTTCCCATGGCAGGTAAAGGTCTGGACGCCATCACCGGCAGGATCATGCGGGCCGGCGAGGGCAGGATGCTGCGCCGCCTCGAGCGCATCGCCGAACAGGTGGGCTCCCTGGAGGAGGAGTTCAGGTCGCTGACCGACGAGGAACTCCAGGCGCTCACCCCGGAGTTCAAGGAGCGGTACGCGGGCGGCGAGAGCCTGGACGACCTGCTGCCGGAGGCTTTCGCCGCGATGCGCGAGGCGGCCCGGCGCACCCTGGGCATGCGCCACTTCGACGTACAGATCATGGGGGGCGCGGCGCTGCACTCAGGCAACATCGCCGAGATGCAGACCGGCGAGGGAAAGACCCTGGTCGGCACGCTTCCGGTGTATCTGAACGCCCTGACCGGCAAGGGAGTTCACCTGGTCACGGTCAACGACTACCTGGCCGAGCGGGACGCCGAGTGGATGGGGCGCGCCTACCGGTTCATGGGGCTGACCGTCGGCGTGATCAAGACGCAGTCGACCCCTGCCGAGCGGCGGGCGCAGTACTCCTGCGACATCACCTACGGCACCAACACCGAGTTCGGCTTCGACTATCTGCGCGACAACATGGCGTGGTCCCAGGACGAACTGGTGCAACGCGGCCACCACTTCGCCATCGTCGACGAGGCCGACTCGATCCTCATCGACGAGGCGCGCACCCCGCTGATCATCTCCGGTCCCGCCGATCAGCCCACGCACTGGTACGAGGCCTTCGCCGCGTTCGCGCTGCGGATGAAGGGTGTCCTCGTGCAGGAGGAGCAGTTCACCACGCAGGCGGACAAGGACCGCCTCGCCGAGCTGCGGACCCGGTACGACTACGAGTACGACCCCAAGAAGCGCACGGTGGCGATCCTGGACTCCGGAGTGGAGTTCCTCCAGGACCAGCTCGGCATCGACAGCCTCTACGAGTCCGACCACACCCCGCTCATCGGCCATCTGAACAACGCGCTGAAGGCCAAGGAGCACTTCAAGCTGGACAAGGACTACGTCGTCGTGGACGGTGAGGTGCTCATCGTCGACGAGCACACCGGCCGCATCCTCGCGGGCCGCCGCTACAACGAGGGTCTGCACCAGGCGATCGAGGCCAAGGAAGGCGTGACGATCAAGGACGAGAACCAGACGCTCGCCACGATCACGCTGCAGAACTTCTTCCGCCTCTACGAGAAGCTCGCCGGCATGACCGGCACCGCCATGACCGAGGCGGCCGAGTTCCACCAGATCTACAAGCTGCACGTCGTCCCGATCCCCACCAACCGGCCGATGGTCCGCCGCGACGACCCCGACCAGATCTACCGTACCGAGGAGGCGAAGTACGCCGCGATCCTCGCCGACATCGTCGAGAAGCACGAGCAGGGCCAGCCGATCCTGGTGGGCACCACCTCCGTCGAGAAGTCCGAGGTGCTCTCCGCACGGCTGCGGAAGCGGGGCATCCGGCACGAGGTCCTCAACGCCAAGAACCACCAGCGCGAGGCCCAGATCGTCGCCCAGGCCGGGCGCAAGGGCGCGGTCACCGTGGCCACGAACATGGCGGGCCGCGGCACCGACATCATGCTCGGCGGCAACCCGGAGGCGATGGCACTCGCCGAGGCCGGAGAGGACGCTGATCCCGAGGCGCGTCAGGAGGTGCTCGATCGCGTCACCTCCGCGGTCGCGGCCGAGCACGACGCGGTCAAGGAACTCGGCGGCCTCTACGTCCTTGGCACCGAGCGGCACGAGTCACGCCGCATCGACAACCAGCTGCGCGGCCGCTCCGGCCGCCAGGGCGACCCCGGCGCCTCCCGCTTCTACCTCTCGCTCCAGGACGACCTGATGCGACTGTTTCGCGCCAACGTGGTCGACCGGGTGATGTCCATGGCGAACGTCCCCGACGACGTACCCATAGAGAACAAGATGGTCACCCGCGCCATCGCCTCCGCCCAGGCTCAGCTGGAGCAGCAGCACTTCGAGTCCCGCAAGGACGTCCTGAAGTTCGACGAGGTCCTCAACCGGCAGCGCACCCTCATCTACGCCGAACGCCGCCGCGTCCTCGCGGGCGAGGACCTGCGCGAACAGATCCTGCACTTCATGGACGACACCGTCGGCGCGTACATCGAGCAGGAGACCGGCGAGGGTTTCGCCGAGGAGTGGGACCTGGAGCGGCTGTGGGTCGCGCTCAAGCAGCTGTACCCCGTGGGGATCACCATCGAGGAGCTGGAGGAGGAGGCCGGTGACCGCGCGAACCTCACCGCGGGCGACCTGATCGACGCGATGACGGGCGACATCCACGCCCGGTACGAGGAGCGCGAGGCCGAACTCGGCGCCGAGGCACTGCGCGACCTGGAACGCCTCGTCGTCCTCTCCGTCCTCGACCGCAAATGGCGCGAGCACCTCTACGAGATGGACTACCTCCGCGACGGCATCGGCCTGCGCTGGACCCTGGGCCGGGAGCCGATCGTCGAGTACGAGCGCGAGGGCTTCGACATGTACGGCGCGATGACCGACGCCATCAAGGAGGAGTCCGTCGGCTACGTCTTCAACCTCGACGCCGAGGCTCCGGGCGCCGGTACCGGGCGCGGGCCCACCGACGGCCTGTACTTCACCGCGCCGACGCTGGACACGGCGGAGGGCGTGGTCGAGGGCGAGTTCGCCCCGACCGACGCCACCCCGGCCGCGTCGCCTCCGGACCGGCCCGGGCCGGAGCCACGCGACGCCTCCGTCTCACCTCGCGCGCGCACCAGGACCCGCAAACAGCGTCGGCGCAGGCGTTAGCGGCAGGTGTCGTCGGCGGTACTTGTCGCGTAAAGCGACGAGAAAAGGGGCGCCCTGTCCTGCCGGGGACGCGTTGCGGCCACAATGGAGGGATGAGCGACAGTCCAGCCCCCCTCGCTGATCCGCATCTTGTCTTCGACCCCGTGGACGGAGTCCGGGATGTCGTGATCCTCGGCTCCACCGGATCGATCGGCACCCAGGCCATCGACCTCGTGCTGCGCAACCCCGACCGGTTCCGGGTCACCGCGCTCTCCGCCGCCGGCGGGAGGGTCGGACTGCTCGCGGAGCAGGCCCACCGGCTGCGCGTACGGACGGTCGCCGTCGCACGCGAGGACGTCGTACCGGCGCTGCGTGAAGCGCTCACGGCGCAGTACGGATCGGGGGAGTCGCTCCCCGAGATCCTCGCGGGCGCGGACGCCGCCACCCAAGTCGCCGCGGCCGACTGCCACACCGTGCTCAACGGCATCACCGGCTCCATCGGCCTCGCGCCCACCCTCGCCGCCCTGGAGGCGGGCCGCACCCTCGCGCTCGCCAACAAGGAGTCGCTCATCGTCGGCGGCCCGCTGGTGAAGGCGCTGGCCAAGCCGGGCCAGATCATCCCGGTCGACTCCGAGCACGCGGCGCTGTTCCAGTCCCTCGCCTCGGGCACCCGTGCCGACGTACGCAAACTCGTCGTGACCGCTTCCGGAGGCCCCTTCCGGGGACGTACGAAGGCCGAGCTGGCGGACGTCACCCCCGAGGACGCCCTGGCCCACCCCACCTGGGCCATGGGCCCGGTCATCACCATCAACTCCGCGACCCTGGTCAACAAGGGTCTCGAAGTCATCGAGGCGCACCTCCTCTACGACATTCCCTTCGATCGCATTGAGGTGGTGGTGCACCCTCAGTCGTATGTCCACTCGATGGTGGAATTCACGGACGGATCGACGATCGCCCAGGCGACGCCCCCCGACATGCGCGGCCCGATCGCCATCGGGCTCGGCTGGCCCGAGCGGGTGCCGGACGCCGCGCCCGCTTTCGACTGGACCAAGGCGTCGAGCTGGGAGTTCTTCCCGCTCGACACCGACGCCTTCCCCTCGGTCGGACTCGCCCGGCATGTCGGGCAGCTCGCGGGTACGGCCCCGGCGGTGTTCAATGCGGCCAACGAGGAGTGCGTGGACGCGTTCCTGAAGGGCACCTTGCCGTTCAACGGGATCATGGAGACTGTCACACGGGTGGTCGAGGAACACGGCACGCCGGATACGGGAACTTCTCTGACCGTCGCGGACGTCCTCGAAGCGGAGACCTGGGCGCGCGCCCGGGCCCGTGAACTGACGGCACAGACGACAACCGCGGAGGCTCGTGCATGACGACCCTGATGATGATCCTCGGCATAGTCGTCTTCGTGGTCGGCCTGCTCATCTCGATCGCGTGGCACGAGCTGGGACATCTGTCGACGGCCAAGCTCTTCGGCATCCGCGTGCCGCAGTACATGGTCGGCTTCGGCCCGACCATGTGGTCGCGGAAGAAGGGCGACACCGAGTACGGGGTGAAGGCGGTCCCGCTCGGCGGCTACATCCGCATGATCGGGATGTTCCCGCCGGGTCCGGACGGCAAGATCGAGGCACGCTCGACCTCCCCCTTCCGCGGCATGATCGAGGACGCCAGGTCGGCTGCCTTCGAGGAACTCAAGCCCGGCGACGAGACCCGCCTCTTCTACACGCGCAAGCCGTGGAAGCGCGTGATCGTGATGTTCGCGGGCCCCTTCATGAACCTCATCCTGGCTGTGGTGATCTTCCTCGGCGTGATGATGACGTTCGGCGTACAGACCCAGACCACCACCGTCGGCAAGGTCTCGGACTGCGTCATCCAGCAGAGCGAAAACCGGACCAAGTGCGAGAGCGGCGACCAGTCCGCGCCGGCCAAGGCCGCCGGGCTCAAGGGCGGCGACAAGATCGTCGCCTTCAACGGCAAGGCGGTCGACGACTGGTCCACCCTCCAGTCCGACATCCGCGCCAACCCCGGCAAGGACGTCACGATCACGGTGGTGCGCAAGGGGCAGCAGGTCGACCTCACCGCCCACCTGATCAAGAACCAGGTCAGCAAGACCGACGGCAACGGCGGCTATGTCGAGGGCAAGTACGTGTACGCCGGCTTCCTCGGCTTCACGCCCGCCTCCGGCATCGTCCAGCAGTCGTTCGGGCAGTCCGTGAACCGCATGGGCGACATGATGCAGAACGGCGTCGAGTCGCTGGTCTCGCTGCCTGGCAAGATCCCCGACCTGTGGAACGCGGCCTTCGGTGACGGTCCGCGCAAGGCCGACTCCCCGATGGGTGTGGTCGGCGCGGCCCGGGTCGGCGGCGAGGTCTTCACCCTCGACATCCCGCCGTCGCAGCAGGTCGCGATGATGCTGCTGCTGGTCGCCGGCTTCAACCTCTCCCTGTTCCTGTTCAACATGCTCCCGCTGCTCCCGCTCGACGGCGGGCACATCGCGGGCGCGCTGTGGGAGTCGCTGCGGCGCAACACGGCCAAGGTCCTGAGGCGGCCCGACCCGGGCCCGTTCGACGTGGCGAAGCTGATGCCCGTCGCGTACGTGGTGGCCGGAATCTTCGTCTGCTTCACGATTCTGGTGCTCATCGCGGACGTGGTTAACCCGGTGAAAATCTCCTAGTAAGGCGCTGTTTGGGGCGGCCGGACACCATGGGTGTCCGGCCGCCCTCCATTGGGTGGGTTTGGGGGCGTGATGTGCTCGGGCGTGAGCCCGTGCCGTAATCTCGAAGCCTGGAGCCCACGATTCCGGGACCTTGATCCACAACTTGGGGTTGCACAGCAGATGACTGCGATTTCTCTCGGCATGCCGTCCGTTCCGACCAAGCTGGCCGAGCGCCGCAAGAGCCGCCAGATCCAGGTCGGAACCGTGGCCGTGGGTGGAGACGCACCGGTGTCGGTGCAGTCGATGACGACGACGCGTACGTCGGACATCGGCGCCACGCTCCAGCAGATCGCCGAGTTGACCGCGTCCGGCTGCCAGATCGTGCGGGTCGCCTGCCCCACGCAGGACGACGCGGACGCGCTCGCGACGATCGCCCGCAAGTCCCAGATCCCCGTCATCGCGGACATCCACTTCCAGCCGAAGTACGTCTTCGCGGCGATCGAGGCCGGTTGCGCCGCCGTCCGCGTCAACCCCGGCAACATCAAGCAGTTCGACGACCAGGTCAAGGAGATCGCGCGGGCCGCGAAGGACACGGGGACCCCGATCCGGATCGGCGTCAACGCGGGCTCCCTCGACAAGCGGCTGCTCCAGAAGTACGGCAAGGCGACGCCCGAGGCGCTGGTCGAATCCGCGCTGTGGGAGGCGTCCCTCTTCGAGGAGCACGACTTCCGGGACATCAAGATCTCCGTGAAGCACAACGACCCGGTGGTCATGGTCAACGCGTACCGGCAGCTGGCGGCCGCGTGCGACTACCCGCTGCACCTCGGCGTCACCGAGGCGGGGCCCGCCTTCCAGGGCACGATCAAGTCGGCGGTGGCCTTCGGTGCGCTGCTCTCCGAGGGCATCGGCGACACGATCCGGGTCTCGCTGTCGGCGCCCCCCGCCGAGGAGGTCAAGGTCGGCCTCCAGATCCTGGAGTCCCTCAACCTCAAGCAGCGCGGTCTGGAGATCGTGTCCTGCCCGTCCTGCGGGCGCGCCCAGGTCGACGTCTACAAGCTGGCCGAGGAAGTCACCGCAGGTCTGACCGGCATGGAGGTGCCGCTGCGCGTCGCCGTCATGGGCTGCGTGGTGAACGGTCCCGGCGAGGCCCGCGAGGCCGACCTCGGTGTCGCCTCCGGCAACGGGAAGGGGCAGATCTTCGTCAAGGGCGAGGTCATCAAGACCGTGCCCGAATCGAAGATCGTGGAGACCCTCATCGAGGAGGCCATGAAGCTCGCCGAGCTGATGGAGGCGGAAGGCATCGCCTCCGGCGAGCCGTCGGTGTCGGTCGCCGGCTGACCCGCCTTGTGACGCAAGGGACCAGGGTGCCGTTCCCGAGGTGGCGCCCGAGTTCCTTGCGTGCGGTGCCGCTCGGCATCTCCGGTTAGAGTACGGAGATCAGCAGACCGTGTGACTCCACCCCGAGGGGCTTCTCGCAGTGACGCGACAGTCAAGCCCTGACCGGTGCTCGCGAACGAGCACACGCCGACGCTAGCAGGGTGTTCGATGGGCTGTCGTTGCCCGCAAGGAGTGATGGAGCCGCCCCGTTGTTGACCCAGACCACCACCAGGGTCCTCGAACCGAGTGACCTGGACGCCGCGCTCGCCGTCCTCGACCGCGAGCCGGTCGCGAACGCTTTCGTCGCCTCCCGGGTGCAGGTCGCAGGCCTCGACCCATGGCGGCTCGGCGGCGAGATGTGGGGCTGGTACGAGGACGGCATGCTGCAGTCCCTGTGCTACGCGGGCGCCAACCTGGTACCGATCGGCGCCACCCCACGAGCCGTCCGCGGCTTCGCCGACCGCGCGAGAAGGGCCGGCCGCCGCTGCTCCTCGATCGTCGGCCCCGCCGAGCCGACCGCCCAGCTGTGGCGGCTGCTCGAACCGAGCTGGGGGCCCGCCCGCGACGTTCGCGCCCACCAGCCCCTGATGGTCGCCGACCGGCTCCCTACCGACATCGCTCCGGATCCGTACGTCCGTCGCATCCGCAAGGACGAAATGGAGACGATCATGCCGGCGTGCGTGGCGATGTTCACCGAGGAGGTCGGCGTCTCGCCGCTCGCCGGTGACGGTGGGCTGCTCTACCAGGCGCGCGTCGCCGAACTCGTCGGCTCCGGCCGGTCGTTCGCCCGCCTCGACCAGAACGGCAAGGTCGTCTTCAAGGCGGAGATCGGCGCCGCGACCGGGCAGGCCTGCCAGATCCAGGGGGTCTGGGTCGCGCCCGAGTACCGAGGGCAGGGCCTGGCGGCCCCCGGCATGGCCGCCGTGATGCGGTACGCCCTCACCGATGTCGCCCCGGTCGTCAGCCTGTACGTCAACGACTTCAACACGGCCGCCCGGGCCACGTACCGCCGCGTGGGCTTCCAGGAGGTCGGCGCGTTCATGAGCGTGCTGTTCTAGCCCCCCTTCGAAGTGCCGTTCTGACGCTCGTACGTGACCTGTAGTCTCCCCGCATGCTGCGCTTTCCCGGTCAGGGCCACCGCAACCCCGACGACGTGGTCATCGGCCCGCTGGATCTCGCCGCGCGCGTCGACGAGGCGCTCGCCGTACAGGCCCTCGCCTTCGGGCTGGGCGCCGAGGAGATCGCCGTACGACGTCAGATCGTGCTGCGCCACCTCACGTACCCCGGAGCCCGCGCGCTCGGCGCGACGACGCGCGACGGACGGCTCGTCGGGTTCGTCTACGGCATGCCCAACGACCGTACGCACTGGTGGTCCACCGTCGTCGAGCCCTATCTGCGCAGCCACGGCTACGACGACTGGCTCGACAACTCCTTCGTGATCACCGAACTGCATGTCCATCCGCGCTACCAGAACCACGGCATCGGCCGCCGCCTGATCACCGGCATCACGGACAGCGCCGCGGAACCCCGCTCGATCCTCTCCGCGATCGACACCGACAGCCCGGCCCGCGGCCTGTACCGCTCGCTGGGCTACGAGGACCTCGCACGGCAGGTTCTCTTCCCCAGCGCGCCCAAGCCGTACGCCGTGATGGGTGCCCCGCTGCCCCTCCGCAGGCGTTAACCGATTTCCACCGGGATGGACCGCCCGGCTAACCTCGCTTCCATCACCCTTACGCAGCAGGAGTCGAGAATCATGGCCCAGGTCCAGCGCATGTCCCGTTTGATGGTCAAGACACTGCGTGACGACCCGGCAGACGCCGAGACGCTCAGCCACAAGCTGCTCGTCCGTGCCGGCTACGTGCGCCGGAACTCCGCGGGCATCTGGACCTGGCTGCCGCTGGGCAAGAAGGTCCTCGACAACATCTCCCGGGTCGTACGCGAGGAGATGGACGCCATCGGGGCGCAGGAAGTCCTGCTCCCGGCCCTGCTGCCCAAGGAGCCGTACGAGGCGTCGGCCCGCTGGGAGGAGTACGGCGACCTCCTCTTCCGCCTCAAGGACCGCAAGGGCGGCGAGTACCTGCTCGGCCCCACCCACGAGGAGATCTTCACGCTTGTCGTGAAGGACCAGGTGACGTCCTACAAGGACCTGCCGGTCATGCTCTACCAGATCCAGACGAAGTACCGCGACGAGGCCCGCCCGCGCTCCGGCGTGTTGCGCGGCCGCGAGTTCCAGATGAAGGACTCGTACTCCTTCGACACCACGGACGAGGGCCTCGCCGAGTCCTACCGTCTGCACCGCGAGGCCTACCAGAAGATCTTCGCCCGCCTGGGGCTGGACTACCGCATCGTGTCGGCGGTCTCCGGCGCGATGGGCGGCTCGGCCTCCGAGGAGTTCCTCGCCCCCGCCGCCGCCGGTGAGGACACCTTCGTGGACTGCCCGGCCTGCGACTACGCGGCCAACACGGAGGCCGTCACCTTCAAGCTGACGCCCGTGGAAGCGGAGCACGGCCCCGTCGAGGAGCTCGACACCCCCGACACCCCGACCATCGAGACCCTCGCCGAGCACCTCGGCGTCCCGGCCTCCGCCACCCTCAAGAACCTCCTCGTCAAGGTCGACGGCGAGATCGTCGCCGTCGGCGTCCCGGGCGACCGCGAGGTCGACCTCGGCAAGCTGGGCGAGCACCTCGCTCCGGCCGTCGTCGAACTCGTCACCGCCGAGGACTTCGAGGGCCGTGACGACCTCGTACGCGGGTATGTGGGCCCGCAGGGCATGGAGAAGGTCCGCTACATCGCCGACCCGCGGGTGGCCCCCGGCACGGCCTGGATCACCGGCGCCAACAAGATCAACACGCACGCGAAGAACGTCGTCGCCGGCCGCGACTTCGAGGTCGACGACTACCTGGACGTCGTCGTGGTGCAAGAGGGCGACCCCTGCCCCCTGTGCGGCACGGGCCTCAAGCTGGACCGCGCCATCGAGATCGGCCACATCTTCCAGCTCGGCCGCAAGTACGCCGACACCTTCCAGCTCGACGTCCTCGGCCAGCAGGGCAAGCCGGTCCGCGTGACCATGGGCTCGTACGGCATCGGCGTCTCCCGCGCGGTGGCGGCGCTGGCCGAGCAGTCGGCGGACGAGCAGGGCCTGTGCTGGCCCAAGGAGATCGCCCCCGCCGACGTCCACGTGGTCGCCGCGGGCAAGGCCCTGCAGACCGAGCTGGCGCTCGACGTGTCGCAGAAGCTGGGCGCCGTGGGCGTACGCGTCCTGGTGGACGACCGCGCCGGCGTCTCCCCGGGTGTGAAGTTCACCGACGCAGAGCTCATCGGCGTACCGAAGATCCTGGTAGCCGGCCGCCGCTCGGCCGAGGGCGTCCTGGAGCTCAAGGACCGCCGGACCGGCGAGCGCGAGGAGCTGACCGTCGACGAGGCGATCGCCCGCCTGACGGCATAACCGCACGACAGCCAGGAGGCGCTCAAGAAGTTCATCTCGAGAGCATGGGCGCCTCACAGGCATTTCTCAGGCTGATGGACTTCATCGGGTATCCGCAGTGATTCGCTGTCTCTCGGCGTCACGCCCTGTGGCCGGTGCCGACGCCGTATGCGAGTGCGAGCATCGAATGCGTGACCTTCCGTGGGGCGTGTCGTTCATCAGATAGCGGCATCACGGGCGCAGGGGGGCACGGGTGAGCCGGCAACTTCTGCTCCGCGAGGGCGAGACTGCCCGCACCGCCTGTGCCGATGGCCTGCTGCGTACGGGCGCGGAGGAGAAGACGGGCGAAGTCCTGCCCACCGCTGTGCCGGCGGAGCGGGTTGGCTGGGCCGTGGATCTGGTGTCCAGCATGGCCGCCGACCTGTTGGGCAGGCGACGACTGGGGCTACCTGTTGCCCGACCAGGGCCCCCTCCCGCGTACGACTCTGAAACGCACCCGCAGAGCGGCAGCCGACTGCCCGGTCCTGGCCCTCAAACTCACCACGGCGCGCGGGAGTCAGAGCCAGGCCGCGAACTCCAACAGCAGCTCCGCGTCCCGCGGACGCCCGACCCGGCGCGCCCGGACACCCGACTCCACCGCCCGGAACAGGGTCCAGCCCCGCAGCCGCTCCTGGTCCACGTCCAGGGACTCGGCGAGCCGCTTGACGCGTCGGCGGGTGATCGACGCCCCCGAAGGAGACGCGATCAGGTCCTCCACCCGGTCGCGGACCAGCCGGGCAAGGTCGAAGGCGCACTCGCCGACCACCGGGTCGGGACCCACGGCCAGCCAGGGCATACGCTCACCGGCGAGCACCTTGCTCTGCCGGAAGGTGCCGTGCAGCAGCCGCTCCGCCGGCGGCTCGGCGAGCAGCTCCTCGCGGGCCGCGAGCGCAGCGTCGACCAGGGGGCCGATCTCCGCGTCGGCGCTCGCCGTCGCTCGCATCGCCTCGGCCTGCCGACCGGTCCGCTCGGCCACGGTCTCGAAGACATGGGCGGCGGGCGGCTCGACCCACAGCCTCCGCAGCGTTCCCGCCGCCTCCAGGAGGGCCTTCGCCTCGGGCAGCGACCGCACGGACATGTCCGGATGCAACCGCTCCAGCAGCAGCACGCCGTGCGTGTCGCCGGGATTGAGGAGCCGGACCGCGCCGCGTCCGTCCCAGTGGGCGAGCGCGGCCCGCTCGCTCTCCGGACGGGCCCGCTGGGGCGCCAGCTTCAGCACCGCGGGCGTCCCGTCGATCTGCCGCACCAGCACCACCAGGCTGCTGCGCCCACCCGGCGCCTGCACCCGCTCCACCGTCAACTCGCGTAGAACCACGGCCTGTTGGGCCAGCTCGGGCAGCTTGTCCAGCCAGTCACCGGCTCCGCCGTCCCCGTTGTGCTGCGTCTCGCCGAGCGCCCGCACGAGGCGCGGCGGCGGTTCGAAAGCCATGCGCGAGTTGTTCCCTTCCAAGTCGCGTTACGTCGGCGAGGGTGCCGACGCGGACGGGGTGGCCGCCCGCTCGGCGAGCCCAGGGAAGGCTACGCTCTCGCCACGCCAGCGCACCGCCCGCACCGCCGCCTCCCGCAGCGCCTGGGCGGCCGTGCGCCGCTGGTCGCGGGTGGAGGCGCGCACGAGGTCGGAGTAGACCCCGGCCACCCGTTCCTCCAGCTCGGCCGCGAGTCGCACGGCCGTGGCGGAGTCCTTCACGGCGAACGGCAGCGCGTACGCAGCCGCCGAGGCCTCGGGCTTGCCGCCCAGGTCCCGTACCGCGCGCACCAGCTCGTCGCGGCGTGCCCGGTGGGCGTCGTACGCCGCACGCGCCTCGCTCCGCCGGCTGTCGCCGATCTTGCCGCCGACGACGCCGTACCCGTAGACGACGGCGTGTTCGGCCCCCAGCGCGGCCTGCAGCGCCTTCAGCTCGGCTGCCTTGGCCGCCGTGGCGTCATCGGACCGCTTGGTGTGCTTGGTGCCCTTGGTGTCTTCGATCCCGCTCACTTCGCCCCCTCCGTCAGCAAAAACGCGTGCGCGGCACCGGCCGCCGCCACCGAGGCCAGCAGCCTGGCCAGCTCTCCCGGGACCTCCAGCAGGGCCTTCGTGCGCTCGTCCGCGAGGGCGCGCTCGGCGGAGGCGAGGTCGCCGAGGGCGTCCTTCTGCTTCGCCGGTACGGCGGGGGAGGCGCTCGGGAGCGCCGACGCGGACGCGGAAGCCGAGGCCGAGGCCGAGGAGGACGCCCCGGGTCGGCCGTCGGCACCCCCGAATGCCTGTGCGTGCCGTACGACCTCCGCGCGCAGCGGGCGCAGCCGCTCCGCCAGTGCCGGATGCGCGGCGATCACGGCGGCGTAGTGGCCGGCCAGCGTCTCGCTGTCGCGGGCCGCACGCGCGCGTGCCCGGTCCGCGGCCGAGGGGCTGCCGCCCGTCGTGTCGCCGGACGACTCGGGGGTGGAGCACCCCGCGAGCACGAGGGTGCCCGCGGCCGAGGCGAGCAGGGTCCTTCTGCGCGGTCCCGACGGGGTGCGCGACGGCAGGGTGAACGGCACGACAGACGACCTCGTAGGGCTCGTACGAAAGGGAGGGCGAGACGCCCGTGATCACGGTACCCGCGCACCGGCCGATCACTCGCCAGCGGCTCTCTCACGAGGGCGTTCTCCGAGCCTTTTCGCCCCCTCCGCCCCTACCCGTCCCGTGCCGGGAGGCTGCGCCCCCGAAGGAGCGCGGGGAACTGCGCGACAAGCCCCCACCGGCCCGCAGTCGAAAGGGGGGTTGGGTCGGTAGGGGTGGAGGGGGCGAGAAACCCGCCCCACCCCCACCCCGCTCCGATGGACGGCAACACCCCCCGCGACCGGATACCCTTTGACCTGACACGCGACCTACCCACAACAGCACACGCGGCCGAGGAGTCACCCGGATGAGCACCACCCAGAGCGAGAGGCTGCGAGAACTGCTGGAACCGCTCGTCAGCTCTCAGGGACTCGACCTCGAAGAGGTCGAAGTGGACTCGGTCGGACGCAAGCGTGTGCTCCGCGTGGTCGTCGACTCCGACGAAGGTGCCGATCTGGACGCGATCGCCGATGTGAGCCGCGCGCTCTCGGCGAAGCTCGACGAGACGGACGCGATGGGCGAGGGCGAGTACACCCTCGAGGTCGGAACCCCCGGTGCCGAGCGTGAGCTCAAGGAGCACCGTCACTACGTACGCGCCACCGACCGCCTGGTGAAGTTCCAACTGGCGGAGGGCGGCGAGCTCGTGGCCCGCATCCTGACGGTCGAAGACGACGGCATCGACGTCGAAGTGCCGGGTGTGAAGGGACGCAAGCTCACCGCCAAGCGGCTCGCCTTCGAGGACATCACCAAGGCGCGGGTCCAGGTCGAGTTCAGCCGTAAGAACAAGAACGAAGAGAACGCAGAGGAGGCGTAGCCGTGGACATCGACATGAGTGCCCTGCGGGGCTTGGTACGGGAGAAGGAGATCTCCTTCGACCTGCTGGTCGAGGCGATCGAGTCGGCCCTCCTCATCGCCTACCACCGCACCGAGGGAAGCCGCCGTCACGCGCGCGTGGAGCTCAACCGGGAGACCGGCCATGTGACCGTGTGGGCGAAGGAGGATCCCGAGGACCTGGAGGAGGGGCAGGAGGCGCGCGAGTTCGACGACACCCCGTCCGGGTTCGGACGCATCGCCGCGACCACCGCCAAGCAGGTGATCCTGCAGCGTCTGCGGGACGCCGAGGACGACGCGACGCTCGGCGAGTACGCCGGGCGCGAGGGCGACATCGTCACCGGTGTGGTCCAGCAGGGCCGCGACCCGAAGAACGTGCTGGTCGACATCGGCAAGCTGGAGGCGATCCTGCCGGTGCAGGAGCAGGTCCCCGGTGAGAACTACGAGCACGGTCTGCGACTGCGTTCGTACGTCGTTCGGGTGGCGAAGGGTGTTCGCGGTCCGTCCGTGACGCTCTCCCGTACGCACCCCAATCTGGTGAAGAAGCTCTTCGCGCTCGAAGTGCCGGAGATCGCCGACGGGTCCGTCGAGATCGCCGCCATCGCCCGCGAGGCCGGTCACCGCACGAAGATCGCTGTCCGGTCCACGCGCTCCGGCCTGAACGCCAAGGGCGCCTGCATCGGCCCCATGGGTGGCCGCGTGCGCAACGTGATGGCCGAGCTGAACGGCGAGAAGATCGACATCGTCGACTGGTCGGACGACCCGGCCGAGATGGTGGCGAACGCGCTTTCCCCGGCCCGTGTCTCCAAGGTCGAGGTGGTCGACCTCTCGGCCCGCTCCGCGCGGGTGACGGTCCCCGACTACCAGCTGTCGCTGGCGATCGGGAAAGAGGGGCAGAACGCCCGTCTCGCGGCCCGGCTGACCGGCTGGCGGATCGACATCCGTCCGGACACCGAACAGCCTGCCGAGTAGGCCGGGGAATAGATCCAAGCCGCAGGTGGCTTAGATCACGACAACAACCGTTCGATTCATGCCCCAAAGGGGTGAGGTCGGTACGGGGAGGTAGACTTAAGAGTGTCTGGCCGGACGCGAGCCCGCGCATGCCCTGAACGCACCTGTGTGGGGTGCCGGGAGCGAGCGGCCAAGAAGGATCTGCTGCGCATCGTGGCGGTCGAGGGTGAATGTGTCCCCGATCATCGCGGTACGCTGCCCGGCCGGGGCGCGTATGTGCACCCCGCCCTGGTCTGTTTCGACCTGGCGGTTCGCCGCCGGGCGTTCTTGCGGGCGCTGCGTGCCCCGGGGACGCTCGACACAAAGGCGTTGCGCCACTACGTCGAGCAGGCAACACCGTAAGACGCGTCGTACGGAACCCCCGTGCGGCCCTGGTACCCCGCGAGTTGGAAGTAGGTCGAGATTGCGATGAGCACTCGATGAGCACGCGATGAGTACGCCCATGAAGTAGCGACGGTCCGGACGCAACCCGGACCTAAAAGGAGCGAAGTGGCTAAGGTCCGGGTATACGAACTCGCCAAGGAGTTCGGGGTTGAGAGCAAGGTCGTCATGGCCAAGCTCCAAGAGCTCGGTGAATTCGTCCGTTCGGCGTCCTCGACGATCGAGGCGCCCGTTGTACGCAAACTGACTGATGCCCTCCAGCAGGGCAACGGAGGCGGCAAGCCCGCCCCCGGTCGCAAGGCTGCCCCGGCCAAGCCGGCAGCCCCGTCTCCCGCGCAGGCCGCCCGTCCGGCTGCCCCGCGCCCGCCGGCCCCGAAGCCGGCCGCGGCCGAGAAGCCCGCGGCTGCGCCGGTCACCCCGGCTGCTCCGGGCCCGCGCCCGACCCCGGGTCCCAAGCCCGCTCCGAAGCCCGCTCCGGCGGCTCCGGCTCCGGTCGCGGCCGAGTTCACCGCGCCCCCGTCGGCTCCCGCGGCTCCCGCCGCAGGTCCCCGTCCGGGCGCCCCGCGTCCCGGTGGCCAGGCCCCGCGTCCCGGTTCCCGTCCGGCCGGTCCCGGCCAGGGCCGTGGCGACCGTCCCGAGCGCGGCGACCGTCAGGGCGCCCCGCGTCCCGGCGGCCAGGCCCCGCGTCCCGGCGCTCGTCCGGCCGGCCCGCGTCCGGGCAACAACCCGTTCACCTCTGGTGGCTCCACCGGCATGGCGCGCCCGCAGGCGCCCCGTCCGGGCGGCGCACGTCCTGGCCCCGGCGGCCACGGTGGCGCAGGCGCCCCGGGCGGTCCGCGTCCGCAGGGCGCGGGTCAGGGTGGTCCCCGTCCGCAGGGCGGTCCCGGTGGCGCTCCGCGTCCCCAGGGCGGTCCGGGCGGTGCCCGTCCCACTCCGGGCGGCATGCCCCGTCCGCAGGCTCCGCGTCCCGGCGGCGCCCCCGGCGGTAACCGTCCGAACCCGGGCATGATGCCGCAGCGTCCCGCTGCCGGCCCGCGTCCCGGCGGCGGTGGCCCCGGTGGCCGCGGTCCCGGTGGCGGCGGTCGTCCCGGTGGTCCCGGTGGCGGCGGTCGTCCGGGTGGCGGCGGCGGCTTCGCCGGTCGTCCCGGTGGCGGCGGCGGTGGCGGTTTCGCCGGTCGTCCCGGTGGTCCCGGTGGCGGTGGTGGCGGTTTCGCCGGCCGTCCGGGTGGTCCGGGTGGCGGCGGCGGTGGCCGTCCCGGCTTCGGTGGTCGTCCGGGTGGTCCCGGTGGCCGTGGTGGCACGCAGGGCGCCTTCGGTCGTCCCGGCGGTCCCGCGCGTCGTGGTCGCAAGTCGAAGCGGCAGAGGCGCCAGGAGTACGAGGCCATGCAGGCCCCGTCGGTCGGCGGCGTGATGCTGCCTCGCGGCAACGGACAGAGCGTCCGCCTGTCGCGCGGTGCGTCCCTCACCGACTTCGCGGAGAAGATCAACGCCAACCCGGCGTCGCTCGTCGCCGTGATGATGAACCTCGGCGAGATGGTCACTGCCACGCAGTCCGTCTCCGACGAGACCCTCCAGCTGCTCGCCGGCGAGATGAACTACGTCGTCGAGATCGTCAGCCCGGAGGAGGAGGACCGCGAGCTGCTCGAGTCCTTCGACATCGAGTTCGGCGAGGACGAGGGTGGCGAGGAGTTCCTCGTCGCGCGTCCGCCGGTCGTGACCGTCATGGGTCACGTCGACCACGGTAAGACCCGCCTCCTCGACACCATCCGCAAGACGAACGTCGTCGCGGGCGAGGCCGGCGGTATTACGCAGCACATCGGTGCGTACCAGGTCGCGACCGAGGTCAACGACGAAGAGCGTCGCATCACCTTCATCGACACCCCGGGTCACGAGGCGTTCACCGCCATGCGTGCCCGTGGTGCGAAGTCGACCGACATCGCGATCCTGGTGGTGGCGGCCAACGACGGTGTGATGCCCCAGACGATCGAGGCGCTGAACCACGCCAAGGCGGCCGACGTGCCGATCGTGGTCGCGGTCAACAAGATCGACGTCGAGGGCGCCGACCCGACGAAGGTGCGCGGTCAGCTCACCGAGTTCGGTCTGGTGGCCGAGGAGTACGGCGGCGACACGATGTTCGTCGACATCTCCGCCAAGCAGGGTCTGAACATCGACCAGCTGCTCGAGGCCGTGGTCCTGACCGCGGACGCCTCGCTCGACCTGCGGGCCAACCCGGAGCAGGACGCGCAGGGTATTGCGATCGAGTCCCACCTCGACCGCGGCCGCGGTGCCGTGTCGACCGTCCTCGTCCAGCGCGGCACGCTGCGCATCGGTGACACGATGGTCGTCGGCGACGCGTACGGCCGTGTCCGCGCGATGCTCGACGACAACGGCAACAACGTCGAGGAAGCGGGTCCCTCGACCCCCGTCCTCGTCCTCGGTCTCACCAACGTCCCGGGCGCCGGCGACAACTTCCTGGTTGTCGACGAGGACCGCACGGCGCGTCAGATCGCCGAGAAGCGCGCGGCGCGCGAGCGCAACGCCAACTTCGCCCGCCGGGGTGTCCGGTTCTCCCTGGAGAACCTGGACGAGGCCCTCAAGGCCGGTCTGGTGCAGGAACTCAACCTCATCATCAAGGGCGACGCGTCCGGTTCGGTGGAGGCTCTCGAGTCCTCGCTGCTCCAGCTCGACGTCGGCGACGAGGTCGACATCCGTGTCCTGCACCGCGGCGTGGGTGCGGTCACCGAGTCGGACATCGACCTGGCGACCGGCTCCGACGCGATCGTCATCGGCTTCAACGTCCGCGCTGCGGGCCGCGCGGCGCAGATGGCGGAGCGCGAGGGCGTCGACGTCCGGTACTACTCGGTGATCTACCAGGCCATCGAGGAGATCGAGGCGGCCCTCAAGGGCATGCTCAAGCCGGAGTACGAGGAGGTCGAGCTCGGCACGGCGGAGATCCGCGAGGTCTTCAAGTCGTCCAAGCTGGGCAACATCGCCGGTGTCCTGGTCCGCTCGGGCGAGGTCAAGCGCAACACCAAGGCGCGCCTCGTCCGCGACGGCAAGGTCATCGCGGAGAACCTCACCATCTCCGGTCTGCGTCGCTTCAAGGACGACGTCACCGAGATCCGTGAAGGCTTCGAGGGTGGTATCAACCTCGGAAACTTCAACGACATCAAGGTCGACGACGTCATCGCGACGTACGAGATGCGCGAGAAGCCGCGGGCGTAACGCAGTGGCTTGAGCTGGCCGGCGGGGACTTCTCCCCGCCGGCCAGCTTGCCGTCTGCCCCGGGAGGTCCCGTGGCCGCGGCTGGGTGGGGGCCGGTCGCGCACCTCCCCGCGCCCCTGACCGGGCGCTCAACCGGGGCGGCGAATATCCGTCGAGCGCCCCTACCTGTTCGTTGTACGGTTCTGATGTCCCTGCCAAGTGCATTGGCAGGCCATCTATCCCGTACCGGCGGGACATCCGGTTACACATGTATGTGGGGACACTGTCCTTCGACCTGCTCCTCGGCGACGTTCGCTCGCTCAAGGAGAAACGCTCTCTCGTCCGGCCGATCGTCGCCGAACTTCAGCGGAAGTACGCGGTGAGCGTGGCGGAGACGGGCAACCAGGATCTTCACCGCAGGGTCGAGATCGGCCTCGCGGTGGTCTCCGGAGACACCGAGCACCTCACCGATGTACTGGACCGGTGCGAGCGGCTCGTCGCGGCGCGACCGGAGGTGGAGCTGCTCTCGGTACGGCGCAGACTCCACACAGACGAAGATTGACGAAACAAGCAAGGCGAAGAAGGAGACGGACCAGTGGCCGACAACGCGCGGGCTAAGAGGCTGGCGGACCTCATCCGAGAGGTGGTGGCCCAGAAGCTGCTGCGCGGGATCAAGGACCCGCGGCTCGGCACCCACGTCACCATCACGGACACCCGGGTCACCGGGGACCTCCGGGAGGCGACCGTCTTCTACACGGTGTACGGGGACGACGAGGAGCGCGCGGCGGCGGCCGCGGGCCTGGAGAGCGCCAAGGGCGTGCTCCGCTCGGCGGTCGGCGCGGCGGCGGGCGTGAAGTTCACGCCGACGCTCACCTTCGTCGCGGACGCCCTGCCCGACACCGCCAAGACCATCGACGACCTGCTCGACAAGGCGCGGGCCTCCGACGCCAAGGTGCGCGAGGTCTCGGCGGGCGCCACCTTCGCCGGTGATGCGGACCCGTACAAGAAGCCGGGCGAGGACGACGAGGACGACGCCGCGGAATGACCCAGAAGCACACGACGCCCGACGGGCTTGTCATTGTCGACAAGCCGTCGGGCTTCACTTCGCACGACGTGGTCGCCAAGATGCGCGGGATCGCCAGGACCCGCCGCGTCGGACACGCCGGCACCCTCGACCCCATGGCGACGGGCGTGCTCGTCCTCGGCGTCGAGAAGGCGACCAAGCTCCTCGGGCACCTCGCGCTCACCGAGAAGGAGTACCTGGGGACCATCAGGCTCGGGCAGAACACGCTGACCGACGATGCCGAGGGCGACACCACGTCGTCCACGGACGCGTCCGGCGTCAAGCGCGACGCCATCGATGCCGGGATCGCCAAGCTGACCGGCACCATCATGCAGGTGCCGTCCAAGGTCAGCGCCATCAAGATCGACGGCGTGCGCTCGTACAAGCGGGCGCGCGAGGGCGAGGACTTCGAGATCCCGGCCCGTCCGGTGACCATCTCGTCGTTCGCGGTGTACGACATCCGTGACGCCGTGGCCGAGGACGGCACACCGGTACTCGACCTGGTCGTCTCCGTGGTCTGTTCCTCCGGGACGTACATCCGGGCGCTCGCCCGGGACCTGGGCGCGGACCTCGGCGTCGGTGGTCATCTCACCGCGCTGCGCCGTACCCGCGTCGGCCCGTACAAGCTCGACTCCGCGCGCACGCTCGACCAGCTCCAGGAGGAGCTGACCGTGATGCCGATCGCGGAGGCCGCCGAGGCCGCGTTCCCGCGCTGGGACGTGGAGGCCAGGCGCGCCCGGTTGCTGCTCAACGGCGTACGCCTGGAGATGCCCGAGGAGTACGCGGGCAAGGGTGCCGTGGCGGTCTTCGACGCCGAGGGGCGGTTCCTGGCGCTGGTGGAGGAGCAGAAGGGCAAGGCGAAGAGTCTGGCGGTGTTCGGCTGACGCCGACCGCCTCCGATTT
Source organism: Streptomyces sp. NPDC050564 (assembly GCF_044457265.1). NCBI lineage: Bacteria > Bacillati > Actinomycetota > Actinomycetes > Kitasatosporales > Streptomycetaceae > Streptomyces > Streptomyces sp. NPDC050564. Next base: position 28,932 of record NZ_JBITGS010000035.1, on the reverse strand, counting down.
CGCAGCGTGCCGCCCGTGGAGCGGCGATCACGGGGTCTCGTGCCCGCCGCTCCACGGTCCCCCCTCGGTTCCCCCCACCCAAGGGTGTATCCATCCGCCCTCGCCTATTCACCCCTTCGGGCAGGCGCTCGGAGTGAACCGAGGGAGCGGAAGGGGGCGCGTTCGCGACGCGATCTGTCCCGCTGATCACCTCGCGCCTACCGTCGAAAGCAGGCGTACGGCGGGGAGGTTCGAGTATGGCGGGACGGGGCCCGCGGACCGGGGGCCGACAGGCGACCGACGATACCCGGGACACCCGGGACGAGGACCTGGTACGCATTTACGACCTGGCGGGGCGCCCGCGCGGCACGGGTTTCGTCGCCGACCACCACGGCACGGTGATCACCAGCCACGAGGCCGTCGACGGTCTGGCCCGTCTGGTCCTGCATGCTCCCGGTGACCGCACCTGTGAGGTGACCGCCGACGCCGTCACGCCGCTGCCGGACGCCGATCTGGCTCTCGTACGTACCGAAGGTCTCGGTCTCGACCCGCTCCCCGTCACCGTGCGAGACCGTATCGCGACCGGTACGTACGTCCGGATCGCCGCGGGCGGCTGGCGCGAGGCGCGCGTGCTCGGCACGTCCGCCGTGACGTACACCGCCACCGACCGCATCCATCTCCTGCGCGACGCCATGGAGTTGGCGATCGGCACCGCGGGCGCGGATGCCCTCCGGCTGGGCGGCGGCGCGGCCGGGGGGCCGGTCCTCGACGCCTCCACCGGGGCGGTGCTCGGGGTCCTCGGCACCGCGCTGCTCCCTCAGGCTCTCGGCCGCGACGGAGCGGGGGAGCCCCTCGTTCGACACCGGGCAGCGGGGTTTGCCGTCCCCCTGAGAGGCGTGCCGGGGCCACTCGCCGAGCTGCTGGCCCGCAACGCGGCGACCGTGCCCGCGTACGGGGCCGATCTCAATCCGGCGGGCGTACTGGAGCTCACCGCGACCTCGGTGGGGTCGGACGGACCGGGAGAGGCGACGTCACCAGGGGCCGGCGGCGCGCCCTGCGGACCGGTCGAACGGGCCGACTGCGTCCGGGAGTTCGCCGCCTTCGAGGCGGGCCCGGCCGCCGTCCTCGCGCTGGTCGGACCGCCCGGCAGCGGCCGTACGACGGAACTGGCGGCCCTCGCCGCCCGCCGCACCCGGGGCGCGCAGCCGGCACCCACCCTGTGGCTGCGCGGCGCCGACCTCCTCGCCACGGACACCTCGGTGGCGGACGCGGCGACGCGGGCGCTGGAGCGGGCGGGACGGATCGTGGCGGCCTCACGGGATTCGGGCGCCGCCGTGCGGGAGGGACGGGCCGCAGGGGCCGTGCCCTGCGATGTGCTGCCGCCGGGCAGGTACGACGGTGAACTGGGCGACATCGGGCCTGAGCGCCTGGCCCGGTCGGCACGCGACGCGGGACGGCCGTTGCTGCTGCTCCTCGACGGACCCGAGGAGATGCCGCCGGCCCTCGCCCACCGGCTGCCCGAGTGGACAGCCGAGACGGCCGCATGGCTGCGGGAGACCGGGGCGCGGCTCGTCGTCGGGTGCCGGGCCGAGTACTGGGAGCAGGCGGGCGCCGAGTTTCCGGGGGACATGCTGCACCGGGCCGCGGCCGACCGGGACCCGCTGACTCCGCCATGCGTGTGGCTCGGGGACCTCACCGAGGAGGATGCGCGGCGGGCGCGGTCGCGCGCCGGGATCCCCGAGGACGTGCTGGTGGCGGCCGACGCGCGGCACCCCCTGACACTGCGGCTGCTCCGTGAGGTGCGGGCCGCGCTGCCGGACGCCCCCGCCGGGCGGCTCGACCGGGACGACGTCTTCGCCGCGTACCTGGACCTGATGTGCCTGCGCATCGCGGTCCGGCTCGCCGCGGCGAACGGGCTGCGGGGCACTGCCGTACGGCGGCTCGCCGCCCAGGTCTCCGGCCAGGTGCACGAGGCCGCGCGGCGCTGTCTGGGCCCCGGGCAGGGCGAGCTGGACCGCGCGTCCTTCGAAGCGGTCTTCCCGTGGGGCCGCGCCCCGCGACGCCGCCTCTCAGGCACCAGCGGCTGGGCCCCCGCCGTCCTCGCCGAGGGCCTTCTCGTCCCCGCCGGCAACGGCTACCGCTTCGCCCACGAGGAACTCGCCGACTGGATCCAGGGCACCCACCTCGACCTGGACGCGGCACTGCACGTCTTGGTCCCCCGGGGGCGGGCGGCCGCCCCGGGGCAGGGGCCGGCCCGAGGGGCGTCGGCCCGGCCGCGGGCCGCCGCCGGGCCACCGTTCACGGGTGCGGGAGGCGCGCCCTCGCCGGCATCGGGCGGGGCGGCCCCGGGCCCGGTCGCCTCGCGTCGTCGGCGGTCCCGTTCCGCGTCCACGACCAACCCGGCCCACACCCTCGCCGTTCCCCGGCATCGCATCGGACCCGTGGTCGAGACCCTGCTGCTTCTGGCCCGTCAACAGGGCACTGCGGAGCTGGCCCTCCGTCTGGAGGACTTGGCCGATGCCGTGGACGACCTGTTGCCGGAGGCGCCGGGCCCGCTCAGCGACGCCGCCTGGTGGGCCACCCACCTCTGCGTGGACGTCCTGCGGCGCGTGCCCGACGCGACGCCCTACATCGGGGTGCTGCGGCTGCTCGCCGAGCGGATTGTGAGGTGGCGAGAGCAAGGCAGGGCCGTACCGGGGGAGTTGGGGCCCTCCTTCTGGGAGGCGCTGCCCCTGCCGGAGAGCGAACGGCTCGACCTGCTGAGGCGCCTGGTGATCGCGGACGAGGCGCGGCGTGCGACGCACGTGGGGGGCGAGCGGCGCGGCGGCGCCGGTTCACCCCGGGTCCCCGAGCCCCGTATGCCTGACGGGTCTGCGACCTCGGGCGCGGACGTGCTTGGGCACGGGGCGACGGCCCCGCTCCGTGCCGGCGCCAGTGTCCCGCTCCGTACCGCAGCGGCGGATCCACTCCGTGCCGAAGCTACTGACCCGCTCCGTACGGCAGGCTCGGACCCGCTCCGTGCCGGAGCGACGGATCCACTCCCATACGGAGCCGCGGACCAGCTCCGCAGCGGAGCAAAAGACGACGTCCCTGCCGGAGCCTCGGCCCCGCTCCGTGCCGGAGCCAGTGTCCCGCTCCGTACGGCAGCGGCGGACCCGCTCCGTGCCGGTGCAGAAGACCGCCTCCGTGCCGGAGCAAAAGACCACCTCCGTACCGAAGAACGCGCCGCCGACACCCCCTCCGCGCCCCGCTATCTGGACGCTGTGGCGCGTCTTCTCATCGCCGACCCCGCGGCCGTACAGCTCCACCTCACCCGCTGGTTCGACGACGAGCGTCCCCTCCCCGCGACCCCGCACGCGACCGTGGCGACGGCCGCGCAGGCCTTGCTGTACGCGCATCGGCGGCGGGCGCTCGACGACCTGGCCGAGGCGCTGGTCGGCAGTGCGCACCGGCGCGGCGACGAACTGCTCGCCGTGCTCGCCGAGGAGGAGCCGTCGGCCGTGTGCCGGGCGGTCGACCGGTGGGCGCACGACGAGCGGCCCGCGCGGCGGGTGGCGGCGGTGGCGTACGGGTTGCGGGCGGCACCGTTCGTGCGGACCGGGGCCGACCGCGAGCTGCTGCGTTACGCGGCGCTCGCCCTGCTGGCCCGCCCCGCCGACTGTACGCTGCACGGCGGAGCGCTCGGTCTGCTCGTACGGGATCCGTGGACGCGAGCCCGCTACCTGCCGCAGGCTCTGGAGCGCTTCACGTCCGGTGACCCGCAGCTGCCTCCGAGCGCTCTGGTCGCCGCGCTCACCACTCACCCGGACCCGGTACTGGCCGCCTTCCGGACCCGGCTGAGGCAGCCCGGCCCGGACACGAACCAGGTGCTGCGCACCCTCGCGGATGTCACCACGCCCGCTCTCGCCCGCCACGTCGCCGCGATGGTGAGAGAAGTCGTGGAGCTGCGCCCCGAGGCCGCCGCGCACGTGGCCGCGTATGTGGATCGCCGCCTCGAATACGGCCCCACCGCACGCGCGGTGCTCTTTCCGTTGGTCAGCGAACTGCTGGAGGGCTGTGCCGCACCGGTGCGGGCGGCGCTCGCGGCCGTTCTGGCGGCGCCGGGCAGCCGCGCGTCGCGCCCGCTGCGGCGCGAGCTGCTGGATCTGCTGCTCGTGCACGAGCGGGACCCGGCCGTCCTGGACACCCTCCTCAGGGCCGCCGCGGACGGCGCGGTGGGCAGGGGTGAGGAGCCGACCCGCGAGCTGGTGCACCGCACGGGCCTCCTGCTCGTCCGCACCCCGGCCGGGGCCAGCGGCTTCGACCGCGGTCTCGTCGAGTTGGCCCGCCATGTCCCTGGCTTCGCCACCCTGGTGGCCCGCTGGCTGACCGGCGCTCCCGAGGAGTGGGCCTCAGTGGTGGGTCCGAGTGCCCGGCGCATGATCGAGAACCTGGCCGGGGTGCGGGTGCCCGCCTGACTCCGGCCCTCGGCCTCTGCGGGATGCGTCACAGCTCGATGCCGATGCAAGCCGAGCGCACGCGGCATGGCACCCTTAGAGCTGCGAATGAGGCAATCACGGACACAGGTTCGACAAGGAGCGGTCACAGTGCAGCGCTGGCGTGGCTTGGAGGACATCCCTGAGGACTGGGGGCGCAGCGTCGTCACCATCGGTTCCTACGACGGGGTGCACCGCGGGCACCAGCTGATCATCCGGCATGCCGTGGATCGCGCCCGCGAGCTGGGCGTGCCCTCCGTGGTCGTCACCTTCGACCCGCACCCCAGCGAGGTCGTGCGTCCCGGCAGTCACCCCCCGCTGCTCGCCCCGCACCACCGCCGCGCCGAACTGATGGCCGAACTGGGCGTGGACGCGCTGCTCATCCTCCCCTTCACCACCGAGTTCTCGAAGCTGTCGCCCGCCGACTTCGTGGTCAAGGTCCTCGTCGACAAGCTGCACGCCAAGGCCGTGGTCGAAGGCCCCAACTTCCGCTTCGGTCACAAGGCCGCGGGCAATGTCGACTTCCTGCGCGAGCAGGGCGAGACGTACGACTTCGAGGTCGAGGTCGTCGATCTGTATGTGACGGGTGCGGCGGGTGGCGGCGAGCCCTTCTCCTCGACCCTCACCCGGCGGCTCGTCGCCGAGGGCGACGTCGAGGGCGCGCGCGAGATCCTCGGGCGCCCGCACCGCGTCGAGGGCATCGTGGTGCGTGGCGCCCAGCGCGGCCGCGAACTCGGCTTCCCGACGGCGAACGTCGAGACCCTCCCGCACACCGCCATCCCCGCGGACGGCGTCTACGCCGGCTGGCTGCATGTCGAGGGCGAGGCCATGCCCGCCGCGATCTCCGTCGGCACGAACCCGCAGTTCGACGGCACCGAGCGCACCGTCGAGGCGTACGCCATCGACCGTGTCGGCCTCGACCTGTACGGCCTGCACGTCGCCGTCGACTTCCTCGCCTACGTCCGGGGCATGGCCAAGTTCGAGTCCATCGAGGCGCTGCTGGAGGCCATCGCGGACGACGTGAAGCGCTCGCGCGAGCTGATCGAGGCGTACGACGGGGAGTAGTCCTCGGTACGCGGACGGGGGCGCCCGGTGCTGGTGACAGCATCGGGCGCCTCTCTCACATGGTGACCCGCGCCCGCGCCCAGTGGCACGCCACCTGCGTCCCGCCGCCCCCGCCGAGCACCTCCAGGTCCTGGCTCCGGCACGCGTCCGCGACGCCCGCCCGCTCCGCCTCCCCGCTCGCGAGGATCTGGCAGCGGGCATGGAAACGGCAGCCGGCCGGGATGCGGGACGGGTCCGGGGGCTCGCCGGCCAGGACGACCGGATCGCCCAGGGCCTCGGGGAGCACGGACAACAGGGCCTGGGTGTACGGGTGTCGGGGCGCCGTCAGGACCTGTTCCACCTCGCCCGTCTCCACGATCCGGCCGAGGTACATCACCGCGACACGGTCGGCGATGTTCCAGGCCAACCCCAGGTCGTGGGTCACCACCAGGGCGGACAGGCCGAGTTCGGTGCGCAGCCTCAGGAGCAGGGCGAGGATCTCGCCACGTACCGAGGCGTCGAGGGAGGCCACCGGCTCGTCGGCGACGATGAGTTCGGGCTCCAGGACCAGGGCGCCCGCGATGACGACGCGCTGGCGCTGGCCTCCGGACAGCTCATGCGGATAACGGAGGAAGAAACGCTCCGGAGGGCGCAGGCCGGCCCGGGACAAGGCCTCCGCCACCGCCGCCCGCTCGTCGCCGCCGTACCCGTGGATGCGCAGGCCCTCGGCGACCGCGTCGTACACCGTGTGCCGGGGGTTGAGTGAGCCACTGGGGTCCTGCAGGACCAGCTGGACGCGCTTGCGGTACGCCTTCAGTGCGCGTGAGGAGTAGTCGAGCGGCTTGCCGTCGAAGGTGACACGGCCGCCGGTCGGCGGGACGAGTCCGAGGAGGGAGCGGGCGAGCGTCGTCTTGCCGCAGCCCGACTCGCCGACCAGCGCGACGATCTCGCCGGGCCGGATGTCGAGGTCGACGCCGTCGACGGCACGGGCCCGGGCGGCGCCGTGGCGTCCGGGGAAGGTGATGTGCAGTCCCTCGGCGCTCAGGAGCGGCGGTGTCCCTTCGGCGCCGCGGAGCGGTGGTGTCGTCATACGGTGCTCCTCGCGTCCGGGACCGGGGCCCCTACGTGCACACAGGCCGCCCACCGCTGCGCTCCCGCGTCCCGCAGCGACTGGTCCTCGGTCACACACGACTCCAGCGCCACCGCACACCGGGGGTGGAACGTACAGCCGGACGGCAGCGCCGACGGATCCGGCGGGTCGCCCGGCAGCCCGCGCGGCGCGAACCGCGACGCCGTGTCGCCGATGCGCGGGAAGGCGGCCGACAGTGCCTTGCCGTAAGGGTGTTGGGCATCCTCGTACACCTGTTGGGCGGGACCCTCCTCGACGACGCGGCCGGCGTACATCACGGCGAGCCGGTCGCAGGTGTCGGCCAGCACCGCGAGATCGTGGCTGATCATGATCAGGCCCAGCTCCTGCTCGGAGACGAGCTGTTCGATCAGCCGGAGGATCTGCGCCTGGATCATCACGTCGAGCGCCGTGGTCGGCTCGTCGGCGATGACCAGCCGCGGGTCGCAGGCCAGCGCCATGGCGATCATGACGCGTTGACGCTGTCCGCCGGAGAGCTCGTGCGGGTAGGCGTTCGCGCGGGCGGCGGGCAGGCCGACGTGTTCGAGCAGCTCGCCGGTCTTCTTCTTGGCGCCCGCCGGGGTCGCCTTCCGGTGCAGCAGGATCGGCTCGGCGATCTGGTCGCCGATACGGTGTACGGCGTTCAGTGAGTGCATCGCGCCCTGGAAGACGATCGAGGCGCCGGCCCAGCGCACCGCCCGGACGCGTCCCCACTTCATCGTGAGCACGTCCTCGCCGTCGAGCAGGATCTCCCCGCTCGTGCGCGCGCCCGAGGGCAGCAGCCGCAGCAGCGCGAGCGCCAGCGTGGACTTGCCGCAGCCGGACTCGCCGGCGATGCCGAGCTTCTGGCCCGCGTCCAGCGAGAGGTCCACACCGCGAACGGCGGCTGCCCCGCCCGCGTATGTCACTTCGAGGTTCCTGACTTCCAGGAGCGTCAACGTTCCACCCCCAGCTTCGGGTTGAGAACCGACTCGACCGCGCGCCCGCACAGCGTGAACGCCAGCGCGACCACCGCGATCGCGACTCCGGGCGGCACCAGGTACCACCACTTGCCCGCGCTGACCGCGCCCGCCTCCCGCGCGTCCTGGAGCAGCCCGCCCCATGACACCACCGTCGGGTCGCCGAGCCCGAGGAACGCGAGCGTCGCCTCGGCGAGGATCGCGGAGGAGATGATCAGGGTCGTCTGGGCCAGCACCAGCGGCATGACGTTGGGCAGGACGTGGCGGGACATGATGTGCCAGTGCCCGCCGCCGAGCGCCTTGGCCCGCTCGATGTAGGGTCGCGACTCGACCGCGAGGGTCTGCGCCCGCACCAGCCGGGCCGTCGTCGGCCAGGTCGTGACGCCGATCGCCAGGATGATCGTGCCGAGCGAGCGGGTCATCACGGTCGCCAGCGCGATCGCGAGGACCAGGGTCGGCATGACCAGGAACCAGTCCGTGATCCGCATCATCACGGTCGCGTACCAGCCGCGGAAATGCCCGGCGGTGATCCCGATGAGCGCGCCGATCGCGACGGAGAGCACGGCCGCGAGCAGTCCGACCAGCAGCGAGACCCGAGCACCCCACACCACGAGTCCGAGCAGATTGCGCCCGAACTGGTCGGTGCCCAACGGGAATGCGGTGCTCGGGCTCTCCATGGGATCACCCGGCGCATTGGTCACGCTCTGCACGTCGGAGCCGACGGTCAGTGGCGCGGTCAGCGCGATGAGCGCGAAGAGGCCGAGGGCGGCGAGCCCGAAGACGCCGGCCCGGTGGGTGCGGTACTGCTTCCAGAAGCGGGCGGCGGAGTGGCGGCGGCGCTGCCGGGCGAGAGCACGGGGGCTCTTCGCCGTCGCCGGTGCGGCCTGCTCGGCCGCCGTGGATTCGGTTGTCATCGGCCCGTCCGACTCGGTCGTGGTCATCGGCCCACCCGGGGGTCCAGCAGCGGATAGATCAGATCGGCCAGCGTGTTCATCACGATCACCGCCGCCGCGAAGACGAAGAACAGCCCCTGCACCAGCGGCAGATCGGGCACGCTCAGCGCCTGGTAGAAGAGCCCGCCGAGGCCCGGCCAGGAGAAGACGGTCTCGACGAGGATCACCCCGGCGACCGTCCGGCCGAGGTTGATGAAGATCAGCGTGACCGTCGGCAGCAGCGCGTTCGGCACGGCATGCCGACGGCGTACGAGATCGTCCCGCAGGCCCTTCGCCCGGGCCGTCGTCAGATAGTCGCTGCCCATCTCGTCGAGCAGCGCCGAGCGCGTGACGAGCAGTGTCTGCCCGTACTCGACCGCGACCAGTGTGACCACCGGCAGGACGAGATGGTGGGCGACATCGACGACGTAGGCGAAGCCCTCCTTGCCCCCCGACTCCATGCCGCCGGTCGGGAAGAGCCCGGGGATCGGCCCCATGCCCACCGAGAAGACGATGATGAGCAGCAGCCCGAGCCAGAACGACGGAATCGAGTAAAGGGTCAGCGCCAGACCGGTGTTGAGCCGGTCGCTCAGCCCGCCGTTGCGCCACGCGGAGCGCGTGCCGATGAAGATGCCGAGCGCGGTGTAGAGGACGAACGCCGTGCCGGTGAGGAGAAGCGTGTTCGGCAGGGCCTCGGTGATCTTGTCGATGACGGGGGCGCGGAACTGGTACGAGGTGCCGAGGTCGCCGGTGAGCGCCTTGCCGCAGTAGTCCGTGAACTGCTCCCACATCGGCAGGTCCAGCCCGAACTCCTTGCGGTAGTTGGCGAGTTGTTCGGCGGACACCTGACGGCCGCCCGTCATGTACTTGACCGGGTCGCCGGGGATGAGACGGAAGAGGAAGAAGCTGGTGACGAGGACGGCGAGCAGAGAGACGGCAGCGCCGCCCAACTTGCCCGCCACGTACCGCAGATACGCGGTCCGGGTGCGCGCCCGTGGCCCGCGGACCGACGGCCCGGCCTCCGCCGGACCGCCGGTCGCCTCGACCAGCGAGGGTGTTGCCTCAGCGGTCATGAACTACTCATTCGCTCGTACGTTCATGGGGTGCCCCTGACCTTCGGGCTCGGGGCCGATGCGTGCGCTACTCACGGTCCTCGGCCGTCGAGCGGCGGCGCATCGCGAAGAACACCCCGACGCCCGCGAGGACGACGACGCCCGCGACGATGCCGATGATGACGCCCGTCGAGCTCGAACTGTCGGAGGACTCACCGGAGGACCCCGCCGGAACCGCCGACCACCAGCTCCAGTACCCGTCCTGGCCGTAGATGTTGCCCGCGGCCTTCGGCATCGTCTCGATCGACTTGATCTGGTCGGTGCGATAGGCCTCGACCGCGTTCGGGTACGCCATGACGTTCATGTACCCGGTGTCGTACAGGCGCGACTCCATCTGCTTGACGATGTCCGCACGCTTGGCGGTGTCGTACTCGGCCAGCTGCTGGTCGTACAGCTCGTCGTACTTCTTGTCGCAGATGAAGTTGTCGGTCGCCCCGGTGTCCTTGGCGGTGGCGGGCAGCGCCGCGCAGGTGTGGATGGACAGGACGAAGTCAGGGTCCGGGTTGACGGACCACCCGTCGAACGCGAGGTCGTACTTGCCCGCCAGCCACGGGTCGGTCACGTTGTCCAGGCAGTTGAGGGTGACACCGATGCCGAGCTTGCCGAACCACTCCTTCAGGTACTGTCCGACCGCCTTGTCGTTCGGGTCGGTGGCGTGGCACAGGATCCGGTAGTTGATCGGCTTGCCGTTCTTCTCGACGCGCTTGCCGTCGCCGTTCTTCTTGTAGCCCGCTTGGTCGAGGAGTTGGGCGGCCTTGGCAGGGTCGTACGACAGTTGCTGGCTCGCCGACGGCTTCCAGAAGTACGTCGAGAAGCGCGGCGGGATGTAGCCCTCGCCCTCGACGGCGTGCCCCTGGAAGACCTTGTCGATCAGGGTCCCGCGGTCGATCGCCATGAAGAGTGCCTGGCGCACCTTCTGGTCGAGCAGCGACTCGGCTCCGTCCCCGAAGTGCTTGCCGTCCTTGGCCTGGGCACCGGGGTTGGTGGCCAGGGCGTAGAAGCGGCGGCCGGGGGCGTCGTTGACCTTGATGTTCTGCTGGCTCTTGAGAGCGGCCGACTGAGCGGGCGTCAGGCCGGAGACGAAGGACACTTCGCCCTTCTGCAGGGCCGCGACCGCCGCGTCACCGTCCTTGTAGTACTTGAAGACCAGCTCGTCGAACTTGGGAGCACCCCGCCAGAAGCTGTTGTTGGGCTTCAGGCGTACGTAACTGTCGGCCTTGTAGTCGGTCAGGATGAACGGACCGTTGCCGACGATGGGGAAGTTCTTGTCGTTGTTGAACTTCGAGAAGTCCCCGACCTTCTCCCAGACGTGCTTGGGCACGATCGGCACGTCGAGCGCCGCCATGGTGGCCTGCGGCTTCTTCAGCTCGATGACGAGCTTGGTGGCGCTGGGGGCCGTGACCTTCTTGAAGTTGGCGACGAAGCTGCCGTTGGCGGTGGCGGCACCCTCGTCGGTCATCATCTTGTTGAACGTCCACGCCGCGTCCTCGGCGGTGGCCTGCTGGCCGTCCGACCACTTGGAGTTGGAGCGGATCGTGTAAGTCCAGGTCAGCTTGTCGGCGGAGGGCTCCCACTTGGTGGCGAGGCCCGGGATCGCGTGGTTGTCCGCCGGGTCGTAGTTGGTCAGGTACTCGTACATGAGCCGGTGAATGCTCGTACTGACCAGCCGTGACGCCAGGAACGGACTCAGCGAGTCGACACTCTGCGCGACCGCGACGGTGAGGACCTTCTTGCCCTCCTTGGCCTGCGCCTGCTGCGGTGCCGGGTTGAGCGGGGTCGCGAGACCGGCGGTGAGGGTGAGCGCGGCGGCGCCGGCGGCGGCAATCAGCCGGGGGAGCCGGGTCCCGTTCCTGAGACGGGGGCGCGGGCGCCTTCTGGCGTGTTGATCTTGTGTGTTCATGGGTCGGTGACCTCGCGTCATCGCTCGCACGGGGATGGCTTGTTGAACTACTTGATCGGGTGACTGGTGACGCCGGCGGGATTGATCTGTGTGTCTATCAGCGGCGGTCTGCACGCGTCAACGGCGCGTGAACCCCATGTGGCCTGCGGAAATAACGAGTTGACGCGGATTTTTCGCTCATTGGTTCAGACCGGTGAAGCCCTCCAGGTAATGGCCTGACGGCTCGAAACGCCCATGGATACGCCAAGGGCCCGCACCGTACGGAGACGGTGCGGGCCCGGGCGGTAATCGGCCTCCCGGAAGGGGCCGATCGGGTTACTGCTGAGGGGGCGTCGGCGGGGGCGGGGTCTGGCCCTGGTTCGGCTGATAGGGCTGCCCCGGTGCCGGCTGGCCCGGCTGGAACGGCTGTCCGGGCTGGGGCTGCGCCTGCGGCTGCTGGGGGTATGCCTGCCCGGGCTGCGGGTAGGGCTGGCCCGGCTGGGGGTAGGGCTGTCCGGGCTGGGCGTACGGCTGCCCGGGCTGCGGCTGCTGCGGGGCCTGCCCCGGAACGGGCTGCCCGGGGACCGGCTGTCCGGGAACGTACTGACCCGGCATCGGCGGGGCGGCCACCGGCGGCGGGTTGCCGTCGTTCGTCCAGAGCCCGTGCGACTGCTGGTGCCGTGCGATGTCCTCGGCCACCATCGCGGAGAGGTTGAAGTATGCCTCCCGCACCTTGGGCCGCATCATGTCGAGGTCGACCTCGGCGCCGGCCGCCAGGTGCTCGTCGAACGGCACGACCACAACACCGCGGCAGCGCGTCTCGAAGTGGCTGACGATGTCCTCCACCTTGATCATCTTGCCGGTCTCGCGCACTCCGGAGATGACGGTGATGGAGCGCGAGACCAGATCCGCGTACCCGTGCGCCGACAGCCAGTCCAGCGTCGTACTGGCGCTGCTCGCACCGTCGACCGACGGTGTCGAGATGATGATGAGCTGGTCGGCGAGGTCGAGCACCCCGCGCATCGCGCTGTACAGCAGACCCGTACCCGAGTCGGTCAGGATGATCGGGTACTGGTTGCCCAGGACGTCGATCGCGCGCCGGTAGTCCTCGTCGTTGAAGGTCGTGGACACCGCCGGATCGACGTCATTGGCGATGATCTCCAGCCCGGACGGGGCCTGGGAGGTGAACCGCCTGATGTCCATGTACGAGTTGAGGTACGGGATCGCCTGGACGAGGTCACGGATGGTGGCCCCGGTCTCGCGGCGCACCCGGCGACCGAGCGTGCCCGCGTCCGGGTTGGCGTCGATCGCGAGGATCTTGTCCTGCCGCTCACTGGCGAGCGTCGCGCCGAGCGCGGTGGTCGTGGTCGTCTTGCCCACGCCGCCCTTGAGGCTGATCACGGCGATCCGGTAGCACGACAGCACCGGCGTCCGGATCAGCTCCAGCTTCCGCTGCCGCTCGGCCTCCTCCTTCTTCCCGCCGAGCTTGAACCGCGACGACGCGGCTGCCGGGCGACCGCTCTTGGCCTTCTGCCTCTTGTTGTTGAGCAGCCGGTCGGAGGAGAGCTCCACCGCGGCGGTGTAGCCGAGCGGTGCGGCACCGGGGTTGGTGGGCTGCCGCTGGTCGTGCTGCACGGGCTGCGGCCAGGCGGCGCCCGCGCGGGGGTCGACGGGCGCGGCCGGCTGCTGCCCGGGCTGCGGCTGCTGCGGGTACGGCGGGGCCACCTGCGCCGAGGGAGGCGGCGGCTGCGTCGGGGTGGGCGCCGCCGACTGCGTGGGAGCCGGGGGTGGCTGGGGGAGGTCGTAACCAGGCTGCGGCACGGGGGCGTTGGGCGCCTGCGGCGCCGGAAGCGGGAATCCGTACCCCTGCTGCGGGGCGGGGGCCTGCGGAGCCACGGGGTGCGCCGGGGGCGTCGTCGGCTGGGGGAATCCGTAACCCGGGCCCTGGGCGGGCGGGTTGGCCGGAGCCGGGGCGCCGGGCTGCGGGAATCCGTAGCTGCCTTGCGGCGTGGGGTTGGGCGTCGGGGTGCTGGGCTGGGGGAAGCCGTAGCTGCCTTGCGGTGCGGGGGCCGGAGCCTGGGCAGCCGGAGCCGGAGCCGGAGCCGGAGCCTGGGCGGCCGTCGGAGCGGGGGCAGGGGTGCCGGGCTGCGGGAATCCGTAGCTGCCTTGCGGGGCGGGGTTGGGCGTCGGGGTGCCCGGTTGCGGGAACCCGTAACTCCCCTGCTGCGCAGGCGCCGGAGGTGCCGCGTGCGGAGCCTGCGGCGGGGTCGGAACGGGGTTCTCGGCGGCGGGCGGGACCGGCACGGGCCCCTGAGCCGGACCCGTAGAGACGGGCGCGCTGGGAGAGGCGGGCCACGCCGGAGCGGGAGGCTGAGCCGTCGGCTGGGGCGCGGGCGGTTGGAAGGGCTGGCCGGGCTGGGGCGCGGGCGGTTGGAAGGGCTGGCCGGGCTGCGGTGCCGCCGGCCGGCCCGGTGCCGGTGCGGGCGGCTGAGCCTGCGCCGGCACCTGCGCCGGCGCGGGCTCGGCCGCCACCGGCTCCGTGGACGCGGGCCACTGGGCCGCGGGAGCGGGCGACGCGGGCTGATACGCGGGCGGCAACGGCGGCAGTCCACCCTGCGGCAGCGGCGGCGGAGCCCAGGCCGGGGGCGTGTCCTGTATGGCCTCCGGTGCGTCCGGACCGGCCACGGGCACGGCGTCCCGGGGCTCGCCCTCCTGGGGCGCCGCATTCTGGGGCACCGCGTCCTGAGGCTCGCTGCCCCCGGGTTCGGCATCCTCCGGCTCGGCGGTCGGCGAAGCCACCGCATGGCTGGATTCGGCCTGCGGTGGCACCGCATCGCTGACGTAGTCGTCCTGCGGCTCGGAGTCGCCGACCTCGCCGAGCTCGTCGCCCGCATCCGCCGCATCCGCCGCATCCACGGCATCCGCAGCACCGCCGTCGTCCGCGCGCCGCAACTCCACGACATCGGCGACGCGTTCCTCGTCGGAGGCATCGCTCGGCTCATCAGCAAAATCCGCACCGGAGGAGGCCACCTCGGCCTCGGCCACGGCCGCTTCCTCCTCGACGTCCACGTCGTCGCCCTGCGAAGAAGCCTCCAGGGACTGGTACAGGGCCACGGGATCAGGCGCGGCCACGGGATCAGGTGCGGCCACGGGATCAGGTGCGGCCACGGCCTGGGGCTCGACCGGGTCTCCGGGTTCCGCCTTGGCTTCGGCCCCGCGCGCGGACTCGGCTTCGGCCCCGCGCGCGGACTCGCCTTCGGCCTCCGCTGATGTCTCCGCGACCGCCTTCGCCTCCTCCGACGACGCAGCCGCCCGCTGCGCGATCTCACGCTTCAGCGCGACAGAGGAGATCCGCATGGTCGCGCCGCTCTCCAAGTCCCCGTTCCCCGGCTCCGTCTCGTCAGCGGCGGCGACGGGCGCGGCCGGAGGGGCGGGAGGAGTCCACTGGGCCTGAAACCCACCCACGGGAAAGTTCGGCACAGCCGTCGGGCTTCCTGCGTCCGCGACAGGCGTGGCCAGAGCCTCCGGCTTCGCGGCCTCCGGCTCGAAACCGCTGCCGACCGGCAGCTTGGGCACCGCAACAGGACTCCCCACCGAAGGCGCGGCAGATGCCTCCGCAGCCGCAGCTCCAGGAGGCTCGGAGGCTTCGGACGGCTCCGAAGCTGTCGGGGCCTCCGAAGTCCCCGAAACGGCCCCGGAGTCCGAGTCCGCATCGCCCGAACTCCCCGACGCGTTCTGCGTGTACCAGGCCGGCGGTGCGTAGTCGATGGTGAACTCGCCCGTCGTCTCGACGGCGGACTCCGCGTCGGACTGGTCATCGCCGGGTGTGGCCCAGCCCCCGCGGATCCCGTCCCGATCGCTGTTCACAATTCCTCCTGGTGTGGTCGAGCACCCTCAAGCCGTGCCGGGGCGACCGTTTTCTTGTCGTCCGTAGACGCCCGTAGTCGTCCGAAGTCGTCCGAATTGACCCGGCTCCCCCTGGGACGCGGGCGGCCCGTTCCCGGGTTCTGGCGTCGCGCCCGGCCCCAGCCTAATCACCATGACTGTCACAACGGCAGGCCTGTCCACCCCGCCGCGGCTGCCCGCTACGTCACACCCTGCCCAGAAGTGGCGTACGCACGCTCACTATTGAGCCCCAAACCGGACAAACAAAACCATCGAGACAGTCGCGTTGCCCCCTGCATGTACACGATCAAGGGCCATGCATAGTAGAGGGCCCCTCCGAGACCGACCGGCTTTCACCGAAAGGACCCGAGCGCGTGAGCTTCGGCCCACCCCCATCCCCGTACACCCAATCCGCGTTGGCGGCGGACAGCGAGCGGAAAAAGCGCCGCACGAAGCTGTTCGGCGTTGTGGCCGCCGTACTCGTCGTGGTGCTGTGCGCGGGCGGGTGGCTTCTGATGTACGCCACCGGTGACGAAACCCCGGCGAACAACAAGGCGGCTGCCGCCCCGCAGGCCCCGGACGAGATCAGGGAGACGGCCGAGAAGCTGCCGAGCACACCCGAGGGTGAACTCGTCATCGACTTCGACGAGGAGAAGTTCAAGGACGACGAGACCCGGTACGCGCCCGGCACCTGGGCGACCGACAAGATCTTCGCCAAGGGCATCAAGAACACCATCACGGGGTTCAAGTTCGGTGTGGACGAGGCGGCTTGGAGCATCAAGCTGGACGGCCACATCTGCGCGACGACCAAGCACGTCACCGCCGACGGCCGGACCGCCGTCGTCGTCCAGCCGTACAAGCGCAAGGGCACCAAGGATGCGGGCATCTGCGACGAGGTGGTGTTCTTCGACCTCGACACCGGCAAGAAGCTGTGGACCGCGACGATGCCCGACGCGAAGACCGCGTATGTGACGAACACGAACCTGAGCATGGCGCGCGGCACGGTCGCGGTGGCATGGGGCAACGGCTCCGTGGCCTACGACATGACCCATGGCAAGCAGCTCTGGAAGAGCACCGACGTCTCCACGTGTGAGGACGTCGGCTTCGCCGGCGGCCACAACCTGCTCGTCCTGCTCCGGTGCGGAGAGGAGTCCACCCATGCGTACCGGGTGCAGAAGATCGACCCGCGCACCGGCAAGCCGCAGTGGACGTACAAGCTCAAGGACGGCATCTCGGGCGTCTACATGCCCTCCTCCGACCCGCCGGTACTGGCCGTGGGCGCGGGGGACTACGGCGTGACCGACCTGATCACCCTCGACGACCAGGGCCGGCACAGCGCCACGATCTCCATGCGGGGCGGGCGCTTCGACCCCATGTGCGGTGACTCGTTCGACGGAACGCAGTACTTCGGAGTGATGGAGAACTGCTACGCGATGGTCGTGGGGAACGGCCAGATCTTCGTCGCGAGCAAGGCGGACGGCGACGTCGACCAGGCGGAGAACTGGATCGTGGGTTTCGACGCCAAGACGGGCAAGACCCTGCGGAAGTTCGACGGACGGCCGCTGCAGCCGCTGTGGCCCGTGAAGATGAGCGGGGACAAGCTCCTGGTCTACCGGCCGAGTTCCGACAACATCGGCCCCGCCGCCATCGTGAGCATCGACCCCGCCACCGGCAAGGAGACGCCGTTCCTCTTCTTCAACCTGCCGGACGACGCCTCACGCATGGAAACCCCCGAGTGGTCCGACATCCTCGTCGAACACGGCCGGGCGTTCTTCTCTCCCCGGCAGCTCTCGGCACCGGCCTCGGCCCCCCACGATCCGGTGACGGCCGCGGTGGGCATCGCCCCCGTGCACTGAGGCGTCCGCGTTTTTCAGTGAGACGCATCGTCCAGATGGGCCGAGATGTCCGCGTGCACTGGGACGCATCGCCCTGGTGCGCCGAGACGTCCATGTGCAGTGAGGCGCATCACGCCCGCGCACTGAGGCGTATCGCGCCCGCGCACTGAGACGCATGGCCCCCCGTGCGCCGAGACGCTGAGGGCCGACGTGGACATGTCCGCGTCGGCCCCTGTCGTTCCCGCTCTGGCGCTACTCCGCCGCGAGCCCGCCCTTGTGGGGCGCCGGCTCCAGATCGAACTCCCCGTCCCGGGCCCCGAGCACGAAGGCCCGCCACTCGGCCTCCGTGTACCTGAGGACCGTGTCCGGATCGAGGGAAGAACGCATGGCCACCGCGCCCTGGGGCAGGTACGCGATCTCGACCCGCTCCTCGTGCTGCTCCGTGCCCGGCGCGCTGTGCCATTCGACGCCCGAGATGTCGAGGGCGTAGAGCTCGTCCTTCTCCCGCTCCTTGCGCGCCTTGACGTCCTTGTCCGCTTCCTCGGCCATGTTCCGGCGGCCCCTTCCCCACGGTGCGAATGACCTGTGCGGTCACCCTAGTGGCCTGGTCCGCGCCGTTCGGCAGGTTCGGGGACCCGGACGGACGCGTCCTCCCAGGCTGGTACCCTGTGTGACGGCCGTTTGTGTACGCACCCCCGGAGCTCACCGCTCTGGAGGCCGCGCCCAGCGGATCCCCGCCTCCCGAGTAACGGAAGCTCCCCTGAGATGTGGACCAGGGGCACTCGGTGGCTACTCAGAGACTACGAGGAGTACGCGTGTCGCTCGACGCCGCTACGAAGAAGCAGATCATCAGCGAGTTCGGTCAGAAGGAGGGCGACACCGGCTCCCCCGAGGTCCAGGTCGCCATGCTCTCGCGCCGGATCTCGGACCTGACCGAGCACCTCAAGACCCACAAGCACGACCACCACTCCCGTCGTGGTCTGCTGATCCTGGTCGGTCAGCGTCGCCGCCTGCTGCAGTACCTGGCCAAGAAGGACATCCAGCGCTTCCGTGCGCTGGTCGACCGCCTGGGCATCCGCCGCGGTGCGGCGGGCGCCAAGTAAGACGCCGTGAAGGGAGCGGTTCCCACTTCTTTGGGAGCCGCTCCTTTTGCTGTACGTGCTGCTGTACGTCTCTGTACGTGCGGAGTGTCACTGACGCTTTGTAGTGTGGTAGCACAACGCAATACGCAGGACACAGCACGTACGACACAGCGTGATGGCGCCGTACCCGCCGGGTAGGGCCCATCACGTCAATGAACGAGGAGAGGCGCACCTCGCCGCCGCCGGTCCTCGGTAGTGGCCCCCGGGGGAATGCGAGCCCCGGGTGCTTCGATCGAAGACCGGCCCGCACCAGAAGGAGCGCTCTCCGCCACCGTCCCCCTGCCACACGGGCAGGACGGGACGAAGACGAGGAGATATCGCTAGTGGAGAACGAGACCCACTACGCCGAGGCCGTTATCGACAACGGATCCTTCGGCACCCGCACCATCCGCTTCGAGACGGGCCGCCTGGCCAAGCAGGCCGCCGGCTCCGCCGTGGCGTACCTGGACGACGACACCATGGTGCTGTCGGCCACCAGCGCTTCCAAGAAGCCCAAGGACCAGCTCGACTTCTTCCCCCTCACGGTGGACGTCGAGGAGCGGATGTACGCCGCCGGCAAGATCCCCGGCAGCTTCTTCCGCCGCGAGGGCCGTCCCTCCGAGGATGCCGTCCTCACCTGTCGTCTGATCGACCGCCCGCTGCGCCCGTCCTTCAAGAAGGGCCTGCGCAACGAGATCCAGGTCGTCGCCACGATCATGGCCCTCAACCCCGACCACCTGTACGACGTCGTGGCGATCAACGCCGCCTCCGCGTCCACGCAGCTGGCCGGTCTGCCCTTCTCCGGCCCGGTCGGCGGCGTCCGCGTCGCGCTGATCAACGGCCAGTGGGTCGCGTTCCCGACGCACACCGAGCTCGAGGACGCCGTCTTCGACATGGTCGTCGCCGGTCGCGTCCTGGAGGACGGCGATGTCGCGATCATGATGGTCGAGGCCGAGGCCACCGACAAGACCATCCAGCTGGTCAAGGGCGGCGCCGAGGCGCCGACCGAGGAGGTCGTCGCCTCCGGCCTCGACGCCGCGAAGCCCTTCATCAAGGTCCTGTGCAAGGCGCAGTCGGACCTCGCCGCGAAGGCCGCCAAGCCGACCGCCGAGTTCCCGATCTTCCTCGACTACCAGGACGACGTTCTCGAGGCCCTCACCGCCGCGGTCAAGAGCGAGCTCGCCCAGGCGCTCACCATCGCCGGCAAGCAGGACCGCGAGGCCGAGCTGGACCGCGTCAAGGAGATCGCCGCCGAGAAGCTGCTTCCGCAGTTCGAGGGCCGCGAGAAGGAGATCTCCGCCGCATACCGTGCGCTGACCAAGAAGCTGGTCCGCGAGCGCGTCATCAAGGACAAGGTCCGCATCGACGGCCGCGGCGTCACGGACATCCGTACGCTCGCCGCCGAGGTCGAGGCCATCCCGCGCGTGCACGGCTCGGCGCTGTTCGAGCGTGGCGAGACCCAGATCCTGGGCGTCACCACCCTCAACATGCTCCGCATGGAGCAGCAGCTGGACACCCTCTCCCCGGTGACCCGCAAGCGCTACATGCACAACTACAACTTCCCGCCCTACTCCGTCGGCGAGACCGGCCGCGTCGGCTCCCCGAAGCGCCGCGAGATCGGCCACGGTGCGCTCGCCGAGCGCGCGATCGTGCCGGTTCTGCCGACCCGCGAGGAGTTCCCCTACGCGATCCGTCAGGTGTCCGAGGCCCTCGGCTCCAACGGTTCGACGTCCATGGGCTCGGTCTGCGCCTCCACCATGTCGCTGCTGAACGCCGGTGTGCCGCTGAAGGCCCCCGTCGCCGGTATCGCCATGGGTCTGATCTCCCAGGAGATCGACGGCCAGACGCACTACGTCGCCCTCACCGACATCCTCGGTGCGGAGGACGCCTTCGGCGACATGGACTTCAAGGTCGCCGGCACCAAGGAGTTCGTGACCGCCCTCCAGCTCGACACCAAGCTGGACGGCATCCCGGCCTCCGTCCTGGCCGCGGCTCTCAAGCAGGCCCGCGACGCCCGCCTCCACATCCTCGACGTGATGATGGAAGCGATCGACACGCCGGACGAGATGTCCCCGAACGCCCCGCGGATCATCACCGTCAAGATCCCCGTGGACAAGATCGGTGAGGTCATCGGCCCCAAGGGCAAGATGATCAACCAGATCCAGGAGGACACCGGCGCCGAGATCACGATCGAGGACGACGGCACCATCTACATCGGTGCCGCCGACGGCCCGGCCGCCGAGGCCGCCCGCGCCACGATCAACGGCATCGCCAACCCGACCATGCCGGAGGTCGGCGAGCGCTACCTGGGCACCGTCGTGAAGACGACGACCTTCGGCGCGTTCGTGTCGCTGCTCCCGGGCAAGGACGGTCTGCTGCACATCTCGCAGATCCGCAAGCTCGCCGGCGGCAAGCGCGTGGAGAACGTCGAGGACGTCGTCGGCGTGGGCCAGAAGGTCCAGGTCGAGATCGCCGAGATCGACTCCCGCGGCAAGCTCTCCCTGATCCCGGTCATCGAGGGTGAAGAGAACGACGAGAAGAAGGACGACACCGACAAGTGACGTCTAGTAGCTCCACGGCGACGGCCCGCACCTCCTCGGAGGCGCGGGCCGTCGCCCGTACCCAAACCCTCATCAAGGGCCAGAACGGCATCGGTACGGTCCGTAAGACCACCCTCCCCGGCGGCCTGCGCATCGTCACCGAGACCCTGCCCTCCGTGCGCTCCGCCACCTTCGGCATCTGGGCGCACGTCGGCTCCCGCGACGAGACGCCGACGCTGAACGGCGCCACGCACTACCTGGAGCACCTGCTCTTCAAGGGCACGTCGCGTCGTAGCGCGCTGGACATCTCCTCGGCGATCGACGCGGTCGGCGGCGAGATGAACGCGTTCACGGCGAAGGAGTACACGTGCTACTACGCGCGCGTGCTCGACACCGATCTGCCGCTGGCCATCGACGTCGTCTGCGACATGCTGACCGGCTCGCTCATCCTCGAAGACGACGTGAACGTCGAGCGTGGCGCGATCCTCGAAGAGATTGCGATGACCGAGGACGACCCGGGCGACTGTGTGCACGACCTGTTCGCGCACACGATGCTCGGTGACACCCCGCTCGGCCGCCCGGTCCTCGGGACGGTCGACACCGTCAACGCCCTCACCGCGGACCGCATCCGCCGCTTCTACAGGAAGCACTACGACCCGACGCACCTGGTCGTGGCCTGTGCGGGCAACGTCGACCACAACAAGGTCGTACGCCAGGTCCGCGCCGCCTTCGAGAAGGCGGGCGCCCTACGCGGTCCCGATGCCATCCCGCTCGCTCCGCGCGACGGGCGGCGCGGCATCCGCACCGCGGGCCGCGTCGAGCTCCTCGGCCGCAAGACCGAGCAGGCCCACATCGTCCTCGGTATGCCGGGCCTGGCCCGCACCGACGACCGCCGCTGGGCCCTGGGCGTCCTGAACACCGCCCTCGGCGGCGGCATGTCCTCCCGCCTCTTCCAGGAGGTCCGCGAGAAGCGCGGTCTGGCCTACAGCGTGTACTCGTACACCTCGGGCTTCGCCGACTGCGGCCTCTTCGGCGTGTACGCGGGCTGCCGGCCGAGCCAGGTCCACGACGTGCTCAAGCTCTGCCGCGACGAGCTCGACCAGGTCGCCGAGCACGGTTTGTCGGATGACGAGATCGGGCGCGCCATCGGCCAGCTGCAGGGCTCCACCGTTCTCGGCCTGGAGGACACCGGCGCGCTCATGAACCGTATCGGCAAGAGTGAGCTGTGCTGGGGTGAGCAGATGTCCGTCGACGACATGCTGGCCCGGATAGCGTCGGTCACCCCGGACGAGGTCCGCTCGGTCGCCCGCGACATCCTGGGACAGCGGCCCTCGCTGTCGGTCATCGGCCCCCTCAAGGACAAGCAGGCGTCCCGTCTGCACGACGCGGTCGCGTAAGTCCTGTCTGCAAGGTCTCTGCAAGGTCTCTGTAAGGAACGAAGCAATGAGCAAGCTGCGCGTGGCGGTCCTCGGTGCCAAGGGCCGGATCGGATCCGAGGCGGTACGAGCCGTCGAGGCCGCCGATGACATGGAGCTGGTGGCCGCGCTCGGCCGGGGCGACACGCTGGAGACACTGGTCGCGGCCGGCGCCCAGGCCGTCGTCGAACTGACCACGCCGGACTCGGTCATGGGAAACCTCGACTTCTGCGTACGGCACGGCATCCACGCCGTGGTCGGTACGACGGGCTGGACCGACGAGCGCCTCGCGCAGCTCACCACCTCGCTGGCCGCGTCGCCCGAGACGGGCGTGCTCATCGCTCCGAACTTCTCCATCGGCGCCGTACTGACCATGAAGTTCGCCGAGGTGGCCGCGCCCTACTTCGAGTCCGTCGAGGTCGTCGAACTGCACCACCCGAACAAGGTGGACGCCCCCAGCGGCACCGCCACACGCACCGCCCAGCTCATCGCCGCGGCCCGGGAGCGCGCGGGCAGCGCCCCGCAGCCCGACGCCACGGTGACCGCCCTGGACGGCGCCCGCGGCGCGAACGTCGACGGTGTCCCGGTGCACTCGGTCCGCCTGCGCGGGCTGCTGGCCCACCAGGAGGTGCTGCTCGGCGGCGAGGGCGAGACGCTCACCATCCGCCACGACTCCCTCCACCACAGCAGCTTCATGCCGGGCATCCTGCTCGGCGTGCGGCGTGTGGTGACCACGCCGGGCCTCACCTTCGGCCTGGAAAACTTCCTCGACCTCGGCTGAGCCGGGGGACGGCTACAGATAGCTGACAGACATGCGCGCGAAGATCACCTACGCCGTCACGGCCGCCGCCCTGGTCGTCTACTTCGTCCTGGTCGGCAGCCGCGGCGTGCTGCTCATCCAGAACGGCACCCTGATCACCGTCACCTTCGGCGTCGCGGTGCTGATCCTGCCGGTCATCGGCATCTGGTTCCTCTGGAAGAACACCCAGTTCGTCCGGAAGGCCAACCGCCTCGCCGCCGAACTGGACGCCGAAGGCGGCCTGCCCGTCGACGAGTTGAGGCGCACCGCCGGTGGCCGCATCGACCGTGATTCGGCCGACGAGGTCTTCGCCAAGCGCAAGGCCGAGACCGAGGACGCGCCGGACGACTGGCGCAGCTGGTTCCGTCTTGCGATCGCCTATCACGACGCCCGCGACACCCCGCGCGCCCGCAAGGCGATGCAGCGGGCCATCGCCCTGCGCGAGGGCAGGACGCTGGAGGCCTGAGGGCCGTACGCGGCTCCAGGGCACGCAGAGGGGAAGGGCCGGTCCGCACGCCGCGGTCCGGCCCTTCCCGTCCCGTCGTGGCAGGCGTACGGGGTCTCAGCCCCGCCGGTACTCGTCCGCCCACACCTCAATGGCGTCCGCCGCGCGGTCGAAGGCTTCCGCACGCCCCAGGAAATCGGCGTTGTGCGTGGTCAGCAGTGGGGGTACGTCCTCGGGCGCACGATCCTGGCGTACGAGGACCAGCGCCTGCCCCTGAACGGTGCGCGGCAGCCCGAGCCAGCGCACCGGCTGCTGCACCGTCCGCACCGTGACGACCCGCTCCCACGGCGTCGTGCTCGTGAGGAAGAAGCCCACCCGGCGCAGCCCCCGCGCGCTCACCCACACACCCACGCGCAGCAGCCGCAGCGCGCAGAATATGGCGACAGCGGCCCCGCCCAGACAGGCCGCGCCGGCGTTCAGGGTCCCGGCGACCGCGATGACCACCGCGGCGACGAGCACATACGAGGCGAGCAGCAGGACGAGCGCGGCCGCGCCGACCCGGCACGGCCCGGGCCGGTAGGGACGCCGCCAGCGGTCACGGTTGTCGTAGGGCAGCGCGAGATCGTCCGCCGCCTCGTCAAAGGCGCGGTCCGCCGTCAAGAAGGGCAGGGGCACGACTGATCCTCACTCAATCCACGCACGGGCTGTGCCCGGTGAGGTTATCGAGCCGGATGCGTGCCCACCACCCGTGGGGGGCCATGGGGGTGCCCCCACACCACGTGGGCGGTGGGGCAGGATCAGCGGCCGTCCGACGCCTCGGAATGCTGCGTCGTCGCAGGTGACTGGTCCTGTGACAGGGCCGGCATGCCCAGTATCAGGGAGCCGGCGATCCCCGCGACCACGGTGAGGCCTATGAGCAACCGGCCGGCTATCTGTCCGGCGGACGCGCGCTCGCGGGGTGGGGGAGTGACATTGCTGCGGAACTTGTCGGCTTCGGCGATGAAGGCGAACGGAACAGGCTCGCGCCGACGGAACATGGGGGTCGCTTCTCCTCTGGACACTCGTAGGGGAGCAGGGATCTGCTGCCCGGCGACCGGCGACTCGAACGAGGTCGCCGTCACCAGTACAGACGAGCGAATGCCCCAAGAGGTGCCCAGAATCACCGAATTCGCAGAAGTTCGCCGATGAATGTCGCGGCAAGGTACCGAACGCCCCGTTGTCAGTGCCGGGCCGTAGAGTGGGCGCCGCCCGAGCCTGTGATGGGAAGGACCTTCCGAACCGTGACCGACACCCCCGCCGACGACCTCAAGCCCAGCTTCCGCAGCGATGTCACCGTCGAGCTGATCAAGCACACCGCGTCCGACGCCGATGTGCTGTTCGCCGCCCGTGTCTCCACCGCCGGGGAGCAGTCCCTGGACGAGCTGCACAAGGACCCGGAGCGCTCCAAGGGCCTGATCAACTACCTGATGCGGGACCGGCACGGCAGCCCCTTCGAGCACAACTCGATGACGTTCTTCATCAGCGCCCCGATCTTCGTCTTCCGCGAGTTCATGCGGCACCGCGTGGGCTGGTCGTACAACGAGGAATCGGGCCGGTACAGGGAGCTCCAGCCCGTCTTCTACGTCCCGGACGAGTCCCGCAAGCTGGTCCAGGAGGGCCGCCCCGGCAAATACGTCTTCGTCGAGGGCACTCAGGCCCAGCAGGAGCTCACGGGCCGTGTGATGGAGGACTCCTACCGACAGGCGTACGAGGCGTACCAGGAAATGCTCGCGGCCGGCGTAGCCCGTGAGGTGGCCCGCGCCGTGCTCCCGGTCGGCCTCTTCTCGTCGATGTACGCGACGTGCAACGCCCGCTCGCTGATGCATTTCCTCGGCCTGCGCACCCAGCACGAGCTGGCCAAGGTCCCGTCCTTCCCACAGCGCGAGATCGAGATGGTCGGGGAGAAGATGGAGTCGGAGTGGGCCAAGCTGATGCCGCTCACATACGCGGCCTTCAACGCCAACGGGCGCGTGGCGCCGTAGCGAGCTTCCGCACGCCATCCGGCACAGATGTACGGATCAACCGAGCGAAGTGTCCGTATTGCGGCATTTCGCGAAGTTCATCTAGCCTGATCAAACGGACCCGGCACTGCTTGAACCCCCGAGCAGGCAGTGCCGGGCTCCACTTTTGTCACGACTTGTCGCCTGCCCCGAGGGCAGACCCCGCCTTGAGCAGCGAGTAGCGTGTTACCCATGGCTCCGACCTCCACTCCGCAGACCCCCTTCGGGCGGGTCCTCACCGCCATGGTCACGCCCTTCACGGCGGACGGCGCACTCGACCTCGACGGCGCTCAGCGGCTCGCCACCCACCTGGTGGACGCAGGCAACGACGGCCTGATCATCAATGGCACCACCGGCGAGTCCCCGACCACCAGCGACGCGGAGAAATCGGATCTCGTACGAGCCGTACTGGAGGCGGTCGGCGACCGCGCCCACATCGTCGCCGGCGTCGGCACGAACGACACCCACCACAGCATCGAGCTCGCCCGCGCCGCCGAGAAGACCGGCGCGCACGGCCTGCTCACCGTGACGCCGTACTACAACAAGCCCCCGCAGGAGGGCCTGTACCGGCACTTCACGGCCATCGCCGACGCCACCGAACTGCCGGTGATGCTCTACGACATCCCCGGCCGCAGTGGCGTACCGATCAACACCGAAACCCTGGTGCGTCTGGCGGAGCACCCGCGTATCGTCGCCAACAAGGACGCCAAGGGAGACCTGGGCCGCGCCAGCTGGGCCATCGCCCGCTCCGGCCTCGCCTGGTATTCCGGCGACGACATGCTGAACCTGCCGCTGCTCTCGGTGGGCGCGGTCGGCTTCGTCTCTGTCGTGGGCCACGTCGTCACTCCGGAGCTGCGCGCCATGCTCGACGCGTATGTCTCGGGCGACGTCCAGAAGGCCACCGAGATCCACCAGAAGCTGCTTCCCGTCTTCACCGGCATGTTCCGCACCCAGGGCGTCATGACGACCAAGGCAGCGCTCGACCTCCAGGGCCTGCCCGCCGGACCGTTGCGCGCTCCGATGGTCGAGCTGTCGCCCGAGGAGACCGCCCAGCTCAAGATCGATCTTGCCGCCGGCGGGGTAGAGCTCTAACCAAAGACTTCACAACTGAATACGTACGACCACGCAGGCCATGGGGCCTGCACCCCACACAGACAACTGCTACTGCACGAACGTCACGCGCGCCACGTGCCTTGCCAGGTACGTGGCGCGCGTGGTGAGGAGAGTCTTTTGAGTCATCCGCATCCTGAACTCGGCCCGCCGCCGAAGCTCCCCGAGGGTGGCCTGCGCGTCACCCCGCTCGGCGGCCTCGGTGAAATCGGCCGGAACATGACGGTCTTCGAATACGGCGGCCGCCTGCTGATCGTCGACTGCGGAGTGCTCTTCCCCGAGGAGGAGCAGCCCGGAATCGACCTGATCCTGCCGGACTTCACGTCCATCAGAGATCGCCTCGACGACATCGAGGGCATCGTCCTCACCCATGGCCACGAGGACCACATCGGCGGCGTCCCCTTCCTCCTGCGCGAGAAGCCGGACATCCCGCTGATCGGCTCCAAGCTGACCCTCGCCCTCATCGAGGCGAAGCTCCAGGAGCACCGCATCCGTCCGTACACGCTCGAAGTGGCCGAGGGTCACCGCGAGCGCATCGGCCCCTTCGACTGCGAGTTCGTCGCGGTCAACCACTCCATCCCGGACGCGCTGGCGGTCGCCATTCGCACCCCCGCGGGCATGGTGGTGCACACCGGCGACTTCAAGATGGACCAGCTCCCGCTGGACCGCCGCCTCACGGACCTGCACGCCTTCGCGCGGCTGAGCGAGGAAGGCATCGACCTCCTTCTCTCCGACTCCACGAACGCCGAGGTCCCGGGCTTCGTCCCGCCCGAGCGTGACATCTCGAACGTGCTGCGCCAGGTCTTCGCCGGCGCCCACAAGCGGATCATCGTGGCGAGCTTCGCCAGCCATGTCCACCGCATTCAGCAGATCCTGGACGCGGCGCACGAGTACGGCCGCCGGGTCGCCTTCGTCGGCCGCTCGATGGTCCGCAACATGGGCATCGCCCGGGATCTCGGCTACCTGAAGGTCCCGCCGGGCCTGGTGGTTGACGTCAAGACGCTGGACGACCTCCCGGACCACGAGATCGTGCTCGTGTGCACGGGCTCCCAGGGTGAGCCGATGGCTGCCCTGTCGAGGATGGCCAACCGGGACCACCAGATCCGGATCGTCCAGGGCGACACGGTGATCCTGGCGTCGTCCCTGATCCCCGGCAACGAGAACGCGGTCTACCGCGTCATCAACGGCCTGAGCCGCTGGGGTGCCAACGTCGTCCACAAGGGCAACGCCAAGGTGCACGTCTCCGGCCATGCCTCCGCGGGCGAGCTGCTGTACTTCTACAACATCTGCAAGCCACGGAACCTGATGCCGGTCCACGGCGAATGGCGCCACCTGCGCGCCAACGCCGAGCTCGGAGCCCTGACCGGCGTTCCGCACGATCGCATCGTGATCGCCGAGGACGGTGTCGTCGTCGACCTCGTCGAGGGCAAGGCCAAGATCTCCGGCAAGGTCCAGGCCGGATATGTGTACGTCGACGGCCTCTCGGTCGGTGATGTCGGCGAGCCCGCACTCAAGGACCGCAAGATCCTCGGCGACGAGGGCATCATCTCGGTCTTCGTCGTGGTGGACTCCAGCACCGGAAAGATCACGGGTGGCCCGCACATGCACGCCCGTGGTTCCGGCATCGACGACTCTGCTTTCGCCGACGTCATCCCGAGGATCACGGAGGTCCTGGAGCGTTCGGCCCAAGACGGCGTGGTCGAGCCCCACCAGCTGCAGCAACTCATCCGGCGCACACTGGGCAAGTGGGTGTCGGACAACTACCGCCGACGCCCGATGATCCTCCCGGTCGTCGTCGAGGTCTGACCCCTCGTACGCGCCAACCCGGAGCGGGGGGGGGGGGGGGGGGGGGGGGGGGGGCCCCCCCCCCCCCCCCCCCCCCCCGCCCCGCGGGCGGCGCCCGCCCCCCCCCCCCCCCCCCCCCCCCCCCCGCGGGCGGCCCCCCCCGCCGCCCCCCCCCCCCCCCCCGCTCCAGTACGTTTACGGCTCCGCCTGAACGGGAACCCGGCACTACTGCGTGCCAGGACACTCCGAGAGGGACGGAAATTCCGACTCAGAATCTCTGATAAAGTCGGAGCCGCCGGAAAGGGAAACGCTGAAGCGGAAACCTGGAAAGCACCGAGGAAATCGGATCGGAAAAAGGATCTGATAGAGTCGGAAACGCAAGACCGAAGGGAAGCGCCCGGAGGAAAGCCTGAGAGAGTCTCTCGGGTGAGTACAAAGGAAGCGTCCGTTCC
>NZ_JBITGS010000034.1:0-111694 GCF_044457265.1 Streptomyces sp. NPDC050564 | reverse complement strand
ACAAGCAGCGCGCCCGCGAGGCCGGCTACAACCCCGCTCTCCGACAGGTCGGCAACCGCCTCGTCGGCATCCTCCACGGATGCCTCAAGACCCGCCCCCTCTACGACGAAGCGACCGCCTGGTCACACCACGCCCACCTCCATGCCGCTTGACACCAAACGACATGGGGTGTCTGACCAGCCAAAACGCCGCCCTCAAGTCCGGAAAGACAACAACTTCTTACCTTGCCCGGTGAGCGACAGCGCCGCTGTTCCTCCGCGGCTGGCAGTCCATGCACGCTCGACGAGTCGAACCGCGTTCGGATACCGGGCGGCTATGTCAGGTCGTTCTCGAACGCGGCGGTCTGTTTCTGGTCGTCCGCCCCGCCTGCGGGCCTGTGCTGGGGGTAGGCGCCGGAACCCGGATGGACCTTGTCGATGAGATCGCGGTATTGCGGGTTGCGGGAGATGAACTCGCCCACGACCGGGCAGATGACGGTGATCTTCTTTCCGGTTGGGCGGATCTCGTCCAACACGCGCGCGATGAGCTCCGTGGCGACCCGGTGGTGGCGGTAGGCGGGGTCGACCCAGGTCGTCAACAACACGACGCGGCCGCCAACGAACCGGTACGAGAGTTCCGCGATCGCTTCGGGTCCGATAGCCGCGAACCATCGGCTGCGCTCCGTGTCATTGACGACATCAAGCTCCCAGCTCGACGCCACCTCGCTGAGACCTGTCTTGTCCAATGCGGCGATGAGCGTCGCGTTGTTCTCTTCCCGGGCAGCTGCCTCGGCCTCGACGCTCGTCGTCACTCTCATACCTTCTCCCCGAGGAAGCCTGAAGGGCTGGTCTATGACCGGTGTGACTCTCTTGGCTCCCGGGTGCTCGGGGTCGATGAGGTCGGCGTACGCCGGGTGGCGCTCGATGAAAGTACGCACGATCGGGCACGTGATGGTGACCGTCTTTCCGTGCGCGCGCACGTCGTCCAGGACGCGTCGGATCAGCTCGGTGGCGATCCCCTGGTTGCGGAACTCGGGGATCACTGAGGTGGCCAGCAGCACGAGCCGGTTCTCGCCGGCGGCCTTGTAGGTCAGTCCTGCCACCTCTGTGTCGCCGGCCTTGGCCTCGTAGACACCGGTCTTCTCGTCGTTGACGACGTCGAAATCGAACGCGGGAGCACGGGGATTATCGTTGGCATCGTCGATGAGGACGGCCTGATCCTGAGCGAGGAGGCCTGGGTCTGCCCTCTCGACGTCGCCGACGGTCGAGCGGTTCGGCTCGGTTGGGCTGGTCATGCGGGGTGGTCCTTTGCTGGTTGTGTCCGGGCATGTGCGGTGGCCTCATGGGCGAACGATGGTCTTGCCTTTGACCCGCTCGGCCGGGTTGAAAGCGGAAACGGTGTCGTCGAGGGTGACGACCTGGCCGATGTTCGTGCGCAGACGTCCGTCCCGGACGCGCTGGACGACCTCAGCCAGCTGTGCGCGGTCGGCTTCGACGACGAAGTCGACCGCCAGGCCGTCCTTCGGCTGCGTCTCGGCCGGGCCGGCGATGGTCACCAGCATCCCGCCTGCTCGTACCAGCCCCGCCGACCGCTTCCCGATGGCACCACCGATCACGTCGAAGACCAGGTCGACGCCGCCGACGTCTTCCAGTGCGTCGCTGCCGAGGTCGACGAACTCCTGCGCCCCGAATTCCATCGCGGCCTGAGAGCACGTCGTTGCCCGCGGCCTTCGGCTCCGGACGATCGGTCAGCGTCATTCCGGCCGTTACCGCCGCCTGATCCGTCACCACAATCGCCTTCACGAGACGCCTCCCTGTCTCCGGTTCCCTGCCTGCGCGGCACGGACCGTCCCACCAGAGCCGGCCAATCCAACGGGCTGCTGCGATCTCGGCTCGGCCCTCGAGTCACTACCTTCACCCTAACCCCAAAGTGGACGCAAGAGTCCAAAGATGGGAGGGTGGAAGTGCTGCGGGGTGATGGCAGGTGGTCCCGTGTGCGGACGCACCCGATCACCGATTACTGGGTCCAAGCGCCACATTAGTCAGAGCCTCGCGCGGAAGCGCCGGCGAGCGCAGGTCAAGGGGTGCGTTCGTTGACGCGCGCCTCAGTCTGGACGAAACAGTCCCGTTGCTGCATGATCGACGGGCCAGGCGAACCTACGGGGCGAACCACAGCCGTGACGCGCAGACGGAGCTCGCAGGAGCCAGCAGTCGCAGGGCCGACTGTCACCGCCCACGACAGAAGCCGGTGCGCTGCCTGATTCAGAACGAGAAAAGGACACTGCTCGATGCACAATCTGGCCCCAGCGCCCAATCAGGATCGTCAGGGCAGAACATTCCGGCTTGCATTCCTGTCCGCGGTGCTCTCCCTGGCGGCCGCGTTTGCCGCGGTGGGCTCGACGATCCCCCTGTTCAACGTCTACCGGGCCCAGGACGGGTTCACCAACGCGGGCATCTCGATGACAGTCGTCGCCTACTCCGCCGCCACGATCAGCACCCTGCTGGTACTGGGACGGCTGTCCAACCATGTGGGCCGGCGGCTCGCGGCCCTGGCCAGCCTCGGCCTGCTCGTGCTGGGCTGCCTGGTGCTGTTGAACGTGCACCACATAGCCGTCCTGATCGCCGGCCGGCTCCTGATGGGTCTGGGGGCCGGGTTGGCCAGCAGCAGCCTCACCGCGTACATCGTCGACACCGCACCCGCAAAGCCGGCCTGGCTGGCCTCAGTCGCGTCCAGCCAGACAGTCATGCTCGGCCTTGCCATAGGCGCCATCGCCTCCGGTGCCCTGGTCCAGTTCGGCCCCTGGCCACGCGACCTCATCTACCTCATTTCCGTCGGCCTGCTCCTGCTGTCCACCGTGCTCATCGCCATCAGCCCGGACACCGTAGCCCCCGTCCCCGGCGCGTGGCGATCACTGAAGCCCACTGTCCGCGTACCGGTCCGGGTCAGGCATCTGCTAGCCGTAACGGCCGCAGTCCTCTTGTCCACCTGGGCGACCGGGGCGTTCTACCAAGCCTTCGTTCCCGCGCTGGTCGAAGACCAGCTCCGCACACACAGTTCACTCGTCCTGGGCCTGGTGTTCGCCGCTTACATGGCCCCCAGTGCTCTGGGCGCTCCCCTCAGTGGCCGATTCGCACCGGCGGGAGCTCAACGCATCGGCATGGCGGCCTTCTTCGCCGGCTGGATCGGCATCATCACAGCGATCGCCACCGGTGCACTTCCCTTGTTCATCGCCGCAACTATCGTCGCCGGGGCCGGTCAGGGCATCGCCATCAGCGGCACCACCCGCAGCCTGCTGTCCGGCAGCAGCCTGGCAGACCGGGCACCGATCTTCGCCGTGGTGTATCTCCTCAGCTACAGCGGCGCGACCATTCCCAGCCTCATCACCGGCCAACTGGCCAACGCCTTTTCGCTGCCGAAGATCGCGCTCGGCTACGGCGCTTTTGCCCTCGTCGCCACCTTGTTCACCGTCATCGCGGCACGCAATCCGCACACCGACACGACCAGTCAGCACGATGAGTGCTCACGGCAAATCTCGCCGTCACCCTGACGGCACTTGACGCCGAACAAGGCCGCCGCCAGTACTCGTCCACGCCTGCCTGTCGCCCCGCGGATCGCACGTGCTGCTTCATCGGCCCGAACGGGCCTCGGCGAGGATCACATCCCCATCCGTGGCTCGGTCCGGAGTGGAATCAGCGGGCGGACAGGCTCTCGATATACCTGCCCGGTCGCGAGCTGGTCGATCGGCGCCTCGGGAGGAAGCGCGTGACTGTCTCGAAGCCTGCGCAACACGCCGGCCAGCCCAATCTGTGAGTGCATTCCTGACGGCGCACCCCAGGCAGCTGTGACGTGAGACGTCGCACCTAGAAAGAGACGCGTTCGAGTGCCCGGCCACTTGGGGGCGCGTCAGGAAAGGATCCGCATGAGCGCGGAGAGTGCCTGAGGCCACACAGCGTCGGAGGGCCCCCCGTATCCCACGACGAGGGCATCGGCCATGACGTGCAGGGACCGTGCATGGCGGTATCGAGACAGGCCAGCCACTTTGAGTCCCTGCTGGGTCGCCGACTGAAGGACGCGCTGCTCGGTCCCGGGCGGCAGACTGAGCACGGTATGCAGGCCAGCCGCTGTCCCTGTGACGCGCACCTTCGGGGCGTGCTGGGCCAGGGCTGTGACCAGAGAGTCCCGCCGATCGCGGTAGCGCCGACGGGCAGCACGTACGTGACGGCTGTAGGCGCCGGAGGTGATGAATTCCGCCATGGCCAGCTGGCTCAATACCTCGGACGAGTCGGTCTGTCCCTTGGCCGCCACAGCTTCCTCAGCGAGCGTGGGAGGCAGCGCCATCCAGGCCAGCCGCAGGCCAGGAGCAAGGGTCTGGCTGGCGGTACCCAGATAGACCACGCAGTCTGGAGCGAGTCCCTGGAGCGCTCCGACGGACTGGTGGTCGAACCGGAACTCACCGTCGTAGTCATCCTCCAGGACCAGCCCGCCTGTCCGTCTGGCCCAGTCCACGACTGCCGTCCGGCGATCGCGCTGCAGTGTCGTGCCCACAGGGAATTGGTGAGCCGGTGTGAGCAGGACCGTATCGGTGCCGTCAGGCGGGACCGGGTAGGTCCCGTGAGTATCCAGGGGAAGCGAGAGGGTCTCCAGCCCGGCAGCCGCCAGCAGGCCGCGGTGCCTGTCTGGGCCGTAGGACTCGACGGCGACATTCCTTGCCCCACGGCCGGCCAGGACTTTGCTCAGGATCTGCAGGCCGTGGGAGATGCCGGCGCAGATCAGTATGTGCTCCGGACTCGTGTATACGCCCCGGGCTCGTGCGAGATGGTCTGCGAGTGCGGCCCGTAGCTCTGGCCGGCCGCGGGGGTCACCGTAGCCGAACGCGTCGTCGGGAGCCGCGGCCAGGGCGCGGCGTGTGGCCCTCAGCCAGGCTGCACGAGGAAAAGCGGTGAGGTCGGGGTTGCCTGGGATCAGGTCGTAGCAAGGTTCACCGGGCGGCTGGGCGGACGAGCGGACCGAGACCGGTCGAGTGATCGTTCTGTCTGCCACGAGTGTGCCCGAGCCTCTGCGGGCGGTAAGCCATCCCTCGGCGACGAGGTCGCCATAGGCGTCAGCCACGGTGTTGCGGGCAAGCCCGAGGTCGGCGGCGAGTTGGCGGGAGGAGGGCAGCCGTGTGCCGGGTGCCAGGCGGCCGCTGCGGACAGCGTCGCGCATGGCTGCGGCCAGCGCGCGGCGCACACCCCGTCCAGCTCGAATCAGATCACTCTCAAAGGCCTGCCGTAGCCGCTCTGGACTGGTCGTACCGCGGGCGGCGAGGGGCTCGACGGGCATGGCGGAGGTCAGGCCCGGTGGCCGTAGGTGTGCGGATCCACAGGCTGCTCGGATTTGGGAAGTCGGCCGACCACGAGACGGTAGGAGTCGATCACGAGTTCCTTCACCAGCTTCTCGTCGACGGTGCCCCCGCCTTCCACCGTGATCCAGTGCCTCTTGTTCATGTGATAGCCGGGGGTGATGTCTGTGTGCCGTTCACGTAGGGCTGCGGCGTCGTCCGGATCAGCTTTCAGGATCACGACAGGGTGCCCCGGCATGTCGGTCATGAGCATGAAAACCTTGCCGCGCACCTTGTAGAGGTCCCAGTCGGGGCCGAAACGATGCTCCAGGTCGGCGCCGGGCAGTTCCACGGTGCAGTCGCCCGCGATCTTCTGCAGCTTCTGTCCGTCCATGGTGATCAACTCCTCTATCAATCGAGTGCCCCGGCCGACCGGCCAAGGCCCCAAGGTGGGTTCCGGCGACCGCCTGACGGCGCGGCGTTGGCGCTCCCGAGGTCCTGGGCGAGAAGGCCCGCCACAGATGCCAGGCCGTCGGCGCTGCGGGCCTTCCACGCTCTTGCCGTCACCTCCGTGAACCTGTTCAGGTCTAGAGCGTCCCGTTGGCTCTGCCGCGGGCAGCCCCCGTCTATCAGGCTCACGGAACTGTTGCTCTGCTCCCTCAGTGCCTGCCTGGGGCGGTAGGCGTACGCGCGAACGTAACCGGCGGCGGCTGGAGGGGCGTCGCCGCCGGGCACGTGCTCCGCCGGTTTCGAGGCGCTCACCGGTTTGCCTGGCCTGAGCAACAGCGCAGCTAGGACAGCGCGCTGCCCCGGCTGACCGGCTCCGGCCTCGACCCCCTGTTTGCGTAGCCGGACGGGACCGACCATTGAGCACTGGACGTCCACGTGCATGGTGCTTACCGTCCTGGAGATCCTTGTGAGGCTTGACCGCTCAGCTGTCCGCAGGAGACCGCTCTCTCCAAACGTACCGCAAGTCGGCCATTTTTCAGGACCAAATAGTCCTCTCTTGCTGAGAGGGCCTCCGCTTTTGACTTGAGGCTGGGCTACGCACAGGCGCAGAAGGGGCTACGCCGGGCACGGAATGTGAGGTCGGACGCCTCCTTCTGCCGGCAAACCCCCGTCCGGCCCGGCTATGGATGTCGGGAGGCGGTGAAGGTCCGGTGCCGGAGACTGCGACGCGACCGCCTGCGGTGCGGCACCAGGATTTCTTGGTGCCGCTCTGCCGCAGACGGCTTAGTGCCCTGAAGGGCCTTCCGCCGGTGGACTGGTGTCCTCGGCAGGCACGGTATAGGCCTTGACGTGGCCGATCGCCATGTCCAGGGCGATCCTCATGGGTTTGACGTCCTGGGCTGTCTGCGCAAGGAGGTAGCCACCCTGAAGGGCGGCCATGAGGCCGGTGGCCAGCTCTTTGGCATCTGCGTCGGCCCTGAGGACTCCCGAGTCCTTCATTCGCTCGAGCCCGGCCTCGAGTAGTCCCTCCCAGCTGTCGAAGTGCCGGGCGAGCGCCTCGCGTGCCTCTTCGTCCTGATCGGCCAACTCGCTTGCAAGGGATCCGAGCGGGCAGCCGTACGCCCCGTTTCGGAGCGCGTTGTGTTCGATCAGCACGTCCCGCCAGCGCTCCAGCCCGCGGAGGGAGTTGAGCCGCTGAAGTAGCTGGTGCTGACGTTTGAGCAGTTCAGCAGCTTGCAAGGCGACAACGTCCCGCACCAGTGCATCCTTGTCGGGGTAGTGGCGGTAGAGCTGGGATTTGCTCGTTCCGCTGGCCGCCCTGACCTCGTCGAGGGTCGTGGCAGACACGCCCCTGACGTACATCATGTCGGCGGCAGCCTTCAAAATGCGCTCCCGAGTCGCCCGCCCGCGCTCAGTCAGCCGGGAGTCGTTTCTGTCGCGCGCCTGTTCCGCCACATAGGCCAGATTACCGCTGCGTAGGCTAGCAGGATTGAAAAGGGACCTCAAGGTCCTTTTTTCTGTGCGCCTCCCGGGCGGCGGGACCGGCCGGAGCCGCACCCGGCCGAGTGCGCCTGGGTTCCGGGCCGGCACTACCACGGGACGATCCAGGCCCCCGGCGCCGCCTCTGAGGCCGAAGCGGTCCCCGCCCCTCTGTTTGTCCCCTCCCCATTGACCAGGCGCACGTGACCATCGGCAACGTCCCGACCCGCGATGACGCCGCTGTCGCCTTCGATCCGACCGAGCGGATCACCGGGAGGACGATCGTAGGCGTTCGTCGATACACGCAGTCGGCCGGTGCCGCCCCAGAATGACCGGCCGCGTGGACGAGGCCTGCTCTGCGGCAGATAGTTGATGAAGGACGACGAGGTCATATCGCTCGACGATGAGGGTGAGCGACAAATGGACGCCTCGGACGAACTTCTTCAGATGGCTACACCGTCGGCTCTTTTGACCCTGGACGGAGCGATCCGCAGCCTCAACGCGGCAATGGCCAGGACACTGGGCAGGTCCGTGGAGCAGCGCGTGGGTCGTGGCTTCGGTGATCTGTTGCCCGCAAGCCAGCTGACTGCGGTCAAGAGTCTCGTGGCCCACGCCGCCACGACGAAGACGGTTGCGATGCGGGTGCTGGAGTTCCCCGGGCCAGGTACAGCATCTGTCGTCTGCCTTGTCGAGGCACGACCAGTGAATGATCCCGTAGGTGGCGAGTCGCTGGTGTGGGTGCACTCATTGAACGCGGGAAACGACTTGGGCGCCCTGCTGATCCCGTTCCGTCTGGCAGCCAAGGCCGCCAACCTCGGTCTGTGCATGTATTCACCCCAGGAGCGCGAGCTGGAGTGGCTGGGTGGTGCACCCGCCTTGGCGGCGCTGTTCCCGGAGGCCTCTATGTCGTTGTCCGAGGTGGTTCGGCGAGTCCACCCCGGTGACCGCGGGGCGCTGCGGCGGCTCGTGCGTTCGACGGCCGCCCGGTCCCCCTGGATCAGGTTGCGGTTCCTTACCGAGCGCGATGGCTGGCACCTTCTGGTCTGCCGGGCCCGTCGGCTCATTCTGGGGTCTGGCGGCCCTGAGCGGGTCTTCGGAGTGATCCGCGATGACACCAAGAGGGAAGCGCGCAGACGCAGAGCGAAGGACGCGCTGAGTGCTGAGCGTCAGCGCGCCGACGAGATCGCGGCCTTCTCTTCCGCCGTGATGACTGCAGTCACGGAGCAAGAAGTACGGCAGGTCGTCCTGACCCGGCTCGCCGCGACATTCGGTGGTACCGGCGCCGCGCTAGCGTTCATCACGCAAGGCCGCCTACGCGTTTCCTCCGATGCCGGGATCCCGATACCGGTGGCCGCCTGCAAGGCCTGCCGCTAGACGCCCCCAGCGCGCTGCCCTATGTGATCCGCACTGGCGAGCCGCAGTTCATTCCCAACCAGGAGGACTACATCCGCCGCTGGCCGCACGGGGCCATGGTGCCGTACTTCGACCAGCTCGACTCCGGCTTCGCCATCTCGATCACCTCCCTCAGCCCGATCGGCGATCAGCCGCTCGGGGCCTGGCTGGTGACCTACGACAGCGAACATCACTCGTCCCCGGATGAGCGCGCCCTCATGGGTACTCTTGCCGATCTTGCAGGCCAGGCACTGAAACGCGTTAGCTTGCAAGAGGCACGAGTCGAGCTGGCCACGGCGCTCCAACAGACCATGCTCCCCACGCTGCCCGAGCACCTCCCCGGCCTGGAGGTCGCCGCCCGATACCGACCAAGCCGCGACGGGCTCGATATTGGCGGAGACTGGTACGACGCCTTCGTCATGCCGGACGGTGCCGTCGCCCTGGAGATCGGCGACGCCCAAGGGCACGACGTGGACGCCGCCGCCTTCATGGGACAGGTGCGCGCATCCATGCGCGCGATCGCCGCCCACGAACCGGGTCCCGCAACCGTGCTGGCTCGCACCAACGAGCTGCTCGTCACGATGGGCGCAGCACGATTCGCCAGCTGCACCATGCTGCGTATCGACCCAGGCGACGGACGGGTCACCGGTGCGAGCGCTGGCCATGTGCCGTTGCTGTATGCACGCGACGACGGCAGCCGCAGCATCCACGAGTTGCCGGGAGGCCCGGTGCTAGGAGTCGTGCTCGGCACCGAGTACGGCGAGGAGACCTTCGCATTGCACGAGGACAGCGCGCTGGTCATGGTCACCGACGGCGTGGTCGAAGGACCGGGCCTCACATTGGAGGCCGGACTGGAACGAGCCGGAACACTGGCTGGCGCGGCCCTCCACGAGGGGCTGAATGCCGAGGAGACCGCTGACCGCGTCCTCGACGCTGCTGTCGCGGTGGACCACCTGGACGACGTGGCTGCGCTGGTCATCCGGCGCGCATGAGACTCGATGCGTCCGTGCGCCGGGCAAGGTCGTACAGGTAGCTGCTCCAGACAGGTGGCGGCGGAGCCGAACGCGCTCCTCGAACCGCGAAGGTGGGCTCAGTTGCGAGCGAAGAACGCGATGTGGTCCAGCGCCATGTCCAGCGCGACGGCCATCGGCTCGGAGCTGTGCGCGTTCTGTGCAAGCACGTAACCTCCCTGCAGAGCGGCCAGCAGACCAGTGCCCAAGCGTTGTGGGTCGGCGTCCTCGGAGAGTACGCCGAGGACGCGGAGCCGGGTCAGTGTCTCGACGAGCATCCGTTGCCAGGCATCGAATGATGCGTTGAGCGCTTGGCGGGACTGCTCATCGTTGTCGGACAGCTCAATCGACATCGCTCCCAGCGCGCACCCATACGAGCCGTCCTGCAGTGAGTTGGCGTGGACCAGGGCGTCGCGCCAGCGGCGCAGACCGGCGAGGGTCTTCACACCGCGCAGGTGCTGTTCCTCGCGGGCGAGGACGAACTTCGACTGCACGTCGATCACGGCGTGGATCAGCGCGCGTTTGTCCTCGAAGTGGTTGTACAACTGCGACTTGCTCGTTCCGCTCGCCAGCCGGACGTCATCGAGCGTGGTGGCGTTGACGCCCCTGACATAAAACAGCTTGGCCGCCGAATCAACGATCCGTGAACGGGTCTCCAGGCCGCGTGGCGTGCGGCGAACATCGCTGGTTGCGGACACGGTGTCTCCCTCAGGCACGTTACTCACTCGTGCTGCTCAGCCGTGGAGCGCATCACAAGCGCGGTGGCCTCGATCTCCAGGCGGATCAGTTGTGGCACCAATACGACCATAAAGGCCGACCGGCGAGAGATGACGCCCTTGTGATTCTTCACGCAGGTATCCCTGACGTCGCGGCCTGTAAGCCAGGACCGGACCTGGCCGACATCGCCCAGTTCCGCGGCCGCCCGCCGCGGCGCCCCGCGGTCCGGGGCTTGCCGGGCCTCTCGGCGAAAACCTCCTGCAGGGTTCCGTCCTGACGCAGTGACGGAGAGGGCCGGCGCGGTGCAGCCCGGGGTCGTGACGCATCGAGGTAGGCGCCGAGGCGGCGCGACACCCTGGCGTCGATGACCTGTGCTGCGACAGCCATGTCAACCAGTACCTCATCGTGGACGGATGCGAGATGGAGGTGCAGGCAGAGCCGGCAGGTCTTGTCGTC
Source organism: Streptomyces sp. NPDC050564 (assembly GCF_044457265.1). Classification (NCBI taxonomy): domain Bacteria; kingdom Bacillati; phylum Actinomycetota; class Actinomycetes; order Kitasatosporales; family Streptomycetaceae; genus Streptomyces; species Streptomyces sp. NPDC050564. The sequence continues at coordinate 100,891 of NZ_JBITGS010000034.1, read as the reverse complement.
GTTCCTGCCGAGCCCTCAATCTAGCTTGGACTAAATAGTCCACTCAGTCAATCGATCCGGATCGAGTCAGGCCGACGCGAGCCCGCGCGGTCCGACTGGCACAGTCGCTCACAACGAAGCTCACCTGCAGCTTTGACCTGCACATTTAATGACGAGGCTCGATCTCGACCCGCCCGCAGCAAACCTGGCGGACCCTTCCCTTCCGGGAGTGGGGTTGCACAGACGTTTCTGGTCTGTATAGTCCTTTCTATGTGGTGTCCGAGGCGATGAAGAGATCCGGAACTCGGCACCGACGGAGTCGCCACCCTTGCAGGCCACCGGGCGCAACCGACGCGACCGTCGAGGTTGCGGCCGGCGCAGGAAGAGCCTGCGGCGGAGCTCCGAAGCACTACGAGCCCGGCTCGGGCTCGACGACTATTCACACCCCGATCAGAGGTCGATTCACCGTGTCACGACTGAACGTTCCCGCTCCAGAGGACGTGCCTGCCGGCGCGCAGCAGATACTCGGCAACGTGGGTGCGCAGCTGGGCTTCATCCCGAACATGTTCAAGACCCTCGCGTCGAACCCGGCCGTTCTGGAGGTCGTCACGACTCTGCAAGGCACCCTGAGCCGGGTTCTCGACGGGAGGACCCGGCACAGCATCGCCCTGGCCGTGTCGCAGGCCAACGGCTGCAGTTACTGCCTGGCGATGCACACCCACGTCGCGACCGAATTCGGCGGCATGTCGGACGACGACATCAAGCTCGCCCGCGTGGGCAGCTCACTCGATCCCAAACGTGCCGCGGCCGCCCGCTTCGCGCAGCAGGTGGTCGAGAGCCGCGGGCAGGTCAGCGACACCGACCTCGCGGACGTACGAGGCGCCGGATACACCGACGCGCAGATCCTGGCCATCGTCGCGGTGGCGGTGCAGTTCCTGCTCACCAACTTCATCAACAACGTCAACCAGACCGACCTCGACATCCCCGCCGTCGACCCGGTCGATACGACCGTGCCCCAGTGAACCCCGCCCCCCGAACCGCCGCCCCCGGCGGCCCGCGGAAAGTCCCACCACCGTGCTGCGGGATACATGGGAGCTCCGGTGGACGAGGGCCACGCGCCGGACCCGCCTCGTCGAGTCCGTAGAAATCGTCGACGGCCCGCGTCATCTCGTCTGTTGAGGCCGGGCTGCGTCAGGAAACGCCACGCGGCCGCCGGCAACACCCCACCCGCCGGTTGATCTCTGTAACCCCCGACGCGGCTCAGGCACGCAGTCGGCAACCCCCCACTGAGTCAACGATCATTCAGGAAGGCTCGACATGCCGGGCTCCGAACTCTATGAGCAATTCATGGCGCTGCACACCCGCGACGGTGGCCTCGTCATGCCCAACGCGTGGGACGGCCTCTCGGCCCTGATGCTGGCCGACGCCGGCTTCGAGGCGATCGCGACATCGTCCGCGGCGATCGCCGCCACACTCGGCCGCCTCGACGGGCGTCACCGAGTCACCCGCGAAGAGCACCTGGAGCACGCGCGGCTGCTCGGCCGCCTCACAGGGCTGCCCGTCAACGGAGACTTCGAGGACGGATACGGCGACACGCGCGAAGACGTCGCCGCGACCGTCGAGGCCGCCGTGGAGTCCGGGCTGGCCGGCATCGGGGTGGAGGACACCTCGGGCGATCCCGACATGCCGATCCGCGACTTCGACGAAGCAGTCAGTCGCGTACGCAGCGCCGTCGCCGCTTCAAAGGGACGCATTGTCGTCACCGGGCGCACCGACAACTTCATCCAGGGCCGACCCGATCTCGACGACGCCATCCGGCGTCTGACGGCCTTCGCTGAGGTGGGCGCAGATGTGGTCTACGCGCCGTTCCCGCCCGACCTCGACGCACTCGTTGCGATCGTCACCGCGGTCGCCCCGACACCGGTCAACGTCCTGGTGTCTCCGTCGGACAAGGTGCTCACCGTCGCCGAACTGCAGCAGGCCGGGGTTAAGCGCATCAGCTTGGGTCCGATGCTCTACACCCACGCGATGGGGGCGGCCGAAGAGGCCGCGAAGGCGCTCCTCGCAGGCGACCTCGCCTCGGCGACGACGGGCATGAAGTTCGCCCGTGTCAACGAACTGCTCGCCCGCGGCAAGAACTAACCCGATCAGCACGAATCACTGACTGTTCATTAGCGATCACAACACAAAGGCAGGATGACATGGATCTCGGCAAGCTCATGAACAAGCACCTCACCAGGTACTTCGACCCCAGCAAGACGATCCCCGAGGAGACACTCCAGAAACTGCTGGGATTCTTGCGCTCGACGCCGTCGTCGACGAACGTGCAGCCCAACCACTTCTACGTCCTCGCCACGCCCGAAGGCAAGGAGCGGCTGGCGGCCAACCTCGGCGAACGATTCCAGGACAACAGCGAGAAGATCCTGAACGCCTCACACACCGTCATCCTCACCACCAGGGCGGACCTTCCCGAAAGCCACCTCCAGGCGGTGTTCGACAAGGAGCGGGCCGACGGCCGGTTCCCCGACCCGGCCAAGCAGGCGCGGTGGGAGTCGATGACCCGCGACTTCCTCAACCTGCGCAACTACGGCTACAAGGACCTGAACCACTGGATGGAAAAGCAGACCTACCTCGCGATGGGTCTGACCATGATGGCGGCTGCTGAGCTCGGCGTCGAAGCCATGCCGCTTGAAGGCTTCGACCCGACCAGCGTCGACAAGGCGTTCAAGATCCGCGAAACCGGACACACCACGACGGTGCTGCTGGCCCTCGGCTACCCCGACCCGGCGAAGGCGTACGGCAGCCCGATTTCACGCTTCGAGACCGACCAGCTGTTCACGTTCGTCTAGACGACCGCGGCACCGGGAACTCGGGGACCCCTGGTCCTCGAGGCCGGCCCATCCCGGAGAGCCAGACCGGCGGCCCGAGCCGCCGGTCATCGGCAGCGGGTTCTCCGATCCGCGTGGTGCCGTCGAACTGCTCAGCACAGATTCGCTGGTCGTGGGTGTCGGCGAGAGTCAGGCCGCCCCCGAGTAGGACGCCGTCTCGCCGGCACCGAACGGCTGGGCAGCACCTTCCGCAGCGTCTCGACAGCCACGACGTACCGCTCGTCGAGCGCCACTGCCTCGATCCCGGCAGGTTCAGACAGAGGGCGGCGAGTACGTCGGCGGGGCGGAACCTGCCGTTGGAGGCAACTCTGCTGCCCGAAGCGCTGCGGATCCGGAACCGGTCGGTCGAACTGAGCGCGAGGACAAACATCTACCGTGAAGGCGTGCGGAATGTCCCCCTTCGACACCGCTGCCGGATTTCAATTTCCGGCCCGTACCTCCTGGTCGGCCGGACCGAGTGAGAGGACAACGATCCACTATGAAGGCATGCGGAGTGTCCACGGCAGAGACGGAAGTCGCCCTGCTGGAACTGCCCGAACCGTCATCTCCCGAGCCGGGCCAGATCCTGGTCGCGGTTGAGGCCGCCGGGGTCGGCCCGTGGGACGAACTCGAAATCGACGCTCGCTGGGACGTGGGGCTGCGACTCCCGGCGGCGCTGGGAGTGGAGGGCGCAGGCAAGGTGCTGGCCGTCGGCGCGGGCGTCACCCGGTTTGCCGTAGGCGACCGCGTGCTCGCGCACGAAGCCCCGCTGCCCGGAGGAAGCGGCTTCTGGGCCGAACGCGTTCTGATCAACGCGGATCACGCGGCGGCCTGCCCGCCAGGCTTGGACGCCGCCCACGCAGCGGCGCTGCCCGTCAACGGGCTCACCGCGCTGCAGGCCTTGGAAAAGCTGGACCTCAACCGGGGACAGCGGCTCCTGATCACCAACGGAGGCGGGGGCACCGGAGCCCTGGCCGTCCAACTTGCCGCGGCCCAGGGCGTCGAGGTGACCGCGACCGCATCTGCTGCCGCCGCGGAGCGACTGCTCGGTCTGGGAGCGACGGAGGTCGTCGACTACCACGACCCCAACTGGTCGGCCACGGTACGCGGCGGGTTCGACGCTGCCCTCATCGTCGCCGCCGGCACGGCGGCCGCGGCCTTGCCCCTGGTGCGTGACGGAGGCCGGCTGTGCTCCCTGACCTCGGACGCGCCACCGGCGGAACGAGGCATCACGAGCTGGGACCTCTACATCGAGCCCAATGGCACGCAGCTGGCACAGCTGGCGGGGCAGGCCGCCGATGGAACCCTGCGACTCGCACCAGAACCCCTGCCGCTGAGCGGGGGACCGGCCGCATTCACCCGGGTGGTCGCCGGACGAGCGGGCGGAAGGAAGATCGTGCTCATTCCAGCATGACGATCCCGGGCGCCGGCCGACCCCCAATGCTGAGCCACCGCGCGCCGCACGGTGCCAGTGGTGAGACTGTGCATCGGCGTGGCCATGCAGTGGCGGGACTTGGACGCGTCCCATCTGTCGGCCGCGTTGACCGCAACGGAGCCGTCCCTGCACCCGCTGCCCACGAGCGCCGGGCGGTAGTGGGCAGCTGCTGGCCGGAGCTGCTACGCCCTCGAATGAGTTGGTCATCGACGCGTACTTGGCCCTGGGGCCGCGCGCCCCGGCCGTGACGACCGCACCCATCGGGTCGGACATGACGGCACATTGTGGCGCCCGGCACGCACACCGCCCCGTCGACGTCACGACGGAGACAGACAGAGACTGCGCAGAAAGAGGAAACACCTATGAAAGCGATCGTGGTCACGGACCCCACCGCCGGAACCGCGGGGATGACACTCGCTGAACGGCCCGATCCGGACACGGCACGGCTCGCCAGCCTTGACGGCGCGAACTACGGCGACGTCGTCGTCGAAGTTCATGCGTCGGGTTTCACCGGGGACGAGCTGGAGTGGCCCTCGACCTGGGTCGATCGCCTCGGCCGGAATCGGACGCCCTCGATCCCCGGACACGAGGTGGCAGGCGTGGTCACCTCGCTCAGCTATGGAACGGCAGGGCTGTCGGTCGGGCAGCGCGTGTTCGGCCTCACGGACTGGACCCGCGACGGCACCCTCGCGGAGTACGTCGTCGTCGAGGCGCGCAACCTCGCGCCGCTGCCCGGTGACGTCGACTTCACGGTCGGCGCGAGCGTCGCGATGACGGGCCTGACTGCCTGGCAGGGACTGTTCGAGCACGGGCACCTCTCGGTGGGGCAGAGCGTGCTCGTGCACGGCGCCGCCGGCGCGGTCGGATCGATGGCGGCTCAGCTCGCGCGGGAGGCCGGTGCGTACGTCATCGGCACCGGACGCGCCGCCCACCGCCAGAGCGCATTCGACTTCGGCGCGCACGAGTTCGTAGACCTCGACAACGACACGCTGGAAGACGTCGGCGGAGTCGACTTCGTCTTCGACGTATTCGGCGGCGACATCGGCGCTCGATCGGCCCGGCTGGTGCGAGGCGGAGGAACATTCGTGACCGTCACCGGCCCGCCGGAGGTGCGGCCGGCCGACGGCCTGGCGGTCGACTTCGTTGTCGTCTCCGACCGCGCCCAGCTGGGCGAGATCGCCCGGCGGGTGCGTGAGGGACGTCTGCGGACGCATATCGGGCAGGTCGCGGACCTCGACGACGCTGTCGCCGCCTTCAACCCGGCCCAGAAAGTCAACGGAAAGACGATCATCCGCATGCAGTGAGCCGCGGACGACATCTCACGCACGCAGAGACCGGGAATGTCGTCGCGGGACACCCCCGGCGACAGCCCCCCGAATGGCGTCAGGTTCGGACCGCGCTACCAGCTGGCGCGGGTGCTCTTCATCTCATCGATGGCCGTGAGCTGAGGTGGCTGCCCCTGCCCGGCGGCAATCAGGTGCCCGGCGCGATGAGTGGGGTCGATGAGATACGGTCGCCTCGTCGGGGGGGAATTTCAGAGATGAGAGTCGCCGGCCCGGGCGGCTCGGCCGTCAGTTCCTTTCCTGCGACGCAGCGTCGCAGCAGTCATCTGGAGCCTCCCATGCGCGTGTTCGTTACCGGAGCCAGCGGCAGCATCGGCTCAGTCGTAGTTCCCGAACTCATCGCTGCTGGTCACGAGGTCCTCGGCCTCGTCCGTTCCGATGCCGCAGCCGCGGCCGTTTCCGTCGCGGGCGGGACGCCGCTCCGCGGCGACCTCATCGACCTGGACAGCCTCCGTGCTGGCGTCGCCCAGGCAGAAGGCGTCATCAACCTGGCCTTTGGGAACGACTGGAGCAACCTGGGGCCGTGCATCGACGCGGAGACACAAGCCCTGCAGACCTTCGCGGCCGCGCTCGCAGGCAGCGGCAAGCCATTTGTGCATGCCGGTCTCACCCCGATGGTGCCGGGCCACACCTCCACCGAGGAGGACCCCGACACCACCAACGGTCCCGTCGGTGGCCGCGGCCTCAATTCACAGATGGTGCTGGCCCTTGCCGACCAGGGCGTCCGCTCCTCTGTCGTACGGCTGCCGCGCTCCGTGCATCAGCGGGCGTCGCAATACGGCTTCTGCTCCGTGCTCATCGCCGCCGCGCAGAAATCAGGCGTGTCAGCCTACGTCGGCGATGGCACGCAGCGCTGGCCGGCGGTCAACCGGCTCGACGCCGCCCGGCTGTTCCGCATCGCGCTGGAGGACGCTGCACCCGGTTCGGTCCTGCACGCGGTAGCCGACGAGGGCGACACCATGCGGTCGCTGGCCGAGGTTATCGGTGGCGTGCTCGCGGTGCCGGTCGAGTCGGCATCGCCTGAGAGTTTCGGCCTCATTGGCCACTTGTTCGCGCTCGACATGGCGTCTTCGAGTGCACTGACCCAGAGACGGTTCGGCTGGGAGCCCACCCACCCGAGCCTGATCGCGGACCTCGCCGCTGGCGACTATCCCGCCCTGGGCTAGGAGCTGTCGCCAAAGTGTCACGCCCACATCAGGAGTGAGACCGAGCTGCGGGACGAAGCCTGGATCGTCGGCAAGGGCCTCCGCGACGACCCCCAGTTCGGCGCCTGGCCAACCCTCGACCACCCGCAGATCGCCTACGCCGCCCGCGAATGGCCCACTCGCCTGGGTTTCGTCGCCGCCGGTCTCGGCGTTGCCGTACTGCCCGAACTGGCCGCCGCGGCGGTCCCCACCGGCGTCCGCACCGTCCACGTCGACGACCCCGCCTGGCTCGGCCGAGCCACTGTCGCCGTCACGGTCCGCAACCGCTCTCCCGAGGTGACGGCCACCGTGAAGGCGCTCCGCCACGAGGCCGCACAGCTTCGTGCGGTGCCATAACGCCGCACCCGGCAAGGAAATCCACGCTGCGACATGACCGCACCGTCAACTAACACGATCGACGCATAGCCCAGCCGGCCAGCAGAATCATGGCCTCGATCACTGTGCTGGCCGGCGCGCCGCAGGGCCGGCTGCGCCGCGTTGAAAACGAACGCCAGCCGGACCGGGCACCGTACCCAGCCGCGCACACCTGCGGTTCGCCGTGACAGCAGGGCGCAGGAGTCGGCTCAGGCCCGCCGCCTGGCACGCGACTATGAGCGGCGCACCACCGGTCTGCTGGTCGATGACGCTGTTCATGACGCGCAGCCTGGCCCGGCCGCACCCTGCGCGAGCGTGAACCGGCCCGGCGCGGGCTCGGCCAGCCAGCCACGCGCGACCAGGCGTTTCGCCTTCGACCGCAGTGCCTCCACCCGCGCCGGCACCACATCCATGCCGAACCCTGCGGCCATCTCTCGGCAGGTCAGCGGCCCTTGATGGAGCCGGAGGCGGTCCGCGAGCGTCTGCAGGATGCGCTGGTAATCCACCGACAGCACCGACCAGTCCCGCCCCTCACGCCACACCTGCGACTTCGGCTTCACCGCACTCCGGGGCGCCGACGGCGCGTCCGAGTCCTGCGGATCCTCGGTGACCTCAGTGTCGGCGGTGCTGCCACCGTCCGGAGCCAGCACCGTATCGACCCGTCTGCGGGCGATCACCCACTCCTGCCATTCCAGCTCGGCCACGGCCAGCTCGGCCTGGATGCGGTCGGCCTCCTCGCGCAGTTCGTCCACGCGACGGCGAGCACCCAGCTCACGCTGTTCCAACATCCCAACCACCGACGGCATCCGCGACCTCCCGGGGAACGACAACCCGAACAGACCACCACTTCCACCGAATCACCGAACCCACGCGCTACCAGCAGAAACGCAGCGATCACGTCCGGAAAGACGACAGCTTCTGAGAGCGTCCGGGAGCGATGTCCTCCAGCTCACTGGGCTCGACGAGCACGTATTAGTCGCCGGTGTCGAAGCCCTTGACGATCTCCTCGGGCGGGACTTCCTCACCCGTCCGCTCGTTGACCCGCTTGTTGCGTACGCGGTCCGAGGTGCCGCGCTGGAGTTGATGGAAACGGATGGTGTGGCTGTCCGTTGCCGTGAACAGCTGCACCGGCAGGGACACCAAACCGAAGGCCAGGGCACCACTCCACACTGCACGCGCCATCGCCGTTATCACCTCCTGTTCTTTCTATGGCACGCCCGGACACGGCGGATCGCATGTCGAGGACCGCGAGCGTAGGGGGGCGCGTCGGCCTTGGTGGACGGGCGCTTGGCGTGGACGCGTTTCGGTGTCTTCGCTGCCGGCACCGGCTCGGCCGAGGACCCCAAGTACGCGGTGGTTCCGCAACGAGAGGGAATGGAGGGGCCGAGCCCGCGCGCCGGCTGTGCCACCGGCCGGCTCTGCCGAGTGCAGGCCGGCAGCGGTCCGATCCCATCGCTCGCGGAGTGTCGCGCGGGACGGTCAGGGAACCCGGTCGACACAGAGCCCACCTTTCCGACAAGAGGAGTGCTCCATGCGTGCACTGACCTGGCACGGCAAGCGTGACGTTCGGGTGGAGACCGTGACCGATCCGCGAATCGAGAAGCCCGACGATGTGATCGTCCGGATCACCTCCACCGGGATCTGCGGATCCGACCTTCACCTCTACGAGCTGTTCGGCCCCTACCTGGACCTGGGAGACATCCTGGGGCACGAACCGATGGGTGTCGTTGAAGAAGTCGGACCACAGGTGCACGCCCTCAAGCCGGGCGACCGCGTCGTGATCCCCTTCAACATCTCGTGTCGCGACTGCTTCATGTGCAATCAAGGCCTGCACTCACAGTGCGAGACGACCCAGGTACGCGAGCGCGGCACCGGCGCCTCACTGTTCGGATACACCAAGCTCTACGGCCAGGTGCCCGGCGGGCAGGCGGAGCTGTTGCGCGTTCCCTTCGGCAACAGGCTGCCCATCCAGGTACCCGAGGGACCCCCGGACGATCGCTATGTCTACCTGTCCGATGTCCTGCCGACGGCCTGGCAGGCGGTGGAGTACGCGGACATTCCCCCAGGCGGCACGGTGACCGTGCTCGGGCTGGGGCCGATCGGGGACATGGCCACGCGGATCGCGCAGCACCGCGGCGCGCGGCTGGTCGTCGGGGTCGACCTGGTCGCGGACCGGCTGTCCCGGGCGTCCGCGCACGGTGTCACCTGCTTCGACGCCCGCCATGACGGCAAGGATTTGACCGGGGCCGTCCACGACCTGACCGACGGGCGGGGCACTGATGCCGTCATCGACGCGGTAGGGATGGAGGCGCACGGGGCGCCCTTCGCCAAGGCAGCCCAATGGGTCACCGGGCTGCTGCCCGACAGCGTTGCGCAGCCGCTCATGGAGCGGGCCGGTGTGGACCGGCTCGGCGCCCTGCACGCTGCCATAGGCCTGGTGCGCCGTGGAGGAACGGTTTCCGTCTCGGGTGTCTACGGCGGGGCGGCGAGCCCCATGCCGTTGCTGGCGATGTTCGACAAGCAGATCCAGATGCGGCTGGGACAGGCGAACGTCTGGCGCTGGGTGAACGACATCCTGCCCCTGCTCACGGACGACGACCCGCTGGGCGTCGACACGTTCAAGACCCATGACATGCCTCTGGAGGACGCACCCAAGGCCTATGCGATGTTCCAGGCCAAGGAGGACGCCATGGTCAAGACCTTGCTCCATCCCTGACCGGACGCACGCAGCGCGGAACTCGTCTCGTGGGCAACGGGTCCTCGGGCCGGCCCGCGCCGACATCATCCACTGTCGGCAACGCCTCCGTGGCGCTCCATGAGACGCGGCGCAGACGCCTCACCACGGCTCCCCTGCGGTTCCAGGCAGTCCGTCCCGGGTACTCGGATCTTCTTCGACGAGCGAGGTGATGACGGTGGCTCCAAGCCCACACCAATCGGGACTCGACGGACTCTCCGCCCTGGTCACGGGCGGATCACGAGGGCTCGGGCTGTTGCTGTCGGCACGGCTGGCCAAGCGCGGCTGCCGGGTCACGATCCTGGCCCGCGACGCGGACGAACTGCGGCGGGGCGCCGAATGGATCGAAGAGCGAACCGGCACGACGGTTTCCACTGCGGTGTGCGATGTACGTGACCGCGTCGCTGTCGACGCCGAGATCCGGCGGGCACACGATCGGCAGGGCGGCCTGGACATCGTCATCGCCAATGCCGGGGTGATTCAGGTGGCGCCGACGGCGGCGATCGACGGCGACGTTTTCGACGACGCCATGGCGACAATCTTCGGCGGGGCCCTGAACACCGCGCTGGCCGCCCTGCCGCACCTGCGCCGCAGTGAGGCAGGAGGCCGACTGTGTCTCATCGGGTCGGTCGGCGGACTGCTCGCCGTCCCGCACCTGCTGCCCTACTCATGTGCGAAGGCCGCCGTGGGGGCGCTGAGCGAAGGGCTGCGGGCCGAGACAGCCGGGGAGCACGTCAGTGTGACCACGGTTCACCCCGGGCTGATGCGCACTGGATCGCACCTCCAAGCGGAATTCGGTGGCCGGTCCTCCGAGGAATTCGCCTGGTTCTCCGCACTCGCCGGCGCACCCGTGATCTCCATGGATGCCGAACGCGCGGCCGAGCGCATCGTGCGCGCCGTGGAACGGCGGCGCACCCGCCTGGTCCTCACTCCTGCGGCACGTGCCGCTTCGGTCGCCCACGGCCTGGCTCCCGCCACGGTGACCCGCATCAGCGGTGTGGTGGCCCGCCTCCTCCCGTCCGAGACCAGGGACCACGACAGTGGCACGGACGACCAGAACATCGTGCAGGGCCATGACGTCGACCGTCCCACTCATTCGTGGACGGAGAAGGTACGCGAGTGGGGGAGTGCCCTCAACGACCGGGCGGCCCGGCGTTACAACCAGCGCACGGCAGGGCCGCCCACGAGCGCCTGATCCGACGCCATGTGCACACCCCCTTCGAGAAGGCGTCAGCACGATGATGTCCGCATCCGCCCCTTTCCGGGCCGCCACCTCTGGCCAGGCCTGCACCCCGACCCTGGACTCCTACGAGCGCGTCGCGTGGCGGCGCGATCGGCATCTCCTGGGCCGGTCTCTCCACGCGTTCGCGACATCGACGTCGTCACCAGCGACGCGTTCCGTCACCAATGTCTGCCGCGTGGTGTGCGGACGCACATCCTCATAGTTGGATGAGTAGATGGCGGGGGCCGCGGAGCATGGCGTTCTGCCGGTAAGGGGGCGGATCCTCGACGAGGCGTGCCGTGCCCAGCTGGGGAAGCAGCGCGCCGAGTGCGGCCTGGGCTTCGAGGCGGGCCAGGGGCGCGCCGTAACACAGATGGATGCTGCTGCCGAAGCCGAAATGCTGGATGTCCGGGGACACGCCTGGCCGGGACGAGAACCCGATGAGGTAGCGGGCCGGTCGACCGTTGGATCCACCGTATCGGCCATCGGCAGACAGGCCTACCGGAGCCCGCAATGCCGAGGAGAGGTTTGCGGGCAGACAGACGTGACCCGCCCCGCACGCAGCGTCCCGCGTCAGACCGTCGGCTTTGAGTCTCCCTGGGTGGGTAGGCCTGCGAGATGACGGTCGCCTCCTCCACATGACGGTGAAGGGGCACAGCGCGGCGACCCGGATCCTGATTCCGGGGCGCCGCGCTTGTCCCTCATCCCGCCCTGCCGCGAGCATCAGGCTTGCGTGCCCCATTCGTCACCCTGATCTACGAGGTGGCCGAGCGGGTGGGCCTGCCCCGTATGGGTACTCGGCATGAGCGGTGGCCCGACAATCGCGCGACGGAAAGCCGGGGAACACCTCATGCCCGAACTGCCGGATGTCGAAGGTTTTCGCGAGGTGCTGATGACTTGCGGTCGGCGCCCGCGTGTCACGGATATCGAGGTGCGGGATCCCGGGGTGCTGCGGGGTGTCACCGAGAAACGGCTGCGAAGAGAATTGAAGGACAGACGCCTTGCGAAGCCGTGGCGTCACGGTAAGTGGCTGTTCGTGCCAACTGATGGCGCCGGCCCGACACTTGTCTGCCATTTTGGCATGACCGGATCACTGCGGTGCTGTTCTGCGAACGATCCGATCGAAGCGCACGACCGCGTCGTGGTGACGCTCGACGATACCCGGAATCTGCGCTACCGCGACCAACGGAAGCTGCAGGGCGTGCGGTTGGCCAGTGATACCGCCATCGACCGGATCCTGGACGGCCTGGGGCCCGACGCCTTGTCCGTGAACCGGGAGGAGTTCCGGGAATTGCTGTCGGAGCGACGCGGTGCGGTCAAGAGCGCGCTGATGGACCAGTCCGTGATCGCAGGTCTGGGAAATCTCCTGTGCGACGAGATCCTCTGGCGGGCTCGCGTTCACCCCCGGACTCCGGCGCGGAACCTGAGCGCGACCGCACTGCGGCACATCCACGCGGCCATGGGTCGTGTCCTTGAAACATCCGTCCGGGCTGGGCGCGTGCCACCGCGACGCTCCTGGCTCACCGGACGCAGGGACGACAGCGAGCCGTTGTGTCCCCGCTGCGGCCGATCCCTGAACTCGAGCCGTATTGCCGGACGCCGCACTGTCTGGTGCCCGCACTGCCAGACCTGAACCACGTGACTCCCATCGGCTGAGTCGGCGGGGATGGCGGCGAATGGCGGTTCACCAGCCGTGCGTAGCCCGGCAGGCCTGAACGTCTCCTGGCGGGCTTCGTAACCCGGCATCGGCCAGCACGTGCGAGTGAACGAGTGAAAGAACTCCACTCGAGGACGCGACGTCGGGACGCCGAAAGACCTACTCCACGCCGAGGATTCAGTCGTCGTGCTCCATCTGCACCAGCAGACTGGTATCCAGTTGGGCGAGCAGTTCCGCGGGATCGCTGTACACGGTCGCGGCTCCTGCCGCTTCGAGGTCGCCGCGTGGGATTCCGCCCGAGAGCAGTGCGATGGCCCTGACCTCGGCATTTGTCGCGGCCTGCATGTCCCAGACGGTGTCACCGACGAAGACGGCCCGTTCCGCAACGACGTCGGCCAGTTCCAGGCCGCGGTGCACAGGGTCCGGGGCGGGCTTGGCCTCCTCGACGTCGTCCGCGCTGGCCACTCCCGCGATGACGTCATCGGCGTCGATCGTACGACGCAGCGCCTCCAGCTCCGGTCCGCCGGCGGAGGTGGCCAGGACGAGGGTCCACCCCCGGTCGGCGAGCGCGTGCAGGAGGTCGCGGGCGCCGTCGAGGGCCGGCAGCCGGTCGAAGTAGGTGCCGTACAGGGTGGTGTGCGCGGCGCTGAGCTCCTGGTCCTTGTCCCGGTCGCGGTCGTCGCCGAGCAGGTGGTCGATGAGATCGGTAGAGCTGAGTCCCACCGAGCGGTGGATATCGTGCATCTGCACCTGGTGGCCGGCCTGCCGAAACGCCTCCCACCAGGTGACGACATGCAGGTGGTTGGTGTCGGCGAGAGTGCCATCGACGTCGAGCAGTACAGCGCGTGCCATGCGGAATCGCTCTCCTAGCGCCGGGGGCAGAGGTCCGCAGGGTTCACTGTTGGCCCGCGGACCGGGTTTGCGGTTGCCTTCTGTCGCTGTCGCAGAGTTTCTCGGTGGGGACGACGGTGTACCGGGATCTTCGACCGAGGCGACGCCGGCCGCGGCGAAAATGCCGAACCGGGTGCAGGCGGAGCCGGCCGGCGGGGCAAGACCGCTCACCACCGCTGTCGGCCGGACCCGTCGGCCCGGCACCAGCGCGCCGGAGGCCGCGCCCGCGGCCCCGCGGCGGTCCGTGGACGACCGCAGCCACGTCCCGGCGCGCCTCTCTCCAAGGGTCTCAGCAACCATGCCAAGGCGCCCTTCCAGTGTGTGCGAGCGCAAGCCCGCCCGATGCCTGTGCGGCATAGCGGCAGAGCACCGAGCGAGCAGGCCAGACTCTCTCTTCCTTCGGGAGGGAGAGCGAGTCAATCCGGGTCATCGTCGGTACGGTCCTGGCGGGACCGTATGCAACGGATCATCTCCTCGGCGTACGGAAGGGCGACGCACAGTCCGACCCCGGCGGCGATCGCGGTGAGGTAGCCGGCCGACAGCGGACGCTCCTTGGGGACGAGCTTCCAGTCGTCGGCCCGGCCGCCGCCCCTCATGGCTTCCCGGACCTGGTCCCAGTGCAGGCATGTGGTGAATGCGGCAGCTGTCAGCGGCAGCACTTCGAGGAAGCTGTGGATGTGTTGTTCGACGGGCCGCACTTCGCGCTTGCTGGTGGCCAGCGACACGTCCCACAGTGCGGTGGCTCCGTGCGCGACGGCCGCGCCACCCATGAGCGACAGCACCAGCGGGTTGACCTTGGCGGTCAGACCTGCGACGACGGGTAGGCCGGCCTCGGACATCATGAGGGCGTGTACCGCGGACTCCCGTACCCCGCTGGTGTGCTCGATGTCCGAGCGGCGGTGCATCACCCAGTCGGCGACGGCGGGGACGAACCACAGCGGCAGGACGCCGTACAGCAGGAACCTGCGGTTGGCATTCTCCACGTCGTCGGCCCCGCGGGGGATCCGGAGCGCGGGCTCAGAGCGCCAGCGCTGCCAGCGGGCGAGCGTCGAACGGCGGTGAATACGCATGACTGCCTTTCCTCGGTAACGGTGTCGGGCGGGGGAGAAGACCGGGGGCTCAGAAGGTTGGGGCACAGAAGGAAATCGTGTTGGTCGGGCGGTTGTCGGCCCCCGCGTTGCGGCGCATCGTCCGCAGCGTGGCATCGGCCGGAGCGGAACGGAGGGGAGCCACGGCGTCCACGGGGACGGTCATCTTCAGATGCTGGATGTGCCTTTCGCCTGCCCCCACGTGTCCGCTCGCCGGAGCCTCGCTCATGGCTGTCGGGCCAGGTCTTTCAGCCGCGGGAGGATGTGGGTGCCACGAAGCCGTCCCCGATCCGGCCGGCCAGTGCGGCGGCCTGCGGGCCGAACCCGGACACGTAGAGCGGGGGCGGCTCATCGGGCAGGGTGTAGAGGCAGGCGTTCTGCACCGTGTAATGCGTGCCGCGGTGGGTGGTCTGCTCGCCGGTGAACAGCCGGCGCATCACGTGTACGGCCTCCTCCAGCATCTCCATGCGCTCGGATGCCTCGGGCCAGGCGTCCCCGAGGATGTGCTCGTTGAGGGCTTCGCCGGTGCCCAGGCCGAACCGGAAGTGGCCCTCGGTCAGCACGGCGGCAGTGGCTGCGGCCCGCGCATTGACGGCGGGGTGCATGCGCACGGTGGGGCAGGTGACGAGGGTCGTGACGGGCAGCGAACAGACCTGGGACAGGGCCCCGATCATCGACCAGACGAAGGAGCTCCGGCCCTGCTCGTCGTTCCACGGGTGGAAGTGGTCGGAGATCGCCAGTGCCTCGAACCCGGCCTGCTCGGCGGCGCGGGCCTGGGAAAGTAGTGCGGCCGGAGTGAACTCCTCGGAGGAGAGGAAATAGCCGTACGTCGCCATGCGTCGCCCTTCCAGGAAGTGGTCGCGCGGTCTCGGGTCCCGTAGTGGGCGGCGGGTACCCGCGAGACGCTGAGCCGAACGGGTGGCCCCGAATGGACTCGCGCCGGGGCGTCGTAGGCAATCCACGCAACATGAGCCGTGGGCATCTGGGCCGTCTCCGTGGAACACCTCGGCTGTCTCTTCCTGAGTACCCGCTCCCCGGGGACGCCGCCACGCGACGGGGAAGAGGTCGGCAACCGTCGTCTGCCGGCAGTACCTCCTTGCCGGGCCTATCCGCCCGCATGGCGGTAAGACACGGGGAAACATCTCATCGGCAGCTCGGGAGGCGTTCATGGGGCAGTCCGGTGGGGGCAGCGAGGCGGGACGCATCCGGGCACGGCTCGGCACGGCCGCGTTGGAGCGAGCCTTGCGCGAACGTGTGGACGGCGAGGTGCGGTTCGATGCGGGTAGCCGGTGCGCGTATGCCACCCACAGGGTCGAACTGTCGGCAGGTTCCGATCAGCGTGGTCGTGCCGCGCATGGTGGAAGCCGGGGCCGAGGCGGAATTCGGGTGGTCGACACCGGCCGACGAGTTCGACAACGTTCGCCAGTCGTGCGGGCGGTCAGCTGGGTGCTCGGACTCGTCAAGCATCCTTTGTTCTCGACAGCACGTCCGCGACAAGCTGCAGATCAGAGACGAGACCGGCGTACATGGCATCGCGATCGTCGGCGCGCAGGATGGCGGAGGGGTGAATCGTCGCCACCAAGCCGTGCACGGTCTCTGCGGCGTTGCCGTGTTCATCGCTCCCGTCGACGCCCAAGTCCGGCCACGGCAGGAGGGCGCCGCGCTGTTCGGACACCCGGAAGGAGGAACCCAGAAGAGCCTTTCCCGCGGTGCCACCGAGCGCGACGATCACTTCGGGTGACACAAGCCGTAGTTCGGCGATGAGCCACGGTCGGCACGCGGTCATCTCCCGCAGATTCGGCGCCTTGTGGATACGGCGCTTGCGCCCTTCCGGGACAGTGAACTTGAAGTGCTTGACCGCGTTGGTGACGTATGTGTCCTTCGGTTCGATGCCCACATCCTCCAAGGCGCGCATCAGGACCCGGCCGGCAGGACCGACGAACGGTTTGCCTTGCCGGTCCTCCTGGTCGCCCGGCTGCTCCCCGAGCAGCAGGACACGCGCGGAGGCGTTCCCCTCGCCGAACACCGTTTGCGTCGCTTCCTCGTGCAACGGGCAGCCACGGCACTGGGCCGCAGCCTTTCGGAGCCCCGGGAGGCCGGCGCGGCGGCTCGGCAGGTATGGCGTGGCGTCGTACCCGCGCGTCTGTTCCTCGGGCCTCGTGCCCACGGCTCGTCACCTCCTGCCGTCGCCAAGCCGGCTATTGCCGGGCCCCCGGACCTGATATCACCCTGCGCTCCCGCTGGGGGCGGCGCAATCCAGCACAGAGTCACTGCGTCGAAGGCCACGGTGATCCGGCAGCGTCACCTCAGGTATGGGCCCGAATTCTCCCCCAAGCTGGACGATCGGGCGTGAACGGTGAGGTAGTCGCGTGGCGGGCGCGCCGTTGGTGTGCACGGCTGACCTGATCACCACACCCCATTCGCTCGTCCCGCTGACAGGCCGTGCCTGACCACGTCCGGGCTCGATGATCAGGGGCGGGAGTCGTCATCACGCGGGTCCGGACCCCATGTACAAACAGTTGCCTCGCATGTACAAGCAGTAACATCAGCTTCTGCGGGTCGGGTGGAACCGCGTGTAGTTCACTCTCGTCTCTCCGGCAGCAGGGCTCGGGTGGACGCGTGCGTGACGTCTTCACCGGCCGCGGCAAGTGCTGACCCGAGATACCCGTCGGCGGTGATGGCTCCCGGCCCGCTCGTGTGACACAGGTCCTTGTCACAGACCAGGGCCGGCCGCGTACGCTGGCGCGCCATGCGCGACAGCGCGGCCGGCTTGCACACCACAGACAGACACCGGGCGCGCGTGAAGGAACGGTTCACATGCCCAGTGATCTCTCGCCAGTCATAGCCGCGGCCACACGCTGGCTGCTGACCGCCTTTCCGGCGACAGCCGGCGCCCTGAACTACGCCCTGGCCGAAGCCCAGGCACGACAGGCGACCACCATCGCCGCGACGCTGCGCTACCCCACGACGCTCGACGTCGAAATGCTGAAGCTCCTCGGCCCGGGAGGCTCCGGACGGCTGGACGCACTCACCGGAGCCGACCAGTATCCGATGGCCGAGGGGGAACAAGCCTGGGGCACCTGGGTCGACGAGACTGTCGTCAGCTGGGCGGCGAACCTGCTCGCCGATACCGACCTCGTCACCCGAGCGCAAGCCGCCCTTTCCGCCACCGAACACGGCGCCGACGTCGCAGGGGATGCTCGCCGGTTGGCCATCCCCACCCCACGCGATCACGATGCCGCCCCCCTGCTGCGCCACCCGGACCTTCTCGAACCGGTCGGCGACGTGCACCGCTCATCTCTGCTCAAACTCCTCGAGTCTGAAACGGCTGGGGCCTGACCGGCGCGAGGCCGCGGCGGACGTGGCGGCAGGAACGTTCCCATCGGCGGAGCGCACCTTCTGACGGGAGGAGTTCGGGACGGCGAGAGACCAGGCAGTTGTTCGCCGCCCTTGTTCGTGGCCCGTCAGCGCGGTACGGCCAAGCACGCGGGTAGGGCACGCGCAGCGACTCCGGTGCGACCGGGGTGTGTTCGGCGGCGGCTTGCACGCGGCCCTCGCGCAGCACGAGCGCGCCGCTGCGGAGCATCGTGGCAACCAGCTCGGCCGCGAGCGCCTCGGGTGTGAGGCCCAGGAGTCGGGCCGCGTCCGTCAGCCAGGCTCGCGCATGCAGGTATCCCTCGATCTCGCCGGCCGGGATCCCGCCGCGGATCATCAGTTCGAAGGCCAGTATCCGCCGGGCGCCGTACCAGAGCGCCCCGGCCGGATCGTCGACGAGGCGTTGGGCACGGCGCAGCGCGGCGCTGAGGGCCGTGCCGTGGTCGGCGGGGATCGGCCCGTGAGAGGGGAGCAGCACGTGCGGGCCGAGGTTCGCCAGCCGTTTCAGCGAGGCGAGCGCGGTGGCGGCGGCCTCGGGACCGTCCAGGGCGAGGTTCACCCAGCCGACGTCGTAGTGGGACAGCGCGTCTCCGGCCACGAGGAGCCGTTCCTCCGGCTGCCACAAGGCCAGATGCCCGGGGTGTGCCCGGGGGTGCGGATCACCTGCCAGTCGGCCTCGCCGAGGCGCAGGACCTGGCCGTCGTCGAGCGAGAGGTCGATCGTGTACGGGGCGACCGGCTGGTCGAGGTACTCGGCCGCGCAGCACACCGGGTCCCGGCGGCCGATGGCCTCGGCCTCCGGCGCTCCGGCGGCGATGGCCGCGCCCCGCGCCTGGAGGAGGGCGTTGCCGCCGACGTGGTCGGAGTGCCAGTGGGTATTCACCACCAGGCCGACGTCGCCCGCATGAGTGCGGGTCCAGGCGGCGGTCTCTTCGGCGTGGCCGACGAATCCGCTGTCGACCAGGGCCGGCCGACGGCCGCGCAGCAGCAGCATGTTGGCGTCGGGGAACGGCCGTTGCCACCAGGTCACCCAGGACGGCAGCGGCTGCGGGCTCATTGCTCGGGCCTGTTCACACGGATCAGCGTCTGCTGTCCGTTCGCAACGAGCTTCCGCCGGCCGTCCTCGACACCGAACACCTCCAGCCGGCACACGGTCAGGGTGCGTCCGGACTTCAGGACCGTTCCGACCGCCTCGATGTGGTCGCCGACCGCGGGCGCGAGGAGGTTGATCTTGTACTCGACGGTGAGCACGTCGGTGTTCGCGGGGAACAGCGTGAACGCCGGGTAGCCGCCGGCGCTGTCCGCGATGGCGTGGTGGCGCCGGCGTGGAAGTAGCCGTGCTGCTGGGTGACCTCGGGCCGGCTGGGGGGGGGCGTGATGTGGACGCGGCCGGGCGCGATGTGCGTGATCCGCGCACCGAGACGGCGCATCAGCCCCTGGCGGTCGAAGCTGCCGTGGATGCGTGTCTCTGCCTCGGGGCTCGCCTGTTCCTGCTGCGTCTGGTCTTCCACGTGCTCTCCTTCGGCGGACATACGGCGTCAGGCGGGTTCGTCAGCCGGCCAGGCGTTCCACCAGGAGGAACCCGCCGATGGCGATCATCATGGCACCGGAGGCTCGGGTGACCGCCCGGGTCGCCGAGGGCCGGGTCTTCAAGACGGTGCGGGCCAGGACGCCGACGGCGAGGTAGACGACGGCGCAGGCGGTCATGTGAAGCGTGCCGAGCAGTGCGGTCTGCGCCGCGACCGGCCAGCCCGTCGCCGGGTGGATGAACTGTGGGAACAGCGAGAAGTACAGCAGCAGCGCCTTCGGGTTCAGGCCGCTGATCCCGGCTCCCTTGAGCATGATCTGCGCGCGGGAGGATCCCATGGTCTCCGCCGAGGCGGCCAAGGCGGCCGGCTGCCTCAGCACGTTCCAGCCGAGCCACACCAGGTAGCCGGCGCCGGCGACGGTCAGCGCGGTGAGCAGGGTCGCCGAGCCGGCCACGATCACCACCAAGCCCGCCACGGCGAGCAGCGTGTATCCCGCGTATCCGGCCATCAGCCCGGCGACCGCCGGGAGGACCGATCGGTCGCGCAGCCCGGCCGAGATCGCATAGGCCCAGTCCGCGCCCGGAGTGAACACCAGCAGGAGATCCACCGCCAGGAATGCCGCCAGCGTGGTCGTGTCCATGGATCGATCCCTCTCGCGTGCTTGGTTACGAGAGGAAGGCTAGGCCGGGTCTGCCCGAATGTGTTCCCGCATTTACCCCGTGATCGCGCCTTCTGGGGGAGAATCTTCTTCATGGATGCCTTGGATCGGAAGATTCTTACCGAGCTGCAGCTGGACGGCCGACTCACGGTCACCGAGCTGGCCGCCCGCGTGAAGCTGAGTGTCTCGCCCTGCCACCGCCGCCTGCGCGACCTCGAACGCGAAGGAGCGATCCGCGGCTACCGCGCCGTAGTGGACCCGGCCGCCGTCGGCCTCACCTTCGAAGCCCTCGTCTTCGCCACCCTGCGCTGGGAGGACCCCGACACCGTCTCCTCCTTCGAAGAAGCAGCGGCCGCCGTCCCGCACGTGCTCCAGGCCCAGCGCCTGTTCGGCGAACCCGACTACCTCCTGCGCGTCGCCACCACCGACCTGACAGCCTTCCAGCAGCTCTACGATCAGCAGCTCGCCCGGCTGCCCGGGGTCCAACGCCTGACCTCCACCCTCGTGATGAAACACGTCGTCGACGACCGCCCCCTGCCCGAATAGACGCCCGCGAGCGTGCCACGCGTACCCGCGCTCGCCTCGCGCTGAGGTGGGGCCAGGCCAGCGGCCTGTGGGTTCCGCCTCGCCGCCGCGGCTGAGCGAGGCTCAGTTCGCTGTGGTGGGGGTGGAGTTGGCCAAGGGCCCGGTGGGTGCACGGCGGACCGGACCAGCGGTGGACGCTCTCGCTGATCAAGACGTGATCGGGCAGCGCTTCCACAAGACCTACCGGGCCACTCGCCCCGCTGACAGCCTTTTCCGGCGCCCTCCGGGTAGGACACCGGCTCAGGTCACGCTCGTTCCGTGGCCGGAGCCGTGCTCGGTGAGCAGCAGGGCGATGTCGTCCGCCCGGTAGGAGGAGCCGCGGGCATTGCGCAGGAGCCGGTCGGCAAGTTCGTCCAGTGAGCCCGCGCGGGCGTGGGCCAGTGATGCGCGCAGGCGGTCGATTCCCACGTCGATGTCCGTTCCGGGTTTCTCGACCAGACCGTCGGTGTACAGGGCGAGGACGGATCCCGGCGGGAGGACGATACGGGTTTGGGTGTAGGCGCTCGCCCGGTCCACGCCGAGGAGTGGTCCGGCTTCGAGGCCGAGGGCGTCCGTCGTGCCGTCGGGGCGGCGGAACAGGGGTGCGGGGTGGCCGGCGGTGACCGCGTAGGCGTGGGCGCTGCGGGGCTCGACATGGATGTAGCAGCAGCTGGCCAGCAGGTTGCAGTCGAGGTCGATGAGGGTGCGGTTGACCCCCGCCATCACTTCGCCGGGCGTATGGCTGACAGCCGCGAAGGCTCGTACCGCACTGCGCAACTGGGCCATGGTGGCCGCGGCGGCAATGCTGTGTCCCTCTACGTCACCGATGACGAGACAGGCCCCGCTGTCGGTGGGGATGACGTCGTACCAGTCGCCACCGATGTCCATCCCGCTGGTGGCGGGCAGGTATCGTGCGACGGCCCGGATGCCCGGGACTGCCGGCAGGCGATGCGGCAGGAGCGCCTGCTGCAAGCCGTGCGCAACGGCGAACTCCGAGTCGTACAGCCGCGCTCGCTCCAGAGCCTGGGCGATCAGCCCGGCGAGTGCGGTCAGCACGCCCCGGTCCTTTCCTGTGAAGTGACGGATCTCGTCGAAGCCGAGGACGCAGGTGCCGATCGGGCGGTCGGAGGCGATCAGGGGCAGATACACCCAGGAGCTCACCTGGCCCGTGGGGATGCCGGGGTAGCCCTGGGCGAGGTCCTGCTGCGACTCGATGAAGAGCGGAGCACCGGACGTGAGGGTTTCTGTTCCGGGCAGGCGGGCGTGCAGCGGGACGCCGTGCAGCCAGTCGAGGAACTCCTCGTGGTGGCCGGTGTGATGGAGCAGGTGCATCGTTTTGTTGCGGACTACATAGATCGCCATCTGCTGGCCTCCGAAGGCCGGCAGGAGTTGGTCGGAGACGACTTCGCAGACTTGGCTTGTGGTGACTGCCTCGGTCAGCGCGCTGCCGAGTTGCAGGACGTGGTACATGACGCCCAGGCGCGCCGGCGTGGTAACGGGTTCTGCAGTCGGTGGGGGCGCGGAGGCTGCAACGGCCGATGGGGGACGGGCGGTGGGGACCACCCGGCCGGTGACCCCGTCCGCCTGTGGGTGGAGGGAGAAGAAGAACCACTGGTCGGGCGATCGGCTCACCAGGAAGGAGGACGGCGTCTGCGAGATCATCGCGGACCGGTGCCGGTACTCGACGCTGGGGTCGGACAGCCACGGCAGCACGTCCCACAGGAACCGGCCCATCACCTCGTCGGCAGAAACGTCGAGCAGTTTCAGGGAGCTGTGGTTGGCGTAGGTGACACGCCCATCGGGGGCCAGAGAGAACAGCCCGTCCTGCAGCCGTTCGACCGCTGCGACGGCCGCAGAGCCGGCCTGGGCCTCCACGACGGCACCGACCAGATGCGTACGTGCGCGCGCGTCGTCGGCTTCCGATACGCGGCCCCACAGGTCGATCGTGCGGTACCTCTCGCCACCGTCGCTGCGATCCCGTACGCGCATGCGCCGGGCGGTGATCCGGCCCTCGCCGACTGCCTCCCGAACGCAGGCCCGAAAGGCGGCACGATCACCGGGGTGCAGGCACGAAGCGAGCGTTTCGGCTCGTCCGTCGAAAGCATCGGGGTCGAGACCGAAGATCTCGCAGAGCGCGTCGTCCACGCTGAAGATGCCGGAGTCGAGGTTCCAGTCGAACAAGCCCACCCGCACGGCCGCTGCCGAGGGAGCCGGGGTCTCGACGGGAACCGTCCCCGGGGCGCATTCCACAGGGTCACCGGTACGGGCACGGAGCGCGGCCAGACCATTACCGAGCCGGTCGGCGACGGTCCGCAGGTGGCGACGCTGGGCCTTGGACAGCCCTTCGCTGCCCGGTGATGCCGCCCATACGATCGCCAACGCTCCGAAAGTCTCCCGACCTGCGCGCACCGGCACCGAGCAAGAGCCGAAGGCATACGGCAGCGCCATGGCGAGCTGCGGATATCGCCGCATCGTCTCCTCAGCGTTTGCCAGGTGGACCGTGCGCCCGGACTCGTACGCCACGGCGACCGGGATGCGACTGCTCACCGCAATGAGGTGCCATCCACCCAGCAGAGACGGAGGCACCCCGCACGTCGCGGCGAGCACGATCGACCGGTGGTCGCGGGAGCGCAGGAAGATGCTGCCCGCGTACGCGCTCGTTCCTTGGACAGCCTCCACAACGGCTGCAGCGAGCAAGTCCTCACGCTCCGCCGCCTCGCCGGCGATCATCCCGCGCATACATCCAGTGTGCGCAGGTCAAATGGCGGGAGCCCAGCGGTTGAGTGATCACGGTGATCGCCCTCATCGCGCTGACAGCGACCGCGCACTGCCAGCGCGTCCGATGGCTTCGGCGAGACAGCCGCACTGGCCGGCCCTTCCTGCCCGGACTCGGCGGCATGGCGTCCACCCCCTACCCGCCGCCGACGACTCCGGCCGAAGAGACGGCCGCGGACCTGGCCGCCACCGGAACCGGCGCCACCACCCACCCGGTCGAGCATGGGAGCGGTGGGGCGGGGCCGGTCACGTATTCCTCCAGGAGGGAGAACAAGTCAACTCGGAATATCCTCAAATAAGGATGAGGGAATCCCGATGAGATTGATCTCGCTGGGGCCGGCGTACCTCGCGGGGGCTACGAGCCGGCGGGGTACGGCACCCGACCGCGCCGAACTCGGCCGTAGACAGGTCGCGCCCTTTCGAGCCACGACTGCGCGCTCAGCTGACGGCAGCGCCGAACCACTTGGGCAGTTGGCTGAACAGTTCCTGCTGATCTTCACCGACCCACGCCACGTGGCCGTCCGGTCGCAGCAACGCCGCGGGCACGTCCAGTTCCTCGCTGACGTCGACGACGTGGTCGACCCGATCTGCCCAGCCGGCCACCGAGAGTCGGCCGGTCTGGTCGAGCAGCAGCCCGCGGCCGCCGTGCATTCGCTCGTAGAGGCGGCCCTGCTTCAGCTTTACGTCCCGCAGCCGCCGGCCGAGCAGTTCGTGGCCCTCGCCGAAGTCGTAGCGGACCCCGACCGCGGTGATGATCCCGGTCACGTACCGGTTCACCTCCTCGAAGTCCATCAGTTTCGAGAACAGCTCCCGCAGCGCGGTCGCACCCGGATCGGTCCCCAGCAGCGTGATCTGCGCACGGGTGTTGTCCAGCACGCGGGCGCCCACGGGGTGCCGTTCGGCGTGGTAGCTGTCCAGCAACCCCTGCGGCGCCCAGCCGTTGACCGCGGCGGCCAGCTTCCAGCCGAGGTTGAACGCATCCTGCACGCCGAGGTTGAGCCCCTGCCCGCCGGTCGGCGGGTGGATGTGCGCCGCGTCGCCGGCCAGCAGTACCCGGCCGACCCGGTAGCGCTCGGCCTGCCGGGTGGCATCGCCGAACCGGGACAGCCAGCGCGGCGAGTGCACGCCGAAGTCGGTGCCCGCGACGGCCCGCAACTGCTGCCTGAACTCCTCCAGGGTCGGCCCGGTCGTACGGTCCTCCGCCACGCCGTCGGCGGGTACGACAATGCGGTACAGTCCCTCGTTCCCGTCCACGTCGGCAATGGCGCCGAACCGCAGTTGGGTCTTGCGGACGTCCTCGACGACGGCGGCGATCGTCGCCGGATCCTCGGCCACCTCCATGTCGCCCAGCAACGTCTCGATCTTGGCGGGCTCACCGGGGAAGCCGACGCCGAGCAGCTTGCGCACCGCGCTGCGGCCGCCGTCGCAGCCGACGAGGTAGCGCGAGCGCAGCTGCGAGCCGTCCGCCAGCTCGACGCTCACCCCGTCCTCGTCCTGGCGCAGCCCGACCACTTCACAGCCGCGCCGGATCTCGGCACCGAGTTCGACGGCGCGCTCGTTCAGCAGCCGCTCGGTGACCTGCTGCGAGGCGGCGAGGCCGTACGGGTGAGCCGTGTCCAACCGGTCCGGCCAGGGCTTGAGGATGCCGCCGAAGAGGCCGCCGACCTGGAACTTCTCACTGACCGCGAGGAACCGGTCCAGCAGGCCGCGCTGGTCCATCATCTCGACGCTGCGCGCGTGCAGGCCGCGCCCGCGGGACTGCTCGGTCGGCTCGGTCAACTTCTCCAGCACGACCACATGCACGCCGTGCAGCCGCAACTCGCCGGCCAGCATCAAGCCGGTCGGTCCGCCGCCGACCACGATCACGTCAATCATCAAAACGCCCATTCAACGAGACTGGATTTCGGCCGGTCGCTTCGCGCAGTCCAGCGGCGCGCACAGCCACACCTCCGCGCATAGTGCTCGCGTCACCGCACCGCGAGTCCCACCGGCGGTTCTACGTCCTGCGAGACCTGTACATCGCCAAGAGCGCACGTACTTCGCGAATCCCTGATTTCCGCAGGTTGCGGCTTCGGACGGAGATTCTGCAGCACGACCCGGGTCTTGCCGCAAGGCCCCCGGTGCGCTATATGTTGAAAGTGGCAAGGAGAGGGCAACCTCCTTGCCTTTGTCTTTTGTTGTTCCCTGCGGAGGGACAGGCTTCTCCCGAAGCGGTGACGCGCCGCGTACGGCGATGCCGCCGCCGGCTGAGCACACCTGGAGCTCCACCCTCCTCGTCCTCGTCGGTGTCGGCGGTGGCCGGGTCGCGCAGGGGCCGCAGGCCGCCGCCAGCCGGGGTGGAGGCGTGGACGCTGTAGCGGCCCAGCACGTTGAGGTTCGCGTGCTTGAGCGGGGAGAGCCGGTGGAGCCGCAGTATCAGGCGATAACTTCACCGATCCACAGGTCTTGGCTATAACTCCTGAGCGCGCCTCGCGAGCCAAAGCATCCTCAGGTTCGAGAAGAAGCCAAGAGGCACGGCAGTTAAGCGGGGACGACCTGCGCCCTGCAACGGCTCATCCCAGAGCAAGCCCGCGCTGAGGAAGATGGTCGATCACACCGGCTCGATCGGCGGCCCGACGCCGGCGAGCACGTCCAGGAGGACCTGACGGCGCTCCACATACGGGCGCGGGCGCAGATCGATCCCGCCTTGGGCCGGGGCGTCGAAGGCCAAAGTGTGCGAGTTCGTTGATCCTTGGAGCTAAGAAGAGGGGAGCCTGTGCGTCGCCCCGTCGATCGGGCGGCCTCTCGCACAGGTTCCTGGACGGGAATGTCGCGGCCTGGAGCCGCAATTTGGTACGACCGGTGTCAGGCTATGCGGTCTGGATCTCGGCGATGTGGTGGGCGATCAGGTCGTACATCTCGCGGGTCAGTTCGGTGTCTTCGGTCAGGATGTTGTAGGCGTGATCGACGCCTTGGAACTCGCGGTGCTCCAGCAGAGCGCCCGAGGCGCGCAGCTTCTCGGCGTAGTGCATGCCCTCGTCGCGCAGCAGGTCCAGTTGGCAGGTGATCACCAGAGCGGGAGCGATGCCGGTGAGTTCGTCGGCGTTGGTGCCGTACAGGGGTGAGGCCAGGGGGTGTGTGCGGTTGGCCACTTTGGGCAGGTAGGCGGCCTGGAGGAGTGGTGTGATGCCGGGCCGGACGACGGGCTTGGCTGCCAGGGCTCGCTTCTTGCGCCCGTCGGTCGCCATGTAGAAGGGGGCGTAGTTAAGGACCTGCAGCCCGAGCGCCGGGGTGCCTGCTTCCCAGGCTTGGCGGGCGGCCGAGGCGGCCAGGCCCCCGCCGGCGCTCTGGCCGCCGACGCCCAGTCGGCGGCCGTCCCAGCCGTGTTCGGTGCCGTGGGCGGCGACCCAGCGCACGACGTCGTACGCCTGGCGGGCCGGTGCGAGGAAGGGGTGCTGGGGGCGAGGAGGTAGTCGACGTTGACCACGACGGCGGGGGAGTTGGCCGCGAGGTAGCGGCACAGCGCGTCGTCCATCTCGTAGTGGCCGATGACGAAGCCGCCGCCGTGGAAGTTGACGTAGACCGGGGGCGTGGTGTCGAGGTCCTGGGGCGGGTAGTAGACGGTGGCCTCTTCGTCGCCCTGGCTGGTGGGGATGGTGAGGGTCTTCGTACGGCCGGGGATCTCCGGGAAGCTCACCGCGGGGTTCACCTTGGGGCCGGGGGCCATCTGGAGGGCCCGGGTGAGCGGGCGGGCGACGAGTGTGCGGTAGAGGGACATGGCTGCGTCTCCTATGGGGCGGGATGGCCTTCGAGCGGGCCTGGAAGGTGGTCGCGAGGACGCCCGGTTGGTCGGGCCGTGTCGGCCTGGCCAGGCGTCAGCAGGAAACGGATGCGGACATGTGGCGCCACTCCTCGTCGGACTCGGCGAGGGCCTGGGCGGCGGCCTGGGCGTACTGCACGGCGTCGGCCCCAAGGAGAATGCGGACCGGGGCGTCGTCGCGGCCGGCAAGGTCGCGTACGACGTGGGCGACCTTGGCGGGGTCGGAGGCTTCACCGCCGGAGGCGGTCCGCAGCAGTTCGGCGAAGGCGCCGACCGTGGGCTGGTAGGGCTCGCTGATGGGCGTGATGGTCATGGACGAGCCGGCCCAGTCGGTGCGCATACCGCCCGGCTCCAGCACGGTGACCTTGATGCCGAGGGGGGGCGACTTCCTGGGCGAGGACGGTGGAGAAGCCGCCGACCGCCCACTTTGCGCTCTGGTAGGCGGCCAGGCCCACCGAGCCGATCCGGCCGCCGAGCGAGGAGACCTGGAAGATGTGGCCGAAGCCCTGCTCACGCAGGATCGGCAGCGCGGCCTTGCTGACGTGGACCACGCCGTAGAAGTTGGTGTCGATCTGGGCGAAGAAGTCGGCCAGGGTGACGTCCTCCACGGCCGCGACGTCACCGTAGCCGGCGTTGTTGACCACCACGTCGTAGCGGCCGAAGGTTTCGAAGCCCTACCTGGTCGCCCACGACGGCGTCGACAAGATCGCTTTCACCGGGTCGACCGCGGCCGGGCGCCGGATCGCCTCGATCGCCGGCGAGCAGCTCAAGCGGGTCAGCCTGGAACTCGGCGGCAAGTCCGCCGCGATCATCCTGGAGGACGCCGACCTCGCCGCCGTCACGGAGGGCCTGAGGTTCCACTCACTCGCCAACAATGCCGAGAACTGCCAGGTCCACACCCGCATCCTCGCTCCGCGCAGCCGCTATGAAGAGGTCGTCCAGGCGATCAAGACCATGATGGAATCGTTGACCGTCGGCGACCCGTCCGACCCGGCCACCTTCATCGGCCCCATGGTCCGCGCCGACCAGCAGCAGCGCGTGCGCTCCTACATCGAACTGGGCATCGAGGAAGGCGCCCGCCTGGTCACCGGCGGCACGGAGGTGCCCGAAGGCCTGGAGGACGGCTTCTACGTCACCCCCACCCTGTTCGCTGACGTCGACAACTCCATGCGCATCGCCCGTGAGGAGATATTCGGCCCCGTCCTGGTGGTCATCCCCTTCGACGACGAGGACGACGCCGTCCGCATCGCCAACGACTCCGACTACGGTCTCGGCGGCGGCGTCTGGTCCGCCGACACCGAGCGCGCCATAGGCGTCGCCCGCCGTGTACGTACCGGGCTGATGCTCGTCAACGGCGCCATGCCCGCCTGGGACGGGGCCTTCGGCGGCTTCAAGGCCAGCGGCATCGGACGCGAGTTCGGCGCGGTGGGCCTCAATCAGTACATCGAGTACAAGACCATCAGCATCTGACCGCCGACGGGTGCCCCGGTGACGCGGTGAGGCCCCTCCGGTCGTGGAGGGCCTCACCGCATGGCAGGCCCGGTTGGAGCCTGTTCCCGCGGTTCAGACCGCGTCCTCTGCGCGAGCCCGTTGGACTACGTGGTCTTCACGTGGCGCCGAGCCGGTTGACGTCCGGGGTGCGGAGGATGGAGGGGCCGTTGCCATCGAGTTGGACGGCGGCGATCATCGCGCGGCCCAGCGTGTCGGTCGTGGTGACGTGGTGGGGCGCGATGCGGCGCAAGGCCGGATACAGCCATGCCGTGACCCAGTAGAGCACGCGATACAGCGGTGTCCTGGAGACGGCGCCGCCCACGGGCTGGATGTAGCCGGGGCGGAACATGTACGCGCGAAACGGCATGGCCAGCAGTTCGTTCTCGGTACGGCCCTTGACCCGCGCCCACATGGACCGGCCCTGCTCGGTGCTGTCGGTGCCCTCCCCGGACACGTAGGTGAAGGTCAGCGAAGGGCTGGCGGCGTTCACGGCCCGGGCGGCGGCAAGCGTGTAGTCGTGGGTGATCCGGGAGTACTCCTCCTCGCCCCGCCCGGCGGCGGAGACGCCCAGGCAGAAGAAGCAGGCATCCAGGCCCTTCAACTCGTCCAGGATCGCCGTGTAGTCGGTGAAGTCCGCGTGGACGATCTCCCGCACCTTCGGGTGACGTATGTTCAGGGGCCGCCGGACGACGACCAGTACCTCCTCGACCCGCTCATCGAGGAGGCAGGCGCGCAGTGCGCCGTGCCCCACCATGCCGGAAGCACCGAAGATGACCACGCGCATGACCGCTCCAGTCGGAGAAGTAGAGGGACAGAGTGAGAGGGGAGAGGGAAACCGTGGTCAGGGCGCGGTGCGGGTGAGGGTGCCGACGATGAGGGTCGCCAGTGTCTCCCGCAGTGCGAAGACGAAGTCCATCCGCAGCGCAGCGAGTGACGGGTCGGCCTCATAGGCGGCGAGCATGGCCGCGGACGGTCGCGCATGGGTCCACACCGCACCCACCAACATGATCACCTGCGAGCACAACTGCTCCGCCCGCTGGCCGAGTTCCGGAAGATGTACGCGTGCCAGCGCGGCCAGGTCGGTGACGTTGCCGACCGCCGCCCTCTTGTAGCGGGCGGCGACCTCAGCGGAGACGTTGTGCTCCAGAACCCCCGCCTGCGCACTGAACAGGTCGCACAGCACCCGGCGCTTCACCAGAGACTGCGTCAGGACCTCGGCGAATGCCTCACGCCGCTGCGCAACAGACGACCCCGAGTCGATCCCAGCGGCCAGCTCCTCGGGCAGGTCTGCCATCCACTGCTTCCACGCACGGTCCAGCAGCTCCAGCAGGACCGCCTCGCGGGACTCGAAGTAGCGCAGCACGTTGGACTTGGCCAGTCCCACGCGCCGGCTCAGCTCATTGAGGCTGACCTCGCTGACCGGCATCTCGTCGAGCATTGCGGCCGTGGTGTCGAGGATCGCCCGCCGCCGGATCGCCCGCTGCTCCTCACTGCGTGCACGCTGGAAAGTCGTCATGCCCACATATTACAGACTCCCGGTCTGTTGTTATCGACCTGGCGGTTCCTTACTGTCGAGCGGTGGCGAGGACCGGCTACCGCGGCTGGGCCTGTCCGGCGGATCCTGTGACCCGTCCTCGCGGGGGCAATGTTCTGGCTCGGGGTGATCGCCGACAACATCGACGGCGATCCTGGCGCCGCCGGACCGACCTACCGGCAGGCACTGGGGCAGGCCCCGGAGCAGGGTGACGCACTGCTGGAGTCGTACGCCGCACGCCACACCGGCGCCCACTTCCTGGAGCAGGACCGCGAACAGGGCCTCGCCCAGCTGCGCCGGCCCTACCACCTGCGGGCATCCCTTGGCGCCCGTCCGCTGACGGCAGCGGCGGCCCTCACTCTCGCGGCGAAGTGTCCCCGGAGCCGAAGCCGACCAGCTCCGCGAGGTAGCCGCTCCGACCGCCCGTGAGCTGGAACTGACTTGGCTGCTACGCGCCCTCTGACGCTCGTTCCCCGGCGGGCCTGGGCGGCGTTCGCGCTTGGACACCCGGCCTCGTGGCAGCGCGCCCTACCCGGAGCCGCTGGGCCTCTGGCATGCCCAGCCGGGCGACCGGGCCTTGCAACCTGTCGACTGCTCGAGCGGGCCTCATCCTGCGCTGATGGTGAGGCCCGACTCGTGCGGAGAGCGGTGAGCTGAAGCAGGTTCTCGCCGACCGTTGCCGACGCAGGGGCTAGGCGTTTCGGACGGGTTGATAGGTGAGGAGGGTGAGGCTGTCGCCGACCGTACGGGTGTTGATGAGGCGCATGGGTTTCTTGTCGGTGATCTCGCCGAAGAGGCGCTCGCCGGCCCCGAGGACGACCCGGAACATGGTGAGCCGCAGCTCGTCGGCCAGGTCGTGCTCCATCAGCGTGTGGACGAGCTGGATGCCGGCGTAGACGACGATGTCGCCGTCCAGCTCGCGCTTCAGCTTCGAGACCTCGTCCACCACGTCGCCGTTGAGCACCCTGCCCTTGAATGCCGTCGAGTTGCTCCACTTGGGCTCTTGGAGGGTGGCCGACACGACGTACTTTGGCAGGCTGTTCAACCTCTCCGCCACTCGCCACTGCGCGACAGCCACCGAGCCGCGAACCACTCGTCGCCCGCCGGCCAAGCAGCAAAGCCTCTGCACGCAGGGCCTCGTCGAGCTGCAGTTCGGCCCACGCCTTGCGCGCTGACCTGAGCAGGCAGCGGGCCGGCTGGTCGACCTCAACGGCGATGTCATCGTTCTGCCGCCACTCGAAGGACAAAGCGGCTGTGACAGCACGCGGCCCGCTCACCGTCCCGCTGCTGATCATCTACCGCAGGTGGTCCCCCAGAGCGGGCACGTCGCGATCCCGGGAGATACCGGACTGTTCGACTTCTGCCTGGACCGCGTCGCGTTCGGTGAGCCGGCGTTGGTGAGGGAACGGTCGACATGCTGCGTGAGGCCGCGCCGGAGATCACCGCCTGCCAGGAGGTGGCTTCCTGCCCACTCTCCGCCCGCGGCTGGGCAGGCAAGAACCTCGGTCACTTGAGAACTAGTTGGGACGGGACACTGGTGGGTCGGGTCGACGACCTCGATGGCCTTTAGGCCGGATGCCCTGCCCGGATGCGCCCCCTGCCCACACCGCCACAAAATCCTGATCATGTGGAGATTCTCTGGAACTAGGTACGCTCACCGAGCAATACAGCGTGGCGGTGCACGCCATGCGATAGCCACGACCGTTGCCTGCGGCTTTCTCCTGACAGCCGCTACGTCATGCGGTGACACGAACGCACGGACGAGCCCCGGTGGTGCACCGGGGACCAACGGACCGGCGTCAGCCCTGCCCCGTCCGGCACCG
This sequence comes from Streptomyces sp. NPDC050564, assembly GCF_044457265.1. Taxonomy (NCBI): domain Bacteria; kingdom Bacillati; phylum Actinomycetota; class Actinomycetes; order Kitasatosporales; family Streptomycetaceae; genus Streptomyces; species Streptomyces sp. NPDC050564. The sequence continues at coordinate 68,569 of NZ_JBITGS010000034.1, read as the reverse complement.
GCCTCCGGCGTTCCAGGCATCGGAGATCGGATGTGGAAGCAGGTACCGGCCAACACCCGTCAGGTGGTGGCTGTCTACGGCGACCAAAAGGACTCGCCGGACAGCCTCGTCGTCCTCTACGAGAAGCGGGGTACGACCTGGGAACGGACGGGCAGCTGGCCCGCGCACAACGCCAAGAGGGGCTGGACGACCGACCATCACATGGACGACGAGCGGAGTCCCGTCGGCGTGTTCACTCTCTCGGACGCGGGCGGAGTGCTCGCCGACCCGGGAAGCCGGCTGCGGTACCGGCAGGACGACAACGCTTTCGCGTCCACGATGTACTGGGACGAAGCCCACCAGCACGATTTCGACTACGTCATAGCCATCGACTACAACCGGCTCAAGGGCACCCCACCGTATGACTGGACCCGACCGGAAGGCGTGGAAAAGGGCGGTGGCATCTGGCTGCATCTGGACCACGGCGACGGCACGTCGGGCTGCGTCACCATCCCTGAGGCCGGCATGAAGTCCCTGCTCCGCACTCTCGATCCGGCACGCCACCCCGTCGTGGTGATGGGAGACCGAGAGCACCTGAAGACCTGAGGGGGCATCGCGTGTGAGGAGCCTTCCCGGCTCGGCCACCGATTGATGCCGACGTACGGAAGTTCGCCAAGAACCCTCGCACCTCAGTACGGGAGATCCACGCAAGGCGAGCCACGTGTCCGCAGGTCATCGGATTTCGACGGTTCCGAACGGCGGCCCCTGGAACGGACAGTCGCCGCGGAAACCGGCCTGCTCACCGAGAAGATTCGCTGTCGCACGCTGGATCCCACCGCGATCGACCGCCACCTCCATGCGTCGGCTGCGGATGCCTGCAGCAAGGCTCTGTTGAGTCTCGGCGGCGACGGTACGACCTCTGCCGTCGTCGGCATCGACCGGGAGTGCGCCACCGTGCAGCGGCACGGACATCTGGACCTGCTGGTGGTCCTTGACGTTGGCGTAGAGGGTGACGGTGCCCGACGGCACGGTGGCGGTGGCGCCGTTCCCGCCCGCGCCGCCGCCGAGCCCGTTTGACCTGCGGCGTCGGCGTCGGCGACGGTGGTCGGCCGCCGGACGCCTCGCCCCGCGGTCACCCCTGGCCTGCCCCCTCACCTGGCTGACGTCTCACTGTTGAGTTCACGCAACCGCGGACAGAGCTGTGGCTCTGTCCGCGGTTGACTGTCGATGCGGTCTCGCAGCGCCACCAGCGGTCGCCGCGAGCCCAACGGCCGTCCAGAAGCGGGACTTCACGGTCCAGGAGGCCGTCACCGGAGCCGGACTTGTCAGAAGTGATAACCCCACCAGACGAACCGGGTGGAGTTGATGCCGTACTTGTCCACCACGCTGTACGGGCTGGTGAAGACGCCGTCACCGCTGTCGGAGGTGCGGAGGTAATTCCCGTTCTGGTTCTGGATGTGGTCGTTGTCGGCGGTCCAGAACTGTCCGGAGCGGCCACCTCCGCAGGGGGCCGCGTAGACGTCGTTTGTTTCAGCCCCGACATCCGTCGTGAGGCAGTCGCCGTTGGCGTTGCTCACCAGTCGGCGCATCGTGTGTCCCTGCCACTGGTTCGACTCCGAGCCCCAGTGCCAGAGTGTACCGCCGTTTCCCGAACAGCTGTATTGCACCCAGATGTTGCTGCTTGCGGTCGACGAGGTGAGACAGGGCTGCCCGAAGTCGTTCGTGTACATCCAGTCGGTCGTCGCCGCAGAGGCGGGTGACAGAGTGCCGGCGATGGTCAGCATGAAGGCGGCAAGTCCCATGGACAGGGCCAGCCTCAGCGAGGCCTTTCGAGATGTCATGATCGGGAGAATCGAGGGAGCCGGCAAACCCCCGATGAATCAATCGTGAACTGGCCATGCCAATCTCCGCCATCCGGAGAGTTGCTGCCTCCTGGTACTCCCGCGAAGCCGAAACCGCTTGGTGCCTCGTCACCATCGACAAGGCCGGTGACGGGACGACCCCGATCGATGGCTTCGTCGCCCCAGGGCGTGGACGACCTGACCAAGCTCCTTGCGGAGACTCGGCCGGCGGCAAGCCTCGAACTCTGACGAGAAAGACAACGTCGTCGGAGAGCGACATCACTGACCGACAGGATCTCGAAACTGCGGACAGAGCCTTGAAAACGACCGGAGGTGCTCTTCGCCGCGGTTCGCTGGCCTCTGAAGCGTCTGGGGCAAGTGGGGGGCGAGGAGCGGAGTGGGCTCGTCGACCCTCAGGTCGGCGCCCCCTCGCCCAGCACACGCCAGTCCTCCGAGCCGACGGTCTCAACGTGAAACGGCCGCCGGACCGGCGGTGACAGCCTGTGGAGCGCAGGTAGAACAGACCAGAACCCGTCCTGGCGTCGCGCGTAGAAGCAGGAAGCCACGGAAGCTCGCTCGATGCGTGTGCCGCTACGCGGCACACGCATCGAGCGAGCAGCCAGAATCTGCGTCCTTCAGGCGGAGAGCAAGTCAAGCCACCAACTGGCGCTCAGCGAAGCCGACCACCAGCCAGCTCCTACCAGGTAACGGGCAGCTCGATGGGGAAGCGTCGGATCGTCTCCGTGTCCCAGCGCACTTCCTCCGGCGGTACCGCCAACTGCAGGTCCGGAAAGCGATCCAGCAGCCGCCCGATGGCCACTTCCAGTTCCGCCATGGCCAGTGGCACGGCGATGCAACGGTGTCCGCCCCAGCCGAAGGTCATGTGCGGCGCAGGGAGCCGGTCCGGGTCGATGACGTTCGGGTCCGCATAGCGCTCCGGGTCGCGGTTCGCCGTCAGGTACGACACATGGACGAAGTCACCCTCCCGGATCCGTACCCCCTCCATTTCCACGTCCTCCAGTGCCACTCGGGGGATACCGACCCCCTTGCGGAAGGGGATGACGCGGAGCAGCTCATTGAGGACGTCCGTCAGGGACTCCGGCCGGCTGTCGATGTGCTTCATCAGCTCGGGACGGGTCAGGAGGAGGTAGGAGATGTTGCTGATCTGGCAGGTGGCCGTGTCCTGCCCGCTGAGCGTCAGCGTCAGGGCCATGACCGCCAGTTCCTGGTCGTCGAGCACGTCTTCGCCGTCCCTGGCGGCGGCCAATGCGCTGATCAGGTCCTTCCCGGGGGAGCTCCGCCGCTGTTCGACCAGTTCGCCGAAGTACTCCCGTAGCTCGGCCTTGGCGTTTGCGGCGGTCTTGCGGTTGTCCGGGCCGGTGGCGAGCAGTTGTTGCAACTTCTGCTGCGTCGGGGCCCAGTCGTCCCGGGGGAGCCCGAGAAGGTCGAAGATGGTGTGCTGGGCGAGGGGGTTCGACAGGTGGCGTACGAGATCCACCGGCGGCCCCTGCGCGGCCATTTCGGCGAGCAGGTTGTCTGCGAGCCGGGTGATCCGCCCCCGCATGCCGTCAACCTGCCGCTGGGTGAAGGCCTGCGAGGCCAGGTGTCGCAGGCGGCTGCTGTGCGGCGGGTCGATCACATTGATCGACTCGGGGGAGACGATGGGCTCCGGTGTCAGCCGCGGGTAGTCGGACCCCACGATCCCCGCCCGGCTGAAGCGCTGATCAGTGGTCACCCGCTGCACCGCCTCGAACCCGGTGACCAGCCAGGCATCGGCGTCGCCGTACGGCAGCCGGATGCGGGTGATGGAACCGCGGTCCATGAGCGCCGTTAGGGACGGATCGAAATCCAGGCCCTCGCTGAAGTCGAACGGACACATGAGCGCTTCGCCGCCTGAGGTCATCGCGCAGTTCTCCTTCTCTCGCCTATTTCGCCTTATTCCATGCATATGCCCTTCCGTGGTGCGCGGCCGTCGGAATACCTCCAGTTGCGCTACACCGGCCGCTTCCCGTGTGGCGCGTCAGCCCGAGCCGGCCGCACCGGCCACCGGCACCACATTGGTGGCGTCCAGCGCGGCACGCAGGCCCCGGGCGAGTTTCACGCCGTCACCGACCGCCCAGTAGTGGGTGAAGAACAGGCGGGGTTCGTCCGTCAAACCGTGGTTGTGCAGCTCGACGAGCTCCACCCCGGCACGCCGCAGGGCCACGAGGACGTCCTGGACCTCTCCGGCGATCATGGCGCAGTCGCCATTGACCGCGGCCCGGCCGCCCCCCAGCGGCTGGAAGTTGATCGCGCTCGTCGATCCCAGGCCCGGAGGCAGTACCAGGCCGCCGTCGGCGATGGTCTCACGGCGCACGAAGGTGCTCCGGTAGATCCCGTCGTCGGTGGTGCCCTTGACCCCCAGCGCGGCATCGATCCCGGCGGTGTCCAGGTCGACGGGCCGCGGCGGAACGGGCGAGGGCGGGGGCGGGGGAGGGGTGCCGGTACGGTCGAACGCCGCGCGCAGGCCGCGGGCGAGGGCTACCGGATCGTGGCCGTGCGCGTGGATGTGGACCCACCAGACGTCGGGGGACTGGGAAAGCAGGTGCTTGTGGATCGCGGTCTGCGCGATCCCCTGCTCGTGCAGGACATCGGTGAACGGCTGGAGTTCGCACTCAGTGACGACCACATCGCCCATCACCAGAGTGCCGCCGTCGGCGTAACGGACGAACGAGACGTGCGACCCCAGGGCGAGCGCCGGCTTGACGACGATGCCACGGGAGACCACCACAAGGTCCCGGCGCGGCAGGCCTGTGTGGTACATCAGCCCGCGCTTCATGTCGCCTGTTCGCCCCAGCACGTCGGCCACACCCGTCCAGTCCGACAGGACGGTGGGTACCGGCTTGACCAGTGCGCCGCTTCTCCCCCTCGTCTCCCCAGCGGACAGGGCACGAGCGGGGTTCGGCGCCCCGGCCAGCACCGGCGCCAGGGCGGCGGCGGCCAGAACCCGCCGCCGCGTCGCACCCGCTCGCGGGTGGTCGTTCTGCTGTCGATCGTCAGCCATCATGAGTGCCTCCTGGCGGGAGGCAAGCACACCGGGCCACAGGCACGCGCCATCGCCGCCACGGCTTGGGCCAGGTGGGCCAAGAACTCCTAACGGGATGAGTGATGGGTTTGCGTCCACGGACGTGGTGTACGGGTGGGCGTCCAGGACGACGCCACATGCACCTGCCCCACCAAGTGCGGACGTACGTCATATCGGCCGCCCACAGGTGGTCCGGACGGCCGGCGGTGAAGTCGCGGCCGACCAGCTCCGGCGGGCTGGGCCCGGCGGCCTCTGGCACGGCCGTCCGTCGACGCTGACCGCGGATGACGCCCTCCGGGCCCCGTTGGGCGTGTCCGCGGCTTTTGACGCTGTGCCGGCAGCGGCCGTGGAGGAACGTGTCGGTGCAGGCAGTCAGGTTGGCAGCTTCTCCAAGCGCGCGCTTAGGTCAGGGGTTGCCCTGCCGGGCCGGGCTCGCCGTGTTCCAGCCACCGGAATGGATCGTCTTGGGACACGGCTTCGCCCAAGAGGCCGAGATGTTAGGGGTGGGGAAGCGGCGCACGTCCGTGCCGATCCCGGCGAAGATGATCCGGCCTGGAAGATCACCCGGCTGATCGCTGGGGGAGCGGGTGGAGCAGGAGGCGCCCCGGCGGCCGCGGGCGTCTGTGCGCGGGCGGTCTTGAGGTAATGCGTGCGCTGCGGCAGCGCCGGCGTCGCCCGGGCTCCTAGAGTGTGGTGCCTTGAAGTGCTCTCCCGATTGAAGAAGCTGGAGTTCTGAGATGCGCTTCACCTCCCGTGAACGGGGGAGTGCAGTGCAAGATCAAAGATAGAACTCGGCTGCGGTGACGGTGGCGGGGACTCCGAGCTCGGCGGCGACCGCGGTGATCGCGGCATCGCCGACGGCGAGATCGGCTTGGCCGTCGGTGGTGAAGTACGGCGCGATGAACGCCTCGTAATGGGCTCGGGCCTCGTCTGCGGTCTGTCCGCCGAGGAACGTCTGCATATGCCGCACCGTGGTGTCGGGTTCGTTGCGGATCACCTGCAGGGCGCGTCGGTGGGCGCGTACGACGGCCTGGACCGCGGGGTCGTCGGGGTGGATGTAGGTGGGGTCCACGGCCACGCCTACGGTGGGGATCTGGAAGTGGTCGCCGACCCAGGCCAGCACATGCCAGCCGTGCTCGGCGGCCAGCGCCTCCGGTGCCATGGTGCTGCCGACCAGGGCGGCGTCGATGCTGCCGTCGTGCAGCCGGCGCAGGTCCATGCCGTAGTCGCCGGGCGGGCGGACGATGGTGTGGACGTCGCGGTCCGGGTCGAGGCCGGCCTTGCGCAGCACGATCCGGGTGAAGCATCCAGGTGCGGTGTGGGGGGCGTGTACCGCCAGCCGTCGGCCGGCCAGGTCGGCCAGGGAGGTCAGGCCGGGGCGGGCGAGAAACCAGAACAGCGGGCGGTGGGTGTTGACATTGAGTGCGACCCAGGGAGTGCCATCGACCAGTCGGGACAGCAATGCCCGGCCGAGCCCGATGGTGGCGCAGCGGCGCAGTCGTTCCTCGTCCCAGGTACAGCCGTCGCGCAGCGCGACGTGGACGCCCTCGTCGGCGTAGTAGTCCTGCTGGTCGGCGATGTAGGCGGCCAGTTCCTCGTGCAGGCCCCGCCCGACGTAGGCGAGATCGATCGTGTGCATGAACGTCTTCCTTGATCGTGTCACCGCCATGCGCCCGCGCGTGCCGCAGGGCGCCTGGCCCATCGTGGTGATGTGAAGGGGTGTCGGATGCGGTGCGGCCGTCGGCCGGACCGGGACGGTATGGCCCCATGTGTGGAGGACAGAGGGGCGTCAGTACATGGACATCCCGCCGTTGACCGCGGCCGTGGTGCCGGTCATGAAGGCGTTGTCCTCGCCGGCGTAGATGGCGACTGCTTGGGCGACGTCGGCGGGGTGTGCCAGGCGGCCCAGGGGGGTAGCGGCCGTCTGCCGCTGCTTGACCGCATGGTCGAGCACATTCGCCATGCGGGTGTCTTCGACCGGGCCGGGCGCGACGATGTTGACCGTGATGCCTTGCGGGCCAAGTTCCTGGGCGAGGTACCGGGCGAACTGCTCGAGTGCGGCCTTGGACGTGCCGAGTGCAATCATGCCCTCCCGGGGCCGGCGGCTGAGGCCGGTACTGAGATAGATGATGCGTCCCCAGCCCTGTTCGGTCATGGCGGGCAGGACGGCTTTGGTGACGGCGTACGCCGCATGCATCTCGGCGTCGAGCTTGCCGCCCAGTTCTTCCCACGTCATGTCCTGGAACGACTTGATCACAAACGGGACGAGCGCGTTGTGCACTAGCACGTCGATGCCGCCCCATGCCGCTTGGACCTGCTCGATCATGCTCTCGATCGCCGCTACCTCGCGCACGTCGGCCTGCACGGCCATGGCCTGGCCGCCTGCGGCCTCGATGTCGGCCACGACCTCCTCGGCCGCCTTGCTGCTGCGGAGGTAGTTGACCACCACGCGCATCCCCTGCGCTGCGAGAAGGCGTGCGGTGGCCGCGCCGATTCCGCTGCTGGCCCCTGTCACCAATGCCACCCTGCTGGTTGTTGTCCCAGTCATGGGCCCACCTCCTGTTCATCGTCGCGGGCCGTCGGCACGGCCGCCCGGAGTTGTTCTTCGTCGACGTCGGGTTGTGCTGAGCGGATCGCCCCGTAGAGCACGATGTCGACGGTCGCCCGCAGCAGATCGGCCGCGGTCCAGTCGAGTTCGCGCGGCAACTGCGAGGTGAACAGCCGCTCCAACGCGCCACGGGTGATCTCGCTCAGCAGTTCAGGGGGAGCCGCCAGCAGTCCCCGCCGGTGCCCGTCCTGGAGCAGCTCGTCGAAACGCCGGTAGATCACCGTGTCCACACGCTGCTCCACGTACTGGCGAAGCATCGCGTCGCCGCGACCCGTCGCGAGCTGAGCCGCTCCGAACCGCTCGAGTTCACTTCCTGCCGCTATCAGGAACCGCTGTACCTGCACACCGAACGGCTGGCCTTCTGTGTCGTGGGCCGCCGCCTCCAGCGTGCGCTCCACCGCCGCGAACTGCCGATCCAGCACCGCAGCCAGCAGGCTGCGCTTGTCCGGGAAATGGCGGTAGATCGTCTTCTTGCTCATCCCGAGCTCACGAGCGAGATCGTCCATGCTCACCCGCGCGAAACCCGGCGCGAAGAACAGCCGGCCGGCCGCCTCCACGATCAAGTCGGCACGATGCCCGCCACTCTCGGAAACTGGAGAAACTGTGGTGACCTCCGCCCCCTCCGCTGTCAAGGCACACCTTCCGGGTCTGTGGGGCTACGTGACCAAATGCCGTGATCTTGGCCGGCGCGGAGGAAGAGAATGTGCGCGGCGTGGGTGCGTGGTTTCTCCACGCGCGAATCGGCGCAGATCACGCGGGTGTGCCGACGATGCTGATCGCCGCCATCCATCGTGTCCTCCGGCTACCGGCCGAGTCCGGTCGCAGGACGGCGCACATCTCAACGACGACTCATTCCGGTGCCAGGCTGCCGCCTTGCCCCTGGCGGCACCGCTGCCGCGAGACGCCGCCAGTCCGGTACAGCCGCACGCGCCGACCGGAGGTGTGTGTAGAGCACAGATCATGGCTTCGTGGGTGGCTGGGAGGGTGTCGCAGTCGCGTACGAGGCGGCGGAACTTGGTCAGCCGGGCGAAGGGGCGTTCCACTACCCAGCGACGGTGGAGCAGGTCCCCTTTGCCGGGTCGGGGCGTTTGACGATTGCCACGGCCAGGTCCCAGATCCTGCGCGCGTCACGGACGAACCGGCCTGCGTACCCGGCGTCGGCCCACACCAGGGTGCTCGTGGAGAACGCTCGGGCCTGCCCCCGCGCCCGCCGCTGCTGCCCGCCGCCGGGAGCAGCGGCGCCGGCAGCGCCCACCGCCCGTCCCTCATCGTCGGACCGGGGTAGAAGTGCCGCCGGGAGGGGCGATCACCACCCCGGCCATGAGCAGGCCATGACGACTGGCATTTGGACGATACGTGCACCCGGGCCCCTGGTAGGACTGGCGCGCCTGGACAGCCCCTCTCCTACCAGGTCCTACCAGGAGTCCTTCACCTTCCGGGCGAACCGCCCACCGACCAAGTACGCGGGCGGACCCTCGCATCGTCCGAGGTTCCGCCCGGCACCTCACACCTTTGCCGACGCCGTCGACGCCGGCGCGTCAGTGGTGGTGGCCGTGCCGGCCGAGGGTCTCCACGGGGGTCGCGCCGGGGCGGGTCCACTGCGGCACGGGGCGGCTGGTCGGGCCCCAGGTAGCGTTCCCGTCCGCGTCCGAGCGCCAGGACCAGCACGGGCTGCGCCCCTCGGGCCAGCCCTCGGGGTCGTCCTCCCACGCCTCGCCGCGGCCGTAGGGCGTCATGTCGAGCAGGCCGAGGGACCCGTTGACCCGCTCGTTGCCACGGCCCGTCGTGGAGTAGGTGAGAAACACGCGGTCGCCGTCGCGCAGGAAGCAGGTGAGGTAACCCATGCTGCCGCCGACCGGCGCGTCCACTTCGCGCACCGAGTACCAGGGCTGGGTGTAGCCCATGAACTCGACGTAGGAAGCCACCTCCTCCCAACGGCCCGTGGTCAGGATGGCGAACGAGACGCCGCGGGCGTTGAGGTAGACGGCGTCCTTCAGGTGCCAGGCCGTGGTGGTGCAGCCCTCGCACTGCCCCTGGTGCGGCGCGCCGTCGTACCACATGTGCTTGTAGACGACGAGCTCGTCGTGCCCCTGGAACAGGTCCAGGAACGGGACCGGGCCGTCGGGTCCGACCACCTCGACCGTCCCGTCGAGCTCCACCATCGGCAGCCGGCGGCGGGCCGCGGCGAGGGCGTCGCCCTCGCGGGTATAGGCCTTCTCGCGGACCAGCAGCTCGTCACGGGCGGTCTGCCAGGTGGCCAGGTCGACCACGGGCGGGCGGCCGGGCAGCGGGGTGGTCGGGTCGTCCGGCGTGGTCGTCATGGTGTCCTCCGTGGTGTCTCGTGCCGGGCAGTGTCGTTCGACGACGGTCACCAGAACAGACTCGCGACCTCGCCGGAACTCATCGCAGCGGGGCGCCCTCGGCCGAGCCTGTACGGACCACGTCGGGCTGACAAATTCACAGACGCGCGCTTACTGGCAGCAGCGGACCCGCGTCTGGCGCGGCCGACCGTGGCCCAGGTCAGGCCTGCCCCTTGAGGAACCTATAGGTCTCGGAGACCTTCGTGGGGTTGCCGCAACCGGGATCGACGGCGATGCGGGTGAATCCGCTTCAGCGTTCGAGGACGAGAGCGAGGCCCTGGCCCACACCGATGCAGAGGGTTGCGATACCGGTGCCGGAGCCGCGGCGGGCGAGTTGGTGGGCGACGGTGCCGACGAGGCGGGCGCCGGACGCGCCGAGGGGGTGCCCGAGGGCGATGGCGCCGCCCTGCGGGTTGAGGATCTGCGGGTCGAACTCGGGCCATTCGGCCACACATCCGAGGACCTGCGCGGCGAAAGCCTCGTTGAGCTCGAGCACGTGGAGATCGGCGAAGGTCCGGCCGGCCTTGGCAAGGGCCCGGTTGACGGCTTCGACGGGGGCGAGACCGAAGTAGTCCGGGTCGATTGCGGACACTCCGGTGGCGGAGACGCGGGCCAGCGGCTCGCGGCCGGTGGCCTTCAGGCCCTCCTCGTCGGCCAGGAGCAGAGCGGCGGCGCCGTCGTTGAGCGGGGAGGCGTTGCCCGCGGTCACGGTGCCTCCCCCAGCCTCCGGCCGGGGGGAACCCCCTCTCGCTTCGCTCGCGGTGCGGAAGGACGGCTTGAGTCTGGCCATCGCGGCCAGGGAGGCGTCCGGGCGGATGCACTCGTCGGCCGCGAACAGGTGCGGGTCGCCCGTGCGCTGCCAGACCGGCACGGGCGCGACTTCGGCGTCGAACAGGCCCTGGGCTTGGGCGCGGGCGGCCTTGCAGTGGCTGTGCAGGGCGAACTCGTCCTGCTGTGCACGGCTGATCTTGTGCTTGTCGGCGATGAGTTCGGCCGACTCCCCGAGAGGGATGGTCCATTGCGGGTCCATCTTCGGGTTGACCATGCGCCAGCCCAAGGTGGTCGAGTGCAGCTCGGCGTGGGCGGCCGGGAACGGCTTGTCGCTCTTGGGCAGCACGTACGGAGCCCGGGTCATCGACTCCACGCCACCGGCGACGGCGATGGAGGCGTCGCCGACGGCGATGGCGCGGGCGGCCTGAATAACGGCCTCCAGACCGGAGGCGCACAGCCGGTTGACCGTCACGCCCGGTACGCAGGTGGGCAGACCGGCCAGCAGCGCCGCCATGCGGCCGACGTTGCGGTTCTCCTCGCCGGCGCCGTTGGCGTTGCCGAAGTACACGTCCGCGATGTGGGCGGGGTCCAACTGGGGGGTGCGGGTGAGGAGTTCGCGGATGGTGTGTGCGGCCAGGTCGTCAGGGCGTACCGAGGCCAGGCCGCCGTTGTAACGCCCGATCGGTGTGCGCACGGCGTCGACGATGTAGACGTTCTTCACTTGAGGCCCTCCGTGACGGTCAGCTTGGCGTCGGTCTTGGTGATGATCTCCTCGACGTCGACGCCCGGTGCGCACTCGACCAGCACCAGGCCCTCGTCGGTGATGTCGAGGACGCCGAGGTCGGTGATGATCCTGTTCACGCAACGCTTCCCGGTCAGCGGCAGCACGCACTCGGTGAGGATCTTCGGCGAGCCGTCCTTGGCGGTGTGTGTCATGACGACGATGACCGTGCGGGCGCCGTGCACCAGGTCCATCGCCCCGCCGATCCCCGTGATCATCTTCCCGGGGATCGCCCAGTTCGCCAGGTCCCCCTCCTCGGAGACCTGCATCGCACCGAGCACCGCCACGTCGATGTGGCCGCCGCGGATCATCGAGAACGACAGTGCCGAGTCGAAGAAGGAGGCGCCGGGCAGCACCGTGACGGTCTCCTTGCCCGCGTTGATCAGGTCGGGGTCGACCTGCTCCTCGGTGGGGTAGGGGCCGGTGCCCAGGATTCCGTTCTCCGACTCCAGGAGCACTTCCACGCCCTGGGGCAGGTAGTTGGCGATCAGCGTCGGCAGCCCTATGCCGAGATTGACGTACTGGCCGTCCTCCAGCTCATGGGAGGCCCGGGCGGCCATCTCCTCACGACTCCAGGCCATCAGCCGCTCACCGGCCCTCGTGCCGCAGGCACGGACACCGTGCGCTGCTCGATCTTCTTGTCCGCCGCCTGCTCCGCCGTGAGGGCCACCACCCGCTGTACGAAGATCCCCGGCAGATGCACCGCATCCGGATCGATCGCGCCCGGCTCCACCAGCTCCTCCACCTCCGCGACCGTCACCCTTCCGGCCATCGCGGCCAGCGGGTTGAAGTTGCGGGCCGACTTGCTGAAGACCAGGTTGCCGTGCCGGTCGCCCTTCGCCGCCCGTACCAGCGCGAAGTCGGTACGGATCCCGCGCTCCAGCACATACGCGACCTCGTCGAAGAGCCGCACCTCCTTGGCCGGCGAGGCCAGCGCCACCCCGCCCGAGCCGTCATACCGCCAGGGCAGCCCGCCCTCCGCGACCTGAGTGCCCACCCCGGCCGGGGTGTAGAAAGCGGGGATCCCCGCCCCGCCGGCCCGCAGCCGCTCGGCCAGCGTGCCCTGCGGGATCATCTCCACCTCCAGCTCCCCGGCCAGATACTGCCGCGCGAACTCCTTGTTCGCCCCGATATATGAGCCCGTCACCCGCCCGATCCGGCGCGCCGCCAGCAGCACCGCCAGGCCCGACTCCATCGCCCCGCAGTTGTTCGAGACTACCGACAGCCTGGACACCCCTCGCTCGAACAGCGCCTGGATCAACACGTTCGGCACACCACTCAACCCGAACCCGCCCACCGCCAACGATGCGCCCTCCGGCACATCCGCCACCGCCTCCAGGGCCGTGGCGACCACTTTGTCCATCTGCTCCGCCTCTCGCCCATGCGGACCCATCGGATGCTGTTTCCGTAAGGCAAGGTCAAGTATTCGGTCGGGTCTGTAGGTATTTGTGCAGGGTCTGTAGGTATTGCAGGGGCGGTTCCGCGCCGCCGCAGGCACGTCCCTTTAATTCGCATCTCGCCTGACTGAGACCTGCTTCCACGGTCCAGCGCCTTGGCATCCCTCGGTATCCCGCAGATGAGTGATATCGGTCGCGATCCCGAGGTCACGGTGTCGGTGCCTGTCGCGCGAACAAGGTATTTCCACACCGGTTCTCGTTATCACTCGCGGATTCCGTTGACGCATATCATCCGAGTGTCGACGCTTTATTTCATAAATAGAGGATCGGCGAGACCGAGGAAATTCTCATGAAGACATTTGTGCATCGGGGACAGATCACCAAGGTGGTCTTCGGCAGCGGTACGCGCAGCCGTATCCCCGAAGAGGCTGATGCTCTCGGACGCCGTCGGGTGCTCATCCTGTGCACACCTGGTCAAGTGGACCAGGCAGCGGAGACGCGCGACCTGCTGGGTGCGGCAGCCGTGGGAACTTTCACCGAAGCGGCCCCGCATACCCCTGTCGAGGTCACGGAGAAGGCGGTCGCGTACGCCAGAACCGTGGGAGCGGACTCGGTGCTCGCCATCGGCGGTGGATCGACCATCGGCCTCGGCAAGGCGATCGCCGTGCGGACCGGTTTTCCGCAGCTGGCGCTGCCCACCACTTATGCCGGCTCGGAGATGACGCCGATCCTCGGAGAGACCGAGGGCCGCAGGAAGACGACCCGGCGCCTGCCGGAGGTGCTGCTCAACACGGTGGTGTACGACGTCGACCTGACGCTCACGTTTCCCGCGGCGACATCGGTGGTCAGCGGCATCAACGCGATGGCGCACGCCGTGGAGGCCCTCTACGCACAGGACCAGGACCCGGTCGCCTTCCTGATGGCCGGTGAAGCGCTCGATTCCCTCACCCGATCCCTTCCCGTCATCGCGCGGCGCCCGGACGACGGCGAGGCGCGGGCGGATGCGTTGTACGGGGCGTGGCTGGCGGGCACCTGCCTCGGCACAGTGGGCATGGCACTGCATCACAAGGTGTGTCACGTGCTGGGCGGCACCTTCGGGCTTCCGCACGCCGAAACCCACGCGGTCGTCCTGCCGCACGTCGTCGCCTACAACGGGCCGTCGGCCCCCGAGGCCATGGCGCGCATCACGCAGGCGCTGCCGGGGGACGACGCCGCGGGCGGTCTCTTCGACTTCGCCGGCCGGCTCGGCGCCCCCAGGGCGCTGCGGGACCTCGGCATGCCGGAATCGGGGATCGAGCAGGCGGCCGAACTCATCGTGCGGGACGGCTACTGGAATCCACGACCAGTGGATCGGACCGCTGCCCGCGCCCTGCTGACCCGCGCCTGGGCCGGGGAGACGCCGCGGACGTCACCCGGCAGCGAACACCCCCAGTCCGACTCCGTCATCGAACACTCGACCACCACGGGAGTACGCCATGCGTGATCTGACCAGCGACACCATCACCGAGGCGGTGATCTCGACCATGCGGGACACCAAGGACTCCCGCCTCGCGGAGATCCTGGAATCTCTGGTGCGGCACCTCCACTCCTTCGTCAGCGATGTCGCACTGACGGAGGAGGAGTGGGCCCAGGGAGTGGACTTCCTGACTCGCACCGGGCAGCTGTGCACGCCGACGCGCCAGGAGTTCATCCTGCTGTCCGACGTGCTGGGCGTCACCATGCTGGTCGACGCCCTGAGCAATCGACGCCCCGCCGAAACCACGCAGAACAGTGTCCTGGGCCCCTACTTCAGGGAGGACAGGCCGCAGCACGACGACGCCGCCGACATCTCCGGAGGTCTGCCCGGCACTCCGCTGTTCTTCGAGGGACGGGTCGTGAACCGTGCGGGAGCGCCGGTGGCCGACGCGGCGGTGGACGTCTGGCACAGCGACGCGGATGGCCATTACGACATGGAGGTGCCCGGCCAGGTCGACCCAGCCATGCGCGCGCTGTTCCGCACCGACGAGACGGGACACTTCAGTTTCCGTTCCATTCGCCCGTCCAGCTACCCGATACCCGGCGACGGCCCGGTCGGCGAATTCATGAGCGCGACCGGCAGGTCGCTCATGCGTCCCGCCCATGTGCACCTGCTGATCGAGGCTCCGGGATTCCAGCGCGTGACCACCATGCTGTTCCCCTCGGACGACCAGTACTTGGACACTGATCCGGTGTTCGGGGTCAAGGAGTCGCTGGTCGAGTCCTATGACACGTACGCGGCCGACGCCGGGCCCTGCCGCGGGCTGACCGACGTGCCGTACACCCTGCTGCGCCACACCTTCATCCTCGAACCCCGCCCCGCGGACTGATCTCCACGGCCGGCGCACACACCGTCGAGAGGCGGTCATCCATGAGGAGCAGCGATCCCGGTGACACGGGTGGTGTCCTGCCCCGGTTGCCCAGCCATGTCATACCCCGACCGAGACTGGTCCGCAGAATCCATCAGTTGCTGGACCAATACCCGGTACTCGTCATGGCGGCTTCGGCGGGGTCGGGCAAGACGACCGCCGCGGTCCAGGCCGCTCACGCGCTGTCCAGCCCTGTCGCCTGGGTAGCGCTCGCCGGGATACCCGGCAACGTCGATCCCGGTGCCGGTGATCCCGGTACCGACGGGGCGGCGCTGACGCGCCTTCTCAAGGCGTCCGTCGAGCCCCATGTGCCCGCCGCGGCGACCGCACTGACCGGCGCGATGGCGCGAGGGCTTTCACCGTCGGAGACCGGCATCCTGTTCGCCAGGAAGCTCGCCGGCACGGAACTGGTGCTGGTGCTCGACCGCGTAGAGACGATCGGTGGGTGCGCTGGTGCGGAGGAGTTGCTCGACGCACTGGTCGGGAGTCTGCCGGACGGGCCGCGGCTGGTACTGATCTCCCGAGTGGATCTGCCCCAAGGCCTCGGAGGTCTCGGCGATATCCATCGCGTCGCCTTCCTCGAGGACGGGGACCTGGCCTTCGATGTGGCGGAAGCCGCCGAGGCCCTGCGGGGCATCGACCGAGGCGACGATCCGTCCCAACTGGTAGATGCGACGGGCGGTTGGGTCACCGGAGTCCTGTACGACTGGTGGGGAGCCGACCCCTCCGCCTCCGCCGCACAGCACGAGTGCCTCGCGGCCGAACTGCTGGCCCAGCTGACGCCCGCGGAGGTGTCACTGCTCGTCCGCGCGAGCCTGCTCGACGACGGCGTGACGGCTGAACAGGCGAATGCCCTAGGACTGGCATCACCGGACCGCACGATGGCCGCCCTCCGCGGCCGACGGCTGCCGCTCATCTGGTCCCCCGACGGCAGCCGGATGACCGCCCTGCCGCGGTTCCGCCACCATCTCCAACGTGAGATCGAATGCCTGGACGAGAACACTCTGCGTGTGTTGCGTCGGGGGTACGCCACGTTGCTCCAGGGCCGCGGGCGCCATGAGGATGCCGTGGCCGAGCTGCTCATGAGCGGCGACACCGACGCCGCCCGACACGCCGCGGAACGTGCCCTGCCCGACGTACTGGGCCGACTCGACCTGGCGACGGCCGAGAGCTGGCTCGACCGCATGCGGCCGGCGCCCACACCCAGCTTGGCCTCAGCGGCGCTCCGCGTCGCCTTCGGGCTCGAACAGTGCTGGCGGGGCGTGCAGTTGGCCGACCACCACGGTCGCGCGTGGTGGAGCGGTCTCGCCGAACAACCGGGCGGCGAGGAGGACTTGGCCCTGCTGGTGTGGTGCTTCTGGCACGTGGGGAGGATCGACGGGGCGCGCGAGATCCTGGCCGTCATGCCTCCCGGGCACCCTCGCGACATCGCGGCGTCTGTGCTGGCTCTGGCGGACAACAGCACACCCCAGCTTGCCCCGGACGTTCTCGACCGAGTCGCGGGACCCCTCGAGGCCGTGGTGATGCGCGTCGCCTACAGGTCTGGGCAACTGCGCGAAGTGCAGGACAGCCTGTCCGGCGCTTGGCGCAGAGTGGCGGGGACGCCATGGAGGGTCGCCGCACTGCGCGCCGAGGGACGTATCTCCCAGGCGGAGGAGGCGTACGCGGCGGTCGGAAACGGACCGGGGCCCGTCTGGCTGGCGGCGTTCGAGGCCGCGGAGCTGATGGCGGACGTCGGACGCCGTGACGAGGCGTGGGGCGCACTGCTCGCCGGGCGAAAGCGGATCGCATCGACCGGTTCCCGCGTGTACGAGATCCTCAGCCTGCTCCTTGAGGCAAAACTGGCCCTGCGCCTGGATCGTGACCTGCCGCGAGCGGCTCGGGCGCTCGCCGAGGCGGAACGCAGAGGGTGCGCGCGCTATGCGCTCACCGCGGAACTGGCGGGCATTTGGCGAGGTCTGGAGCTGCTGCTGGCCGGCCGGGACCACGACGCCGTGCCTCACCTCACCGCCGCGGTCTCCGCAATGCGGCAGGGCAATAGACGACTGGAACTTCCCACGGCGGCTGTCTACTTGAGCGAGGCGCTGTGGCGCACCGGTGATGAGGACGGTGCGGATGCCGTTGCCGACCTGGCTCTGGAGGTCGCAACGGACCAGGGCCCCCGCAATCTGCTGTTGCAGGCTCTGGAGGACGTGCCTTCGGTCGCCGTGCGCCGAGCCGACGCGGAACCCACGCACTCCTCACGCTGGCACGAGCTCGTGTCCGCTCTCTCGACCGCGAGACCGATGACCGGGTGCGCCGTACCCCGACTGACGCTGGAGGATTTCGGCCCGGTGCGGCTGGTCGTCGACGGGCGGGAGGTCCACCCGCGTCTGGCCAAGAGCGTCGAGTTGCTCGCCTACCTGCTGTCCCGGCCCGCCGCGAGCGCCAGGCGGCAGACCCTTTTGGAGGAGCTGTTCCCTGGGCGGAGCGACGCGACCGGGCGCAGCTACCTTCGGCAGGCCCTCTACCGGCTGCGCGAGGTGCTGCCCGACGGGCTGTCGCTCCTTCAGGACGGTGACGTGTACCGGCTGACCCCGGCATCTGCGGTCGTGAGCGCCTCAGGGACCCTCCGGCGACTGCTGGCGGAAGCCGCACGGCAGGACGGCGAACACCGGTGGGACACGCTCCAGCGCGCCCTGGCCATCGCCGAACGAGGCTCCTACTTCGACTCGCTCTCGACACAATGGCTCGACACCAGGCGCGCCGAACTCGACGCCGCGCTCATGCAGGCCCGTGTGGACGCGGCGACCGTCGCGCTGCACCTCGGCCGCGTCAGGGATGCCCGTCGGCTGGCGCGTGTCGTGCTGGACAGCGATCCGTACCGGGAACAGGCATGGCGGCTCGCCCTGTGCGCCGCGGAAGCGGTCGGCTCCGACGACGAACTGCTCGACTTGTACCGAGGCTACCTGCGCGCCATGAAGGACCTCGGAGTGCCGCCGTCCGCGGACCTGAGACGCCTGGTCGACCGACTGCGTCGATGAGCCGGCAGGCCGTGTGAATGCCGGGTGGTGCCCGGCGTAAGACGCGATTTCTCCGGCATTAACAGCCGGAGTCGCACAGTTCATTTCAGGCACCAGGGCCCAGCCCCACTTTCACGGAGGTCGTCCGATGATTGAGACCCTTGACATGACAGTCGATTTCCGAGCCACGATGAGCCGGCTCGCCACGGGTGTCAGCGTGATCACCACGCGCTCTGGAAGCACGCCCATCGGCATGACGGCGAGCGCCGTGTCCGCCCTGTCCCTGGACCCGCTCCAGCTGCTCGTATGCATCAGCAACCACCTGTACACGCGGGCCGCGATCGCGGAGCACGGCCGCTTCGCTGTCAATGTCCTCGGCGAGGACAGCGAGGCCCTGGCGCGGAACTTCGCCGTTTCCAAGCCGGACAAGTTCGCGGGAGTCGAGACCATCGACGATCACGGTGTGCCGGTGTTGAAGGACGCCATCGCGGCTGTCGTGTGCGACGTCGCCGAGGCGCTCCCCGGCGGCGATCACACCATCTTCGTGGGTGACGTCCGCTATTGCGCACACACGGTGGATTGCCGACCGCTGCTCCACTTCGCGGGAGGCTTCGGCGTGCTCAAGGCTCCGCACTAGCACGGGTGGCAGCGGTCCGAAAGAGGCCGCTGCGGGGCCCGTGACCGGCCCGCTGCCGCCCCCGATGTCCGGCTCTTGCGAGGCGAGCCATGGACGTCGGGGGCTCCGCTCGTCTCGACGACTCGACTGAAGGTGCCATGACCAGCTCCGTGCCGACCTTCAAACTGCATCCTCCGGCCCAGCCACCGCATCTGCTGACACGCCCGCGTCTGCTGCGTCGGCTTGACGCGGCGACCGAGCCGGTGGTGGTGGTCTCCGCCCCGGCCGGTGCCGGGAAGACGGTGCTCCTGACCGAGTGGTCGCGAGGCCCGGCGGCTCGCCAAGAGTGCGCCTGGCTCAGCCTGGACGCGTACGACAACGCCCCGGGCCGGCTCTGGGCCGGCATCCTGCGGGCGTTGCACCAGGTACGACCGAAGCTGCCCGCCCGCCTCGACAGCGACGAGTGGGCGCTCGACGCATGGCTCGAGGAGATCCTGCCAAGTCTGGTGACCGGCCTGAACGGAGAGGGACCGCTCACGCTGATCCTCGACGGACTGGAATGCATCTCGGACGCCGACGCGGTCCGTAGCCTGGCGGACTTTCTGACCAGGCTTCCCCAGGGCTTCCGCATCATTCTGTCGACCCGGCACATTCCCGGCAGGCCCCTTCCGACCCTGCGCGCCCAGGGTCTGATCGCCGAACTCGACCAGCACGACCTGGCTTTCACCCCCGAGGAAGCACAGGCACTACTCACCGGTCTGCTCGGCTCCGCTCCGACCGCGGACGCTTCGAGCACGGTGTACGAGGCCACCGAGGGATGGGCGGCGGGGCTGTGCATCATGGGGCGCTCCCTCGCCCGCTCGGCGAACGAGGCTGACACGGAAGGGAACCTGGCCCGCGGCAGGCAGGCGGTCACCGAGTATCTGGCCGCCGAGGTGCTCGACCGGCTCACCACCGAACAGCGCGAGTTCCTGCTGCGCACCAGTGTGCTCGACGAGCTGAGCGCCGGGCCGTGCCAGGCCCTCGCCGGGGACCGGGCGGGCATACTGCTGCGCGGGCTCGCACGGACCGTGCAACTGCTCGTGCCCGTCGCCGCTGATCCGTCGGCGTACCGGCATCACCGAGCACTGTCTCCGCTGCTGTCCGACGTCCTTGAGTCCGAAGGGCCGGCAACCGTTGTGTCCCTGCACGAGGCCGCGGCTCAGTGGTACTCCCGGCAGGGGGAGACGACGGCGGCCGTACGGCACTGGGTGCTGGGCGGCGATGAGTCCGCGGCCGTCGCGTCGGTCCTCGACGGCTGGGAGGAGGCGATCTCGGCAGGCCGTAGTGCGGAGGTCTCGCATTGGCTGGACCTCCTGCCGCCCCGCACGGTCGCCGCCGACGCGAGATTGTGCGTCGTGGCGGCGATGGCGGCTCTCTCGGGAGGCGCCCCGGAAACGGCCCGGCGCTGGCTGGACGTGGCCCAGCTCAGACAGACAGGACTGGAGATGGTCGGCGAGGGCAGCACGGTCTCCGACGCCGCAGCCGTTGCCGAGGCCGTCGCCTGCTATCTGAAGGGGGAGATCCTGACCGCCGACCGCCTTGGCGAATCCGCCGTTGCCGGCACCATGCCGTTGACTTCCTGGCGTGCCCTGGTCTGTACGGCCCGCGGTACCGCACTGCTGTGGACGCGCCGGTACGAGGAGGCTGAGGCGCTGCTCGGCGAGGCGACCCGTGATGCGCATGCCGCCGGGCACGGCCTGGTGCTCGTCCGCGCACTGGGTTTGCGGGCGGTGTGCGCGCTGCTGGCCGGACGGCACGAGCAGGCGCGCATACAGAGTGACGAGGCCCTCGGGGCGGCCGCGACGGCCGGCCTGGGTGGGCATTTCGTCGCCGTGTCCGCCTACATCGGCCGAGCCGGTGTACTCCTCGAAGAGGGCGAGATCGAGGAGGCCGCACAGGTTCTGGCCGGCGCGGAGGCAGCGTTGGTGGGCTCGCCCCAGACCGGAAGCGAACCCCATGTACGCGCCCTGTGCCACTTCACGCGGGCGCGACTTGAGAGTGCGCGGCACAACGCGGACGCGGCCCGCGAGGCCCGTGAGGCGGCGGAGCGGGCAGCCGCCCGGTGCGAGTCGCCAGGGGTACTGACGGACCTGCTCGGGCGCACCGGTGAGGGCACGGCCGTGACCCCTGCCATCCCCAGTTTCCAGGACCTGTCGCTGGGGGAGCGCCGAGTGCTCCGCGCCCTGTGCGGTCCGCTGACGCTGCGTGAGATCGCCTCTGAACTCTATGTGTCCCACAACACCGTCAAGACACAGGTACGCGCGATCTTCCGCAAACTCGACGCGCACGACAGGAGCGGAGCGGTCGCAAGGGCCCGGGAGTGCGGCGTGCTCTGACCGGGCCCTTGCATCCTGTTACGAGGCGTTCTGGCGTGAGGCGTCCTGGCGTCGGGCGTAGTCCGCCTGAGCCTTGTACGCGGTCTCCTTGTCCTCGTCGTCGCTCACGCTCTCGATGCCGCAGACCTTGCGCGCGAGGTCTGCCATGCTGCCGCTCGGGGACATCTCGGCGCGCTTCATGGTGAGGCTGCGGATGGCCAGCAGGGGCGTGCCGTTGAAGTTCTCGAAAGTGCTGATGCGGTCGCCCCAGTCGGACAGGAACATGTCGCGGATCACTCGGCTGATCTTCAGCCGGTCGTGCGGCCTTCCGACCGGACCCGTCTGCAGCGCCTCCAGCCACGGCCGCAGTTCCGGCTGCTGCCACTGCCCCTCGGTGGGGTAGATGAGCGCGGCGCGACCGGACAGGTCGATGAGCTCGTGGACCAGCTCGGTGATGTGCTCGATGTAGTACGCCCGCCCGAAGTCGAACATCAGGACGTTCGGCTTGTAGATGCCGCCGGGAGTGAAGAACCCTTCGTCCTCCGAAGCGATCACATGCGCCTTGAGTGTCTGGAGGAAGCCGGCGAACCGGGCGATCCGGGCCTGCACCGGCGGCAACTGGTAGGTGCCGATGTGCTCGGTGATCAGCAGGGCCAGACCGAGCATCAGCTCGGCCTTCACCATCGCACGCACCAGCGAGTGGTAGTGCAGCCAGTCGAAGACGCGCTGCGGGTACAGCGCTGCGTGCTGGGGGTTACCGATGTGGAACACCCGGTTCCAGGGGATGAGCACGTCCTCGAACACGATGATGCTGTCCAGCTCGTCACCCTGCGAGGCGAGCGGGTGCTCCACCTCCTCGCCGTCCCGGACGTTGCTCTCCCGGCAGATGATGGTGACCCCGGGGGTGTTGGCCTTCACCGCCCCGTAGATGATCTGTTCCGCAATAATGCCGGGGCGGTAGAAGACGCCGATGTGGATCACGTCGCCGAAGGCCGCGCCGGTGCTGATCGACTTCACACCCCGCACGGTGATGCCCTCGTCCGAGGTGCCGACCACCCGCAGGGCGGGGGACTCAGCCTGTGCGGAATCGCGCGAGCGGTCCGCCTGCGGGTCGACGAACGCCGGCGTCGCGTTGAGGTCACCGTCCCGCACCTCGTTCCAGAAGTCGCGGATCCCCTCGGTGAGGTCCCGCCCGTCGGTCCCGACGGACTGGCTGCTCCAGGGCTCCGGGTCGTCGACGTAGGTCAGCAGGACGTAGTTGTTGACATCCGGTGTGCGCGGGATCGCCCCGCCGCCGAGTTCCCGCTGCACTGTCTCCAGGTAGCGCCGCTTGCGCAGCAGGTCCTCCTTGGAGCGGTGCTGGAACCACGTCATGGACCGCCGGATGCCCTCCTCGTCCACGAACGTCATGACGTCCTGGAGGTCCGGGCGGTGGTGCAGGTCGTAGAAGTCCGCGAGGCTCCGGGCATACGCCCTGGTCTTGGGGTGCGTGGCCACGTTATCGACGAGTTCGTCACCCACCCATACCGTGCGGCCGTCGTTCAGCGCCGCCAAGTATTCCTTGCCTGTACGCACGTCGTGCTCCTCTCCGGGGGCAAGAGATCTGGACAGTTCGGAGCATGCGTCGCGGCGGGGTGACAGGACGGCGCGGAATCGACAATCACCCGGGTGAAAGCGTCGATCACAGGGGAACCGTCGTTGAGGGCGATGTGGCCGTGCGGCATGCTTGCCCCATGCGCAGCACAGACCCCGCCGGCGACCGGGCCCGCGGGCACGGGCGCGGGAACCAGGCCATGACCGGGCTGCGCCTCAGGGGACGAGACCGCGAGATCGTGGCCATCCGCGAGGCCCTGGAAGCGGTGCGTGGCGGACGGGGCGCCTGCGTCGTCGTGGAAGGCGCGCCCGGCGTCGGCAAGAGCCGCCTACTCGCCGAACTGGACGAGATGGCACGGCGGTTCGGGTTCGATGTGGTGTCCGTACGGGCCGACGAGCTCGACCAGTACGCCGCAGGAGCCGCCCTGCAGTCGGCCCTGCAGTCCTCCGATGGTTCCCACCGATCCGCCGCACCCACCGACGACCAGCGGCTCTGGCTGCTGGACAGCATCACGGACGCTCTGGAGGACCGGGCCCAGCGCGCCCCGGTGGCCGTGGTCGTGGACGACGCGCAGTGGGCGGACCCGGCCACGCTCTTCGCCCTCCGTACCCTGCCTGCACGCATGGCCGCCTCGCGGATCCTGTGGGTGCTGGCGGTACGGTCGGAGACCGAGCGGCCGACCGTGGCCAGGGTACGGGAGGACCTCGAACGCCTCGGAGCCCGATGGCTGACCCTCGGCCCCCTGCCGCAGCAGGAACTGCAGCACATCGCGGCCGATGTGCTCGGGGCGAGACCGTCACCCGGTCTGGCCAGGCTCCTGCGAGGCGTCGCGGGCAATCCGTTCCTGGCGATTGAACTGGTGCGCTCCCTTGCCGACACGGACGCCGTCAAAGTGGACGCGGGCGTGGCCGGCCTCCTGCACGACGGCATCCCTGTCGGTTTCCGGCTGAGTGTCGCCGCGCGTCTGGAACGGCTCCCGCAGGATGCCGTGCACCTGCTCCAGATCGGGTCCGTCCTCGGCCGCGAATTCGACCTCGGCACCGCCGCCCGAATGCTCGGCAGGCAGGTCGGCAGCCTCCTGTCGGGCATCGAGGCCGCCCTGAACGCCGGTCTGCTCTCGGCCGACGGCCCGCGACTCGCCTTCCGCCACGACCTCCTACGGCAGGCTGTCCACGAGAACCTGCCGCTGGCCGTACGGACCGCTCTGCACCGGGAGGCGGCCGACAGTCTGCGCGGCACCGGGGCACGATCGGCGGAGGTGGCCTGGCACGTCGTCATGTCGGGCGGCCCGGTCGACGACGACGCCGTGACCACACTGCACACCGCCGTACGGGAACTGTCGTCGACGGCACCCGACGCGGCCGCGGACTTCGCCCAGCGGGTCGCCGGGCTGCTGCCCCCACACGACCGGCGACGGATCACCCTGCTGACCGACGCCGCCGAGTACCTCGGCCGGACCCGCCGGGTCCACGAGGCGCTCGACCTGGTCGACGCCACCCTGTCGGACGCTCTGGAGCCGCCGCAGGAGGCAAGCCTGCGCCTGGTGGCCGCCGAGATCCACCAGGCCGCGGGCGACGACGCCGCCGCGATGACACATCTCCAACAGGCCCTGGACCTTCCCGCGCTGCCGCCCGACTTGCGCGTCCGGCTGCTCAAGACCAAAGCGACGGGCCACGTGTACCTCGGGGACATCACCGCTGCCGAGCAGACGGACACCGGACTGGTCGAGGCCTCCTACCGGAGCAACGATCCGGCCATCGTCGTCAGCGCCATGGTGTTCCAGTCGCAGACGTTCTTCTACCGCGGGCGCCTTGCCCGCGCCCTCGAGCTTGCCGAGCAGGCCACCCGACGCGCCGGCACGGAGTCCGTCGTGCTCTACCTGCGGCCCCCGCGGATTCCGGCGCTGTGGCTGGCCACGGTGCTGACCGCCACCGACCGGCTCGCGGACACCGAGCGGATTCTGCGGGAGGGACAGCGCGAAGCGGAGGCGCTGGGCCTCGGCTGGTCACTTCCCCACTGGCATGCGAGCCGCGCCTGCGCGCTCCTCGAACAGGGGGCGCTGGACGACGCGGCCGTGGAGGCCGAGGCCAGTCTGACGGTGGCGGACGAACTCGAGATCACTCAGCCGAATCCCCAGGCCCGCTCCGTGCTGGCATTGGTGGAGATCAGACGCGGTGACCTCGCCAAGGCCAATGGCCATCTCCGCGCCGCCGAAGCCGGTTCCGGCACGAACCCGCAACGGTACGGCCTGTGGGTGTCGCTCGCGCGCGCCAGTCTGGCGGACGCGGAGGGCCGGGACGCCACAGCGACAGCGGCACTGACGGGCAGCTTCGGAGACCGCGAGCCGACGCGGCTGCTTGCGGTACCTCCCTCCCACTGGCCCGCGATCGTGCGCATCGCGCTCCGCGGCGAGGACCCGTCGGTCGCGCAGGCCGTGTCCGGCGCACTGCGCAGCCTGACCGCACAGGACAACAGCCAGCAGATCATCGGGGCAGTCCGCGCCCACGTGGACGGCCTGCTCCACAGCGACCCCCATGCACTGGCGTCCGCCATCACCGGTTACCGGAGCGCCGGCAGGCCGCTCGCCCTGGCCGCGGCCTGCGAGGACCTCGGCGAGCTCTTGGCCGCATCGGCCGATACGGCGCCGGCGATCCCGTACTTCGAAGAAGCGGGCGAGCTGTCGTCGGCCTCCGGAGCCCTGCGCGATCACGAACGGATCAGGCGGCGCCTTCGACAGCTCGGCGTGCGCACCGGCGCCCTACGGCACCACCCGACCGGCCCCCCTGAGTGGGGGAACCTGACCGAATCCGAGCGGAAACTGATCCCGCTCGTTGTGGACGGCCTCACCAACCGGGCCATCGCCGACCGGCTCTTCGTGTCCGTGCACACCGTCAACACGCACATGAAGCACATCTTCACCAAGCTCGGTATCAACACGCGAGTCGAACTGACCCGGCTGGCGATCGAACGGGGTGGTGTCGCCGACGGGGCGGACTGAGCGGTGCCCCCGACCGGCAGGGCGCGGCGGCAAGGATCCCTTGAATGGGCGATGCCGGCTCCGGCCGTACCCCATGATGCTGGTCGCGACGGCGTGGCCACCGGCACGGCACCGCCTTTCATCAGGAAGTGACCGCCTCTTGAACACGATGCGCGCGGTACGCGGACACCGACGAGGAAGCCTCGACGCCCGGAAGGTCGTCGATTATGCGGGCAGCCGGTTCGAAGACCATGTGGCCGACGTGGACGTCGTATTCCACACGGTGGGCGGCGACACCCAGACCCGGCCCTGGACCCGTCTGCGCCCAGGCGATGTCGTTGTCAGGATCGTCACGCCTGCCGACGTCGGCACAGTCCGGCACCATGCCGCACGCGGAGTGTCCTTCGTCGTCGAGCCGGCCCGCGACTGGCTCGACTCCATCAGCGAGTTGATCACGAGCGGACGGCTGAGCCCGGAGATCCACCGGGGCGTTCCACTCGCGCAGACCCGCGCCGGGTTCGAGGCGCTCGAGAAGGAGTACCGGCGTGGCAAGTACTTCACCCATGTCTCGGACGGATAGTCAACCGCACCCCAGGGCGGTCGGCCCCGGTGCCCGCGCGGGCCCGGAACGCGGATACCGCGGCCAACTCCGCGCTGCCCTGGCCGCGAGCGCGGCCCCGCACGGATACACCCTGGCGCTGTGGACCGCCACCGCGTTGACGGCCTCCGATCGGGGCGCCCCAAAGGCAGCCGAAGTCCTGGCACTCCTCACTGGTGCGACGCTCACCTTCGTCGCGTTGGGCGCCGTCGCCTACGGCGGCGCCCGCATGACGCCGGACGGGTCCGTCCCGGCCGGCATCGGGATATGGGCCGCCTTCCATCTGCCCACGGCGGCTTTCGCCGCGCTGGTCAGCCTTTTGCTCGCACGGTGTCTTTCAGGCCCCCTCCTGTGGGGGCTCGTCGGGACGACCACGACCGCCGTGTACCTGCTGGGTGTCAGCGCCCAGTTCCTCTGCTTTGCAGTTCGCCCAGTCTCCGAGAAGCCACAGACGCTCACCCGTAAGAGGTTCACCATGCCCCTCGCGCTCGACCCCGCAGCCCAGGACCTTCTGTTCCGGCAGGCACGAACCGCCAACAGCTTCACCGACGAGCCGGTGACGGACGACCAGATCGAGGCCATCTACGACCTGGTCAAGTACGGTCCCACCTCCATGAACCAGCAGCCGCTGCGTATCGTGCTGGTCCGTTCCGCCGAGGCGCGCGAGCGCCTGATCGAGCACCTGTCCGACGGCAACCGCAAGAAGACCGCCGCCGCCCCACTCGTCGCCATCCTCGCCGCGGACAATGAATTCCACGAGGAGCTGCCCAGCCAGTTCCCGCACTTCCCACAGGCCAAGGATCTCTTCGCCGAGCGTGCGGTGCGCGAGCGGTCCGCGAAGCTCAATGCGCTCCTCCAGGTCGGCTACTTCATCGTCGGCGTCCGCGCCGCCGGCCTGGCCGCAGGACCGATGACCGGCTTCGACGCCGAGGGCATCGACAAGGAGTTCTTCAGCGACGGCGAGCACTCGGTTCTCGCCGTCGTCAACATCGGCCGGCCGGGCGAGAACGCCTGGTTCACGCGCTCCCCACGTCTGACGTACACCCAAGTGGTCAGTACCGTCTGATCGAGGGGCACGGCCGGCCCGGCGGCGTACCTGCGTCAGTCCCATGCATGACCGCGTCAGTGCGCCACCGGGTGAGCCACGCGGTCACCACGGCGCCCAGAGCGAACCCCGTCCACGTCACACCTGAACCTTGGCCCCGCCGATTGCCATCCCGAGCAGCGCGAGATGTCCAACGCTCTCCGTCTCGACGCAGTCGGTTCTTCCGCCGGGTCGGGGTCGTCGCGGGACTGGTGCTCACCGCGGGCACACGAACGAAGTGCGCCACTCGCCACTTTCGTACCGATGGAAGTAGTCCGAGTACTGCCCCACCCCGAACATAGGGTCTGGGGAATGAATTGTCCTCCGTATGCCAGCCCTTTGGCGCCTACGGCAAACAGGACGTACGCGGCGGGCGGCGGCGATGCGGTGAATCTGTTTCACCCGTCTGGGCGGGCTGGCGTGCCGACTGGTTTCCTTGTCCGCACTCTAGAGTCCATCCAAGGCGCAGGGCCGTGGTCCGCGCCGGACGGTCGGTACCTGCGAGGCTTGATTCGCGACCGGAATGCCGCCGTCCCGCTTGGCGGACGAGCCTGTCTGAAGGCACGGTGTGTTTGAGGGCGGCTTGCATTTCATACGAGAGAGGCACGGCATGTCGCACGGCTGCGGCAGGACGCGGTGGAAGCGTTTCGCTCTTTTTCTGCTTCCGAGCACGGTGGCCGCCGCGGCCTTGGGTATCGGTATGGCGCAAGGTGCACTGGCCGCGTCGTTCTTCATCTCCGGCAACCGATTCCAGGTCGCTGCAGATACATTTGCCATTCGCGGTCTGAGTATCTACGGCGTGGTGGACGTGACCAGGAAGGGCCGTCATGTGCCAGTCGTGGTCACAGGCGCGAGGCGAGCGACGATCAAGGGCCTGTGTCAGTCCGTGGCGACGGAAGTCCCGGTTCTGGGCCTGTACACCCTGCGACTCACCGGCGGCGACCGTGGTGAGCCGGTCGACGCGCGGGACATGTTCCTCGACATGACATCCTTGGCGGCCGGTGGGTCGACCTTCCATGACATCGACATCGGTGTCGCCGCCGGCTCGGTCACCAAGGGTCCGATCGATCCGGGTGACCGCGCGGGACTCTTCGATCCCAATGGCTTTGCCCAGCAAGCCGAATCGGCCACCCTCACCGACGTGCGCTCCACAGTGGTTGCGGTCTCGGCTGCCACTCTCAATGTTCCTGACCTCGACCTGAGTCTCAAGCAGGGCAGCCATAACTGCTTCTGACTCCGCGCTCGCCGCTGTGGCCCCGGACCCCGTGCCGGTGCCCGGTCGTGGACCGAGCCGGCCGTACCCGGTCGGCTAGGACCGGACACGCACAGACGCGACGTACCGGGCCGTCGCAGGCGACACCCACTCCTTCACCCTGGAAGCCGCACGTGATCAACGAGCCTTTCGGTACTCGCCCAGGACTACGCGACAGGTTCGACGGCAGACGACGCAGATTCAGGACCTGGCGCGGTGGGCGCCCGTTCTGGGCCGGCCTGTTCATGTTCTCGGCCGGGGCGCCCATCATCTACTTCCCTTACGTCCACATCACGCTGGAGGGCGTTCCTGTGGCACTGTCCACCACGGCCGGTGCCGCATCACTGATCATCGGGATCCTGCTCATGACCCTGGGCATCACGCTCTGGTTCCATCAGCAGGTACGCGTCTTCGCCGGGGTCGCGGGCCTGTTGCTCACCCTCGTCTCCTTCCCCCTCGCCAATTTCGCGGGCCTCTTTTTCGGACTGTTCTTCGGTCTTGTCGGCGGCTCCCTGGCTTGCGCCTGGGAGCCCTCCCCGTCGGGGGCCGAGGTGGAGCACACAGCGGCCTCGGCACCTGTGACCTCTCCTGGGAGCGAGGGCCCGCAGGCCGGTTGACAATCTGACCGGTCAAGCCTGGTGCGGCCCAGATGCCCAGCTCCGTCGTCCGGGCGAGAACTCGCTCAAGGCGCCTGTGATCACCGTCGGGAACCTCGCGGTGGTCAGTAGAGCCCGTTTTGGAAGGTGCTGTTTCTGACCCCGCTTTCACTCCCGCCATCACTCTTGCCGCAGGCTCATGACCAGATCGCGAGGCAGGCCGTGGGTGTCGTGGAGGTAGTGGAAGTCCTCATCCCTCAGCGGGCCTTGGAACCGGGATCGGGCAAGCACCTGTCGGCCACGCTCCAGGAGCCGACTGAACCGGCACTCCTCCTCCAGTAGCAGTCGGCGCACGTCGCTGGGATCCACTTCCTGCCGGAAGTGGTCCAGGGTGTGCGAGACCAACTCGTCCGGCAGGTCTCCGATGCCGCGCGACGGATCGTCCCGCCACAGAACGGTGAGCACCCTTCGTACCAGGCGGCGGAGCACATAGCCACGTCCGGTGTTGGCCGGACGCACCCCGTCGCCGAGTACCACGATGGCTGAGCGCAGGTGGTCATAGACCAGGCGCAGCGACGGTTCGTCCAGTGGCCACAAGGCCGGCACGAGACGGCGCCAGGGGTCGAAGACGTCGCACTCGAACACTGACGACCTGCCCTGCAGCAGAGAGGCCAGCCGCTCCACGCCGAGCCCGGTGTCGATGTTGGGTTGGGGCAGCGGTTCGAGGGAACCGTCCTCCAGTCGACGATGGCGCATCATCACGTGGTTCCACACCTCCACCCAGCGGTCGTCGCGGGTGGGCGTCGACTGGGGTGGGGTATCACCGCTCCACAGGAAGATCTCCGAGTCGGGGCCGCACGGGCCGACCGGTCCGTTGGACCACCAGTTGTCCTCCACGGTGAGCTCAACGGGAACGCCGTGGTCCTGCCACAACTGCAGGGAAGCGATGTCCGGCCCGGTCTGGTCGTCGCCGCCGAAGACGGTGGCATGCAGCAGACCCGGATCGACACCCAGTCCCTCTGTGAGCAGCCGGTACCCCCAGTCGAGACTCAGCGAGCCCTCGTAGTCGCCCAGCGACCAGGTGCCGAGCATCTGGAAGACAGTCAGATGGGTGGCATCGCCCACCTCCTCCAGGTCCGTGGTGCGCAGACAGCGCTGCACATTGACCAGCCGCCGACCCAGCGGATGGGGGCGTCCTTCCAGATACGGGGTGAGCGGATGCATGCCGGAGGTGGTGAACAGCACCGAGTCGCCAGGCGGTGGTAGCAGGGTCGAGCCGGTGATCCGCCGATGACCACGCTCCTCGAAGTACTCGACGAATGTACGGACAATCTGATCCGTGTTCATGAGGGTGGCTCCTTTGCATCACAGCAGGGGAGGCACCGGACAACGGACCGTGCAGTCATCACACCGGGGCAAGAAGCCAAGAACGCCACGGAAGCACCGACGGGCCGTTTCCGGTCGCCGGTGGGAAAGGGGGAAGGTCAGGCGGCGGCAACCGGCGAGCTGGTCGCTCGCGCGGTCGCGATGATGCTTCGGCCGGTGACGTTCATGCGGGCGACCATAACGCGCCCAGCCCTTCGAGGCACACGAATTTTCCGTCAGAACTGCCGGGCCCCGCGCGGGTCTCGCCAGGCAGGCGCGGCCGGGAACTCGACAGTGCCTGAAGCTGCTGATCGAGGCAGCCCCCCATCAGCGCCGCCTCCCCCTCCTCGACCTGCCCCCAGGCCAGGAGCAAGGGGTTGGATGCAGCCCACCCGGCACGCATGCGGTGCCTTGCTCCTGGAACGGGGGCGCGTCGCGGAGGCCGAGGCGGTCTACCGGGCCGATCTGGGGCTCGGCGACACGCTTCCGCGCGCGCTGCAGCATCCGGGCAACGTATGGGCCCTGCATGGGCTGCACGAGTGTCTGGGCCGGCTGGACAGAGCGGGAGAGGCGCAGCTCGTGGCTCAGCAGTTGAAGATCGCCGTCGCGATGGCGGACGTACCGATCGAGGCGTCGTGCTTCTGCCGTCTCGAAGCTGTGTCGGGCACGGCCGACGCGAGCGGTTGCTGCGCCACGGGAGACTGAGCCGTCAACTCTCACCCTGGGGCGGAAGGGGCGGGTGCCGTCCGGGTCCAGGCCGTGGCACCACAGGACCGTGGCGGTGCCAGCTGTTCCCGATTCGCCCGCATCCAGGTGAACGGCGCCCAGACCGAGGCGTGGCCGACGACGGGGGAGAGGCGTGCGAAGTGTTCGGCGCCCTCTTTGTGTTCGGCCACCTCTCACATCCATGGCAGGTGGGTCAGAGCCTCGGCGCCGCGGGCGTCGGCACATCGCCTGGGCCGGCCTGGCGGTCGATCAGGTTGGTGTGACGGTTCCGCCGCCAGGGCAAAAGCTGGACGACTCCGAAAGCTGCCTCGACGCCGAAGAACAGCCAGAGCAGCCGCGTGGCCCCGTGGGCCAGGGCGTATGCCTGCCACGCCGCGAACAGTGTGCGCGCGATGCCGTCGAGCAGTCCGTGCACGGGCAGTGGCCGGATGATGCGCAGGACGGCCCAGATGACGACCACTGAACCCATCAGATTCGCGTACAGGGTCTGCATCGGGTCGAGTTCGGGCAGGACGCCCAGGCCCAGAGATCTCCCCAACGATGACGGCGCGTCGTGTACGAGCTCGTACGTCCACGGCGTCGCGAATCCCGCCGTGACGACGAGGTCGTACCAGGCGCTCACGCGCACGACGCGTAGGTAGGTGGGGAGGGAGGGCGTGAAGAGACGGATCACTGTGAGTCTCCTGCTGGTCTCGTGACAGCGACGTCTCACGCTAAACAGTGGAGTACGGTCCAAGGTCAAGCTCATCGACCGGAGGGGGCGGCGCGGAGGCATGCGTATCGGAGAGCTGGCCGAGCGGACGGGCATGACCAGAGACACCATCCGGTTCTATGAGAAGGTCGGGCTCGTCGAGGGGGAGCGACTGGCCAATGGCTACCGGGACTTCGCGCCCGAGGCGGTGCCCTGGCTGGACTATGTCCGCACCGCGCAGACCCTGGGATTCTCACTCGCGGAGATCGCGCGGCATGGTGAAGAACTGCGTGACGCTCCGGACGTGGCGGAGGCGTTGTCGGAGCTGTTGGGGGAGAAGATCTCGATCGTGGACGCGCGCATGGCCGAACTCGCTGCCCTGCGCGCCGAACTGGATGTCCGTTGCGCGAAGCCGGCCAACCCGGCTGAGTAAGAGGGTGAGCGTGTCACGGGCCTGTCCGGTGCCTGCCCCTGGACGAGGCCGTCCGCGCCCCTTCCCGATAGGCCGGCGCTGATCGGTCGAGCAGACCCTACGGGGCAGCGCTTTCCTGATCGGCCGAGCAGATGTTTCCCGCGCTCAGCACTGCCTCGGCTACCTCGGTAGGCAGTTCCTGCCGGATGCAGGACACGGCCCGCACCAGTTGAGGGCCCCTCTGGTACGGGAAGTCTGTGGCGAGCATGCGCCGGTCGGCACCGAAGGATGCGGCCTCAGCGCGCAGCTTCGGGGTGTGACCCCGCGCCACGGTGTCGTAGTTGACGTCGTACCTGCAGGCTCAGTTCGCCGTCGGCAGCACCACCGTCACCGTGCTGTCCGTCCCCCGATGTGACGTCCTTCATTGCGATCGCCGGGCGCAGCGGTGAGTCTCTCCCGCAACGAGTCTTCGAAGAACTGTTATCCGAGGCTCGCCCAGCGGTCTCCCATATATCGGACAGCAACCGTTCGGCGTCGAGGACAGGGAAGCTTTTGATGAGCACATGGGACACGGTGGACGCGGCGGCACTGGTGACCGCTGCCCGAGGGGGCGACCCGGAGGCTCAGGACGCTCTGGTCAGTGCCTACCTCCCGCTGGTCTACAACGTCGTGGGGCGGGCTCTGAATGGCTCGGTCGATGTCGACGACGTGGTGCAGGAGACCATGCTCCGTGCCCTGGACGCGTTGGGAAGTCTGCGTACCCCCGAGACCTTCCGCTCCTGGCTCGTGGCGATCGCGATGAATCGGGTACGGGCGCACTGGCATGACCGGCAGTTCGTCCCGGGCTCCGTGGAGGACGCCAAGGACTTCGCCGATCCGGGCGCCGACTTCGTGGATCTGACGATGGTGCAGCTCCAGTTGTCCGGCCAGCGCGAGGAGACCGCGCGCGCGACACGCTGGCTGGAGCCGGACGACCGAGCACTGCTGTCGCTGTGGTGGCTGGAGTGCGCCGGCGAGCTGACCCGGACCGAGGTCGCTGCGGCCCTGGAGCTGTCGGCTCAGCACACGGCCGTCCGGGTGCAACGCATGAAGGCGCAACTGGAGGCGGCGCGCGTGGTGGTGCGGGCACTCGACGCGCAGCCGCCGTGCGAGGAACTGCGTGGCGTGCTGGCCTCCTGGGACGGTCGGCCCTCGGCGCTCTGGCGCAAGCGAATAGCCCGGCACGCCCGCGGCTGCGCGCGCTGCTCCGGCCTGTGGAGCGAGCTGATGCCCGCGGAGGGGCTGCTGGCCGGCCTGGCGCTGGTGGCGGCGTCGCCCGCGCTGCTGGAGCGAGTGCGTTCCGCCACCGGCGGGATGACCCCGGTGGGCTGGGCGTCCCCGCTCGACGCGTCTGCAGGCGCGGGAGCCCGCCACCGTGCCGCACACGGCCGGACGACGTCCCGCGGCGAGGCCCGTCGACGACGGCGTATCCGGCGCCGGGCCGTCGGCGGTGCCGTCGTGGTGGCCTGCCTGGCCGGCGGCGGCCTCTGGTACTTCGGCTCGGACTCCGGGACCGGGAACCGGACCGACGGGGGAACCGCCGCGCCGACCCCCGACGACCACGTCGTGGACCTCTCGGCTCCCAGCGCCGCCGAGACCCCGCCGGCGGCCTCCACCTCCGCGCCGCCGTCCGCGTCGGCATCGAAGAAGGCGACCCCTTCCAAGTCCCCGTCCCCCGTCAAGAAGAGCGTGCCGACGCCCCGGCAGTCCGCCCGGCCGACCCAGACTGCGACCAGTACGCCACAGGTGCAGTCGGCCCCGACAAGTACCGTCGCACAGGTGGTCGCGCTGGTGAACAAGGAACGGGCGGCGGCCGGCTGCGGTCCGCTCACCGAGGACGCGCAGCTGGAGAAGGCCGCGCAGGGCCACTCCGACGACATGGCCGCCCGTAACTTCTTCGATCACACCAACCCGGACGGTACCGACCCCGGCCAGCGCATCACCGCCGCGGGCTACCGCTGGTCCACGTACGGGGAAAACATCGCTCAGGGCCAGCAGACCCCGCAGGCGGTGATGGAGTCCTGGATGAACAGCGCCGGCCACCGCGCCAACATCCTCAACTGCTCGTTCAAGGACATCGGCGTGGGCGTCCACAAGGGGTCGGGCGGCCCGTGGTGGACGCAGGACTTCGGCGCCAAGCAGTGAGGTGACCGGCGTCTGTGCGGACCCCGTCCGGCTGTGTCACTCTCCGGGGATGTCGTTTCGAGGTGAGTTCGGGAGTCACTCACCTGTCGTGATCAATGTCGGTGAGAATTGATGTCACCGGGTCGCTGCGGCAGCACGATTGCGCGACCATATCCACGTCGAGGCCGCGAGCGGCGCGAAGGCCTCCCGCCCGAAGCTCGACCTCGTCTTCCCATTGCTGTGCGAGGGCGACAGGTTGAACGTCACCCGGCTCGCCCGCTCCGCCCTGCACCTGGTCACCCTCGGCGCCGACCTGCGCCACTGCGGAATCCCCCTGCACGTCATCGGGCAGGGCGTCGACACCGCAACCTTGGAGGGCCGGGCGATGTCCGGCATACTGTCCGTCCTCGCCGGACTCCAGCGCGAGCTGACCGGGGCGGACACAAAAGGCGGGCTTGCCGCCGCACGCACCGCGGCCGCGTCGGCGGGGGGGGGGGCGCGGCGCCCCCCCCCCCCCCCCGCGCCCCCCCCCCCCCCCCCCCACCCCCCCCCCCCCACCCCCCACCCACTCCACCCGGGCGGCCCCCCCCCCCCCCCCCGGGGGGCGGGGGGGGGGGGCGCCCCCCCCCCCCCCCCCCCGACCAGGCTGCCCTCGCCCAACCGCCCTACGACGCCAGCGAGAAGACCGTCCAACAGATCCCCGCTCTCTTCGGCGTGCCCCAGGTCGACGGTGTACGGGCACCTCGACAAGGCCACGACCATCCTCCGCCGGCCCAAGAAGACCACGGTGAAGAAGCCCTGATGCTCCCGCTAGTGTCCGTTCCGATCCACCCCATGGCCCGAAAACCGCTGTACCGATGTTCCACCCGAGACCATGAATCGCCGAGACCGACTTGGCCACAGGCCGGCGAGTCAGCCCATCATCCAGGTCCGGAGCTTGTCCGGGTTGCGTACCTCCCAGATGTGCTTGATCCGGTCGTCTGCGACCTCGAATGCGTACACCGCCGTGGTGAAGCCAACATTACGGCGGCGTGTGTCGTCGTACTGCTCGAAGGAGCACACCATCCAGGAATCTCAAGCGAGACACGAGGGAGACCGATGAGCGACCTTGAGACCACTGCCGACCGGATTGAGATCGAGACGCTGCGCGGTGAGTTCACCGATGCCGTGATGATGCGCGATTACGACCGTCTTGCGTCTCTGTTCGCCAACGACGGCGTGTGGCGAATCCCCGAAGCCGATGCGGAGTTCACCGGTCCGCAGGAGATTCGTGCCGGGATCGAGCGGCTGCAGAATGCGTGGGAGTACTTCGTGCAGACCGCGCACCCTGGCGCGATCCAGCTGGAGGGCGACACGGCGTCGGGCCGTGCCTACATCCAAGAGCTCGGGCGCATGCGTGACGGCAGGTCCGGGCTGAACTATTCCCTCTGCCGCGACCGCTACCGGCGCACCCAGGATGGCTGGAAGTTCGCGGAGCGCGTCTATGAGGTCCGCTATCTCGACACCACACCGCTGGCAGGGGCAGGTTCGTCGCCGGAGGCGGCTTGACCGTCGATGCCGCGGTCCGCGCCGGGGCCCTTGCCACCGGCGCGGACCGCATCCCACCAAGCCCGACTTCCCCAGGGTGACCGGAAGATCGGCATCGCCCCGCTTTGCAGGCAGCGGGCGCAATGTGTCGCCGCGCCCGATCGGAGCCCAGGGTCCCGGGGATGGCGCAGATGCTGTTGCCGTCCGAAGGGTGAGATGGGGGAGCGCGCCTGCGCCGACCGGTCAGCCGGGCGGCGTCGACAGGTGGGTGAGAATGCCGCACACCTCGTCCACGATCTCCCGGGCCTCCGTCTCGTCCACGCAGTCGCCCAGTTCGCGAGCGGCTCCTCCGATGACCGTGGTCAGTACGGTCACCCGGACCCGGCCTGCGCGTTGCTGCTCGTCGACTTTCAGGAGCCGGGCGTTGCGCCGCACCCACGCGCGGTCCCACTGGCGGCGTACCGCGTCGAAGCCCGCCGGGCCGTCGTCGTCCGCGAAGAGTCTGACGAGTGGCCTGTTGTTCCAGGCACCCTCGAGATATGCCCTCGCTCCGGCCATGAAGACGGCGACGGGGTCGTCCACGCCGCGGCTGCGCTCGGCCGCCACCGCAGCCGCGGTCCGGCGTTCCTGTTCCTCCCGGAACTCCTCCCAGAGCGCGAAGTACAGTCCTCGCTTGCCGCCGTAGTGCTGAAAGGGGCTGCCCACGGGGATTCCGGCGTGCGCCGAGATCTCGGCGAGGCCGGCACAGGCGTAGCCGCGCTCGGTGAACACCTCCAAGGCCGCGCCGAGGAGCGCGTGTCGGACCGAACGGTCCTGCCCGGTGGGCGCCTCCGGCAGGCCGGTGTTCCCGGTCCTGTCCGGCCGATGACGTGCTGCGTCGGTCTCGGCAGGCTCCACGATGCTGCTCACCGGCAATTCCCACCTTCCTCGGACCCCTCGCGGATGGCGAGGGCGACCAGCAGTTCCAGGAGATCGGCGATCCGGCGCGGGTTGCGTCCGGTGCGCTCTTCGATCCTGCGCAGTCGGTAGTGCGCCGTGTTGTGGTGCACTTGCAGGCGGTCGGCGGCCAGCCGCAGGTTGAGGTCTGCCTCCGCGAACGCCCGTATGGTGGCCGCCAGTGTGTCGCCCCGTCTGCGGTCCTCCTCCAGCAGCGCACGTACGCGGGGGTCGACCAGCCGGCGGCCGAGGTCGTCGGCCCGCAGTGCCAGGTAGTCGAACGGGGACAGCCGTGGCAGCGCTGCCACCCCGCCCCGGCTCGGTACCAGGTCGAGGGCGGCCCGCGCCTCCCGGTAGGCGCGCGGCAGTTCGGACGCGCCCCGTGCGACCGTGCTGATGCCCATGGACAGGACGGTTCCCTGGCGGCCGAGCCGCTGCTGCACGGCCTCGAAGTGGGCGCATATGTCCTCTTCGTCCATGCCGGTGCGTACCACGGGCACGGCCACCACCTCGTCCTGGCGCACGACGACCAGGGTCCTGCTGGCCCACACCCCGGCGACGCTGATTGCCGCGCCGGTGGCGTAGCCGGTCTCGGCCGAGGTGATGTCTCCGGTGCGGTTGTCCTCGGCGCAGACCGCCGCCACTACCATCATGGGCGAGTTCGGTCCGATGCCGTACGCCTGTGCCGCCGTCAGCAGCGGACCGCGTGTCGGTGCTACGCCCTCCAGGAGCTGCTCGAGGACGTCCCGGCGCTCCCGGTCTGCGTCCGCCACAACGTGCTGCTGGTACTCCACATAGGCCTGCGCGGCATGCGTGCTGGCGTAGTCCACGTACCGCATCAGCGGTGTGACCAGGGACAACGCGGCCTGCTGCGCCACGTCCGAGGTGTTCACGCTCTCCAGCAACGCGTTCCAGAAGACCTGCCGGCCGACCCGGAAAGCGCTCATCCAGTCCTCGAGGGCGAACCCTGCTCGCGCTCGGCGCATGGCTGCCGCGCGGCTGAAGCCCAGGTCCTCCGGGGCGATCTCCCGGTCGCCGGCGAGCGCCGCCACCTTGATGCGGTAATGCGTGAGCACCTGGTCGCGTACGTCGTCGAAGAACCGTGCGTCCCCCAGCGCGTACGACGGGATCTCCGCACGCATCACCGCAACGGCGGTCTCTGCCACCTCCTCGATGCGCTCCTCGAGGGCGCGCAGGATCCGCCGCCGCTCCTGGAACAGCGGCTCGGACAGACCTGGGGCGCCCAGGGCGAGACCGCGCGGCATGGCGCCGATCGTCGTCATTTCCTCGTGTCCCGTCAACAGGCTGGGCGAAGAAGTTGCGCGGGGGCTTGTGCGCGGCGCACAGGTCATCGGACGTGAAGTTGGGTGCTTGCACCCAATGTGCGGCCAGAAGGCCCCCACCTACTGTGACGCTCGCCCACCCCCCAGCACGTCGGAAAGGGCGTCACTCATGCTCACGGTCGACGGTATTACCGTGCGTTTCGGCGGGATCACGGCACTTGACGGTGTGGCGTTCACCGTCGAGCCGGGCACCGCCGTAGGGCTCATCGGGCCGAACGGCGCCGGCAAGACCACCTTGTTCAACTGCCTCACCAGGCGCTGCAGCCCCGACGCGGGCGCGGTGCGGTTCGACGGTGAGGACCTGCTCGGCCTGGCGCCGCACGCCGTGGCCGGGCGTGGGATCGCCCGTACCTTTCAGAACCTGGGCCTGTTCCCGCGGCTCACGGTCCGGGAGAACGTCATGATCGGCACCCACGGCCAGGGGCGCACCGGACACTTCGCCGCGGCGCTCCGGCTGCCCCGCGTGCGACGAGAGGAACGGAAACTGCGTGACCAGGCGGACGACTTGCTGCGGAGACTCGGCCTGGCGGATGTCGCCGACCACCCCGCCTCCGGGCTGCCGTTCGGCACCCTCAAGCGCGTCGAACTGGCCCGTGCCCTTGCGGTACGGCCGCGGCTGCTGCTGCTCGACGAACCCGTCAACGGCCTCAGTCACGGCGAGGTCGACCAATTCGCGGATCTGGTCCGGGCGGTGCGCCAGGACTTCGACCTCACGCTCGTCGTGGTCGAACACCACATGGGATTCGTGATGGGCCTGTGCGACAAGGTGGTGTGCCTCGACTTCGGACGCAAGATCGCCGAGGGCCCGCCGGAGGAGATCCAGCGTGACCCGGCCGTCATCGAGGCGTACCTGGGGGTGGCTGCGTGAACGCGCCCACCACCGACCGCGCCGAGGCCGGGGCGAGCTCAGAGCCGGACTTCCTGAAGATCTGCGACCTGCACGCCGGATACGGCCAGGCGCGCGTGCTGCAGGGCCTGGACTTCTCCGTCGGGCGCGGCGAGGTGTGTGCCGTCCTCGGACCCAACGGAGCGGGCAAGACAACAACCCTGCGGGCCCTGTGCGGCATGGTCCGCGGCCGCGGGTCGGTGACCTTGAACGGTACGGAGCTGCTGGGCCGTTCCCCCGAGCAGGCCGCCCGCCTCGGAGTGGCGCACGTGCCCGAGGGCCGGGGCACCTTCAACGACCTGACCGTCGAGGAGAACCTGCGCATCGGCGCGCACCTGCGCACCGGTCACGGGCGGCGGGCCCGTGCCGAGCGCGTGGCCGTGGCGGCCGACCTGGACCGGATCTATGAGTACTTCCCCAAGCTGCGCCAACGGTCCGGGCAGGCCGCGGGCAGTCTCAGCGGCGGCGAGCAGCAGATGCTCGCCATCGGCAGGGCGCTGATGCTGCGGCCCGCGCTGCTGCTCCTGGACGAGCCGTCTCTGGGGCTTGCGCCGCTGGTCACACGGGAGTTGTTCGAGATCGTCAAAACCGTGAACGAGGAGGAACGCACCACTGTGATCGTCGTCGAGCAGAACGCCCGGCTCGCACTGGACATCGCGCACCAGGCCCACGTGCTGGAAGCCGGACGCCTGGTGCTGTCCGGACCGGCCGCGCAGATCCGCGAGGACGGACAGGTCGCCGAGGTCTATCTCGGGGTCTCGGTCCGCTCGGGAAAGGGTGGGTGAGCACCATGACCGAACTGCTCCAGCAAGTGGTGGAAGGAATCGGCTCCGGAGCGGTGTACGCCAGCCTGGCGCTGGCCCTGGTGCTGATCCACCGGTTCACGGGGATCGTCAACTTCGCGCAGGGCGAGCTCGCCATGCTCTCCACGTACGTGGCCTGGCAACTGGTGGCATCCGGAATGCCGTTCTGGCTGGCACTGCCGGTCACCCTGATGGTGTCCTTCGCCGGCGGCATGCTGGTCGAGCGGCTCGTCATCCGTCCCGTGCAGGCGGCGCCCGAGCTGACCGTGGTCATCGTCACGGTGGGCCTGTTCATCTTCGTCAACGCGGCGGCCGGTCTGATCTGGTCGTACACCGTCAAGGACTTCCCACAGCCCTTCCCCGACGGAGGGGTCGACCTGGCTGGTGTCCAACTGGACTGGTCCACCCTCGGGATCATCGGAGTGGTGGCCGCCGTGATGGGGCTGCTGTATCTGCTGTTCCAGCACACCTCGACCGGCCTGATGATGCGGGCGGTCGCCTGCAATCCCGCATCCGCCCGGCTGTCGGGCATCCGCGTCGGCCGGGTGCTGATGCTCGGATGGGGACTGGCCGCGACGGTCGGCGCGGTCTCGGGCGTGCTCGTCGCCCCGCTGCTGTTCCTTGAGCCCAACATGATGGGCGGAGTGCTCATCTACGCGTTCGCCGCGGCCACCCTGGGGGGCTTCGACAGCCCGGTGGGCGCTGTCGTCGGCGGCCTGCTCGTCGGTGTCGCCGAGACGCTGGCCGGGGCATACGTGGACGTCATCGGCGCCGATCTGAAAGTGGGTGTACCGCTGGCGATCATCCTTGCGGTGTTGCTGGTACGGCCCCAGGGCCTCTTCGGACGAGCGGCGGTGGAGCGGGCATGAGCACGATGACCGCAGTTCCCCACCGCACCCGGTACCTGCGGGTCACCCTGACCGCGCTGCTCGTGGCGGCGGTCGCCGTGGCCGCACCGTTCTACTTCGCTCCCTTCCAGGTCTTCCAGCTGACCATGGTGCTGCTGTACGCCGTGGCGCTGGCAGGACTGAACCTGCTGGTCGGATTCGGCGGTCAGATCTCGCTCGGACACGGCGCGTTCTTCGCGGCCGGGGCCTACACAGCGGCAGTCATGCTCGACCGGTTCGACACCGGCCACCTGGCCACCCTGCCGGTCGCGGCCGCCGCATGCTTCCTGCTGGGACTCGGATTCGGAGTGCCCGCACTGCGACTGCGCGGGCTGTACCTGGCGCTGGTCACCCTCTCCTTCGCGGTGTTCCTGCCGCCGCTGCTCAAGCGGCTGGAATGGGTGACAGGCGGCTCCATGGGCCTGACCGTGGACAAGCTGGAGCCGCCTGCCTGGAGCGGGCTGGCCGAGGACCAGTGGACGTACTTCGTCGTCCTCACCGTCACGGCGGCGGCGCTGCTGCTCGCCCGCAACCTGCTGCGGTCCCGGGTCGGTCGTGCGCTGCTCGCGGTGCGCGACAACGAGAGCGCGGCGGAGGTCATGGGCGTGCGGCTGTCGCTGCACAAAACCCTCGCCTTCGCATGGAGCGCCATGTTCGCGGGCGTCGCCGGCTGCCTGTACACCTGGGTGATCGGCTTCGTCTCGCCCGACTCGTTCAGCTTCGTCCTGTCCATCACGCTGCTGGCCGGCCTGGTGGTCGGAGGGCTCGCCTCGCTGTACGGCCCGCTGCTGGGCGCCGCGTTCGTGATGTACGTGCCGAGCGTTGCTCAGGACATCAGCGAGGCCGCACCGGGTGTGGTGTTCGGTCTGCTGATCATCGCGGTGATGTTCGTGGCCCCGACAGGACTCGCCGGCCTGGCGAGCCGTGTCCCCAGCGTCGCAGCCCGTCTCCACGCCCGCCCCTCCGCACTCGACCGGACATCCGCACCCGACCGGACGTCCGCACCCGAGTCCCGGTCGGAGCCCGCCTCCCAACCCTCCGCCATCCCCACCCCCGCGGATCCCGCACCTGTCGACGCCGAACCCGTGGGCGCCCCGCCCCGCACGGAAAAGGAATGATTCACATGCGAAAGACAACCGCTCTGCGGGCGGCCGCGGCCGCGACCGCAGCCCTGCTCACCGCCACTGCCTGTGCCACCCAGCGAGGGCAGGAGGACAAGGGCAGCACCGCCGGCGGCGCGTGCAAGGGCCAGCACACCACCGGCATCACCGACAAGACCATCAAGCTGGGCGGGATCTACCCGCTGTCGGGGCCCGCCTCCGCGTACGGCACGATCAGCAAGGGCGTGGACGCCTACTTCAAGTACGTCAACGAAAAGGGCGGAATCGACGGCCGCAAGGTCGAGTTCATCGTCCGCGACGACGGCTACCAGCCGCCCAAGGCGGTGGAGGAGGCCCGGAGACTGGTCGAGCGGGAGAAGGTCTTCGCCGTCTTCCAGACCCTTGGCACCCCGTCCACGGCAGCCGTGTGGGACTACCTGAACAAGCAGAAGGTGCCGCAGCCCTTCGTCGCCACAGGCGCCTCCATCTGGGGCACGGACGACAAGCACCCCTGGACCACGGGCTGGCAGCCCAACTACGTGGCAGAGGCACGGGTGTACGCCAAGTACCTCAAGAACAACAAGCCGAAGGCGAAGGTCGCGGTCCTCTATCAGAACGACGACTTCGGCAAGGACCTGCTGGGCGGGTTCAAGCAGGCTGTCGCCGGGAGCGGCGTCAAGGTGGTCGCCGCGGAGAGCTACGAAGTCACCGACCCGTCCGTCTCCGCGCAGATGGCAAGCCTCGCCCGCTCCAGGGCGGATGTCCTGCTGAACATCTCCACGCCCAAGTTCGGCAGCCAGGCCCTCGCCGCCGATGCCAAGAACACCAAGTGGAATCCGCTGCACATCGTGAACAATGTGTCCTCGTCCGCCGCCGTACTCAAGCCCGTCGGGTTCAAGAACGTCCAAGGCGTCATATCGGCCACGTACTTCAAGGACCCCGCCGACCAGAAGTGGGCGAAGGACCCGGAGATGAAGGCCTACCAGGAAGCGATGCACAAGTACGCACCGGACGCCGACCCGGCCAACCAGTTCAACGCCTACGGCTGGGCCGTCGCCGCGAGCCTGCACAAGGCCCTGGGTGCCATGAAGTGCCCCACCAGGGAAGGACTGCGGGACGCGGTGCGCAGCATGAAGGACGTCAAGGTAGGCATGCTGCTGCCCGGGGTCACGCTGTCCACCGGGCCTGATGATGCCTTCCCGATCGAGACCATGCAGCTCATGCGGTTCAAGGGCGAACGCTGGCAGCTCTTCGGCAAGCCGGTGGACACCCGCAAGGAGTTCGGCCCGCTCACCAAGTGAGCCACCGGTAGAGCCCGGGGGCGTATCCCATGCCCCCGGGCATCACAAACCGACCAGTTGGTATCTCTCCTGGGCGCCTTGACGCCCGCCGGCACGCAGGACACAGTCCTGCGTGCCGGCGGCGTGTTCCCCCTCCATGGCACGAAGAGGGCGGCATCGGTACTCCCTCGAGAAAGCTGATGGTCGCCCAACGGGTTCAGCGGCGCTGCGAGTTGCCATCACGACGCATGAGCACGATGCCCGCACCGTCACGATCCATGACCAGGACGAACCGGACAGCGGGGGCGGCTCCTGATGCAGCATTGCAGAGAGCGGCAGGCCCGGAGCGGCGCCGAGGAGACCGACGGCCCGGGTGGCCAGGGCGACGAAGTGGTCGCCGCCTCGGGCGATGTAGGTTCTCACCGGCCGCGTTACTTGACGCGCTCCTGACCAGTGGTTTTGTTGCCCGACATCGGCGGGCCGCTGAGGTTCCTCCTCAGTCTCGGAGCCGTGTCAATTCCTCACCGGACGGTGGCTCACTTCGTGTTGTCCTGGGCCGGAAAGAGGGCGCGGACGACTTCTGGGTCTGGTGCAACGAAGATTCCGTCGGCCTCCACCAAGATGGTGGAGAGGGCCTCTTCTGTCGTGATCGAGCCTTTCACGCAGATCTTGCGGTCGTCGGTTCCCGTGACATGGGCACTCACCCGCAGGGGGTCTCCAGGGGGGAACTGGTCCCTGGTAGCGCATCCGGAGTGAGATGGTCATGCCCGGTTTTCCGGCGGCAATGCATGCCCATCCCGTCAGTTCGTCGAGGAGCATGGTGCTGATGCCGCCGTGGCCGTAGCCGGGTGGTCCCTCATGGGCGATGCCGAGGAGGCACCGTCCCATGACGCCGCCGTCGACGGGGGTCACCCGCATCGGCGGCGCAATCGGGCTGCCGGCGCCGGTGACGGGGCTGTACATCCGTACCCCGCCCGGGAATTCGTCCACCGTGGGGATGTCTGCCGGTGAGCGGCGGCGGCCGATGAGCTGTCCGGTCAGTGCGCGGACGCCGTCTGCCAGGCGGTGCAGGGTCTCCGGGGAGGCCGCGGTGCGGACGATCGCATCGACCAGCAAG
This sequence comes from Streptomyces sp. NPDC050564, assembly GCF_044457265.1. Taxonomy (NCBI): domain Bacteria; kingdom Bacillati; phylum Actinomycetota; class Actinomycetes; order Kitasatosporales; family Streptomycetaceae; genus Streptomyces; species Streptomyces sp. NPDC050564. The sequence goes on along the minus strand of NZ_JBITGS010000034.1, from coordinate 24,072 downwards.
CGCAACTCGTGGCCGAGGGCGGCGATCGCTTCTCGTTGGTGCTCCAGGTCCTCGACTGCCTGACCTTGCGGGGTGGTGGCTGTCGCGGTGAGGGGCGAGTTCGTCTGGTGTCTCTGTGTACGTGGCCGCGAGCCGTGTGCGGTCGTCAGCGTGCGGCCTGGGACGGGGTGGTGTCGCGGACGAAGACGGGCTTGAGGTGCTTCTCGGGCAGGGCGTCGGGGAGTTGGTCCCAGGCGAGGACGTGGGACACGACGCGTGCGGGGTTGACGGCGCCGGAGGCGGCGAGGTCGAGGGCTTCGGGGAGATGCGCGCGGACGTTGTCGCGGGCGATGCGGAGGGTAATGCCGGTGAGGTACATGTCGAGCAGGGGCAGCTCGCCGGGCCGGAAGTGGTTGCCGGCCGACTCGCAGATGCTTTCTGGGGCGAGGGACTTGACGGCGAGGGCGAGCTGGTCGACGCGGCCGGTGGCCTCGACGGCCAGGTCGAAGCCGTGTCGGACGGGCTCGATCGCCTCGGCCGTGCGTGCGCCGTAGCCCTCGGCGAGCTTGCGGTGCTCCGGGTCGGGATCGACGTACAGCACGTCGGAGGCGCCCAGCGCGCGGGCGATGTCGCACACGTACAGGCCGATACTGCCCCGGGCGACGACCAGCACACGGGCTCCGGGGCTGGCCCTGAGGTGTGGGGCGACCAGCCGCCACGACAGGGACCAGTTGTCGCTCGCCGACGCCATGGCGACCGGGTCCAGGCCGTCGGGCAGCGGGACCAGCATGGCGTCCGCGCACGGGACTCGCACCAGGTCGGAGAAGAGCCCGCCTCAACTGCCGCCGATCGGCGCGCCGTACATGGCCATGTGCGCGACCGCGGTGCAGTGCGCCGTGAGCCCGGCGCGGCAGTGGTCGCAGGTGCCGCAGTTGATGGACCAGGGCACGACGACGAGGTCGCCGGGAGCCACGGTGGTCACGGCGTCGCCGACGTCCACCACGCGGGCGACGCATTCATGCCCGAGGGCGAACGGCGGATCGATGAAGCCGTGTCCGGCCAGGATCGCGGAGTCCACGTCGCAGGAGGTCGCGGCGACCGGTGCGACGATCGCCTCCTGGTCGGACCGGAGCTCGGGGTCGGGGGCCTCGCGCCACTCGACCGTGCGGCGGGCGACGTACGTCAGCTCACGCATCGGCCTGCTCCTTGTGCTGAGCCAGGGCGACCAGGTCGGCGTAGCGGATGACGGAGCCGCCCGCGCCCCAGGTGCCGTTCGGCTGTTCGTGCACCAGTACCCACACCCGCAGCGCGTCGCCCGGAGTGAGGCCGGCGGCGGACAGGACCGTCTTCGTCGCTTCCTCGACCAGGCCGGCCTTGCGCCGCTCGGACAGGGCCCCCTCCGGCACCGTCACCTCCACGAGAAAGCGGGGAGCGTCGTCCTCGGCGGTGGCGTGGGCGCCTTCGGGCAGTTCGACGAGGTAGCTCCATGCCTGGGCGCGGAAGAAGGCGGTGTCGGGCGCGCCCTCCCAGCGCAGCAGGACGGCCGCGAGGTCGCGCTGAATGGTGGTGCGGCCCTCTTCGGTGAGGGCGCCCCTCGGGGTGGTCAATCGGATCATGGGCATGGCAGCTCCTATGACGAGCGTTATAGACGCGGACCACGGTAGGCTATGACGGACGTTATAACCAGAGGGGAAGTGTGCAGGTGCCCAAGAGCAGCACACCGTCGCGCGAGCGGATCGTGGCTGGCGCCGCCGACATGATCAGCCGACGCGGACTGAGCGCCACGAGCATCCGGGAGATGGCCAAGCACGCCGAGGCGCCGCTCGGCTCGACCTACCACTACTTCCCCGAGGGCAAGCAGCAACTGGCCACCGAAGCCGTCCGCTACACAGGCGAGTGGGTCGCCCGCAGCCTGCGCAAGGAACTCGAGGCGGGACCGGCCGAAGGTCTGCGGGCGTTTCTCGCTCTGTGGCGCAAGATCGTCGTCGAGAGCGACTTCCACGCCGGCTGCCCCGTCCTGGCCGTGGCCATCGAGGAACCCCCGGCCGACGAGATCCCGCCCGCCCTGGCAGCCGCGGCAGAGGTCTTCGGCGAGTGGGAGAGCCTGCTGGCCGCCTCCCTGCGGGCGCACGGCGCCGAAACCGAGGAGGCCACACAGCTCGCGACACTCATCGTGGCCGCCGTCGAGGGCACGGTCGCCATGTGCCGCGCCAAGCGCAGTATGCAGCCGCTCGACCACACCGCCGAGCAGCTACAGGCCCTCATCACCGCCGCCATCAAGAACTGAACAGGACGCGGGTCGGCACTCCCGTGCGTTCAGTACCCTCAAGGCCGTTGCCTCAGTGGGCCTTTCGGATGGGGAGCACGATGGCGGACGGGTGGGCGGGGTCGTGGAGCGGAAGGTAGATCTCGGCGCTGACCTCGCCGGTGACCTCCACAGCCCTACCGCCTCCTCGTTCTGCGCACCGACCCGGGCCAGGCTCCCTGGGACAAGTAGGCCAAGGAACGCAACGCGCTCGTCGAGTGCGTCGCCCTGGACGACAACGCCGGCGCGGAAAAGCTGATGCGCGAGCACATCGACACCAGCCCCGGGGCGACGGTCATCTGGCGGCTCGGCCAATCCGACCACGCTGGCGACGCCTGACTCACTGAGGTGGACTGCCGGTCAGACGGCGCCGCGCGATAACCAACGGGGTCAACCGCGACGGGCCCGCAGGCACCGCCGCGTCTGCGGGAAACCCGCTCACGCGCCGAGGCGGGCGCGGATGGCCTTGGCCTTCTCCTCGGTGAACACGCCGCTGTCGAGGAGGGAGAGAACGGACAGCACGCCGCCGCTCGAGCCCCAGCTTCCCTCGTCGATGACGCGGAAGGTCACCCGCCAGGTCGGCGACGCTCTTGCCAGGCCGCAGGCGTGGGCCATCGCCGCCAGGACGCGCTCGATGAGCTCGGTCCTGACCTCCTGCCGCCAGTCTCCGTCCATCACCGTCACGTCGATCACCATCGGCGCTGGGCGCCTGAGGACACCGCTGAACTCTCAGTGAGTTCTGGCATCCGTTCTCGATCGAGAGCCGGGAGATGTCGGCGAGAACCGAGAGCACCGTGTCGGCGTGTTGGTGATCAGCGGCATAGTCCGGGCAGTGGGTCTGAGGGCGGAGATGGTGCTGTGACGGAAGTGACGAAGGATCTGCAGGATGTCGGGTCGGAGACCGATGGTCCGAGCCTGTGGCGTCAGCGGGATTTCATGCTGCTGTGGAGCGGTCAGACGGTCAGCGAGATGGGCTCGGCGGTCACCCAGATCGCATTGCCGCTGGTTGCGGTCGTCGCGCTCAAGGCGAGCACGTTCCAGGTCGGGCTGCTGACCGCCGCCACCACGGCAGCGTTCGCGCTGATCGCGCTGCCCGCGGGCGCGCTCGTGGACCGCGGCTCCAAACGTTCCATCATGATCGTGTGCAACATCCTCCGCCTGCTGATCATCGGCTCGGTACCGCTGGCGGCCTCGCTCGGCGCCGTGACGATGGCGCAGCTCTACGTCGTCGCTGTCGCAGCCGGCGTGTGCACGGTGTTCTTCGACGTCTCGTACCAGAGTTATGTGCCGTCGCTGATCCGCGCCGATCTCCGGATGGACGCCAACGGCAAGCTGGGGACCACCCAGGCGTTCGCGCAGCTCGGGGGACCCAGTCTGGGCGGGGGACTGGTCGCGGCGTTCGGCGCCGCGGGGGCGATGACGGCCGACGCGATCTCCTACGCGGTCTCGGTCTTCGCGATGTCCGGAATCGGGGCGCGCGAGGAGCCGCCGCCCGCGCGGCGCGAGGGCGAGACGTTGCGGAGCCAGATCGCTGAGGGATTGAGATTCGTCGTCGGGCACAAGGTGTTGCGGAGGGTCGTGGCTTGCACGGGCACCGCGAACCTGTTCAGCGGCATGAGTTCGGCGCTGGCGATGATTTTCCTCGTCCGGGTGCTGCACGTGCGTCCTGGGCTGATCGGGCTGGTCGTGGCGGGCTCGGCTGTCGGCGGGATCGCCGGGGGAGTGTTCGCCGGCCGGCTCGCCAGGAGGATCGGCTCGGCGCGGATCATCTGGGTGTCGATGCTGGTGTTCAGCGCGCCGCAGGTCGTTGCGGCGGCCGCTTGGCGAGGCTGGGGGGTGCTGCTGTTCCCGCTGGGCTGGGGCATCGCGTACTTCGCCGGGATGGTGTACAACGTCGCGCAGCTCAGCTACCGGCAGTCGGTGACACCGCCGGAGCTGATGGGCCGGATGAACGCGGCCGTGCGCTGGGTGGTGTGGGGCACGCTGCCGCTCGGCGGCATCCTCGGCGGGGTACTTGGCGCGCTGATCGGGGTGCGGCCCGTACTCTGGCTGGCGTTCGTCGGTTCCTGGGCGGCCGGCTGGTTCGTGTTTTTCTCCCCGCTGCGCCACATGCGCGATGTTCCCCGACCCGCGCCCGCGTCTGCCCCCGTTGTTACGGGTTGATGGTGGGCGCAGAGTTGTCGCTGAGGGCCTACGCATACCGCATGGGCGAGGTGTTTTCAGCAGGGTGAAGTGGTTCAGGCACGGATTCCGTGAAGTTGATCGTGCTGCCGTGCGCCGGTGACGCTCCGTCACCTCACGTCGGATGCTGGCCGCGTGTGAAGAGATCTATCTTCTGCTGCCGCACCTGTCGGGGATGCGGGTTGAGTGCATGGAAGTGCGGGACGGTCGCCTGGTGATCGAGGCGTCGACGCCGGAGGGCGTGTACCTGCTGTGTCCGGGCTGCCGGACCCCGTCTGGTCGGGTGCACAGCCGGTACGGGGAACGCCTGGCCGACGTCCCCTGCGGCGGGCGAGGCGTGGTGATCGAGCTGTCGGTACGCCGGCTGTTCTGCGACAACGGGAACTGCCCACGGGCGACCTTCGCCGAGCAGATCGAGGGGCTGACCTGTCGCTATGGCCGCCGGACGCCTGTCCTGCAGCGGACGCTCAGCGCGCTCGGTGTCGTTCTGGCCGCTCGTGCCGTGGCCCGCCTGGCCCTGCTGCTCGGCATAGTGGTGAGCCGGATGACCGTCCTGCGCCTGGTCATTGCGATGCCGGACCCGGTCTGGACGGTCCCGCGCGTGCTCGGCATCGACGAGTTCGCCACCAGGAAGGGCCGCCGCTACGGCACCTTCCTGGTCGACTGCGAGACCCACCAGCCCCTCGACCTGCTGCCCGACCGCGACGCGGACAGCGTCACCGCCTGGCTGCGCGAGCACCCTGGCGTCGAGATCGTCTGCCGCGACCGCGCGCAGGTCTTCGCCGAAGGCGCCCGTGCCGGTGCCCCGAACGCCCAGCACTGCGCGGACAAATGGCACGTCTGGCACAACCTCGCCGAAGCCGTCGAACGCCTCGTCGCCGGCCACCGCACTCTGCTGCGCGACCTGGTGGAACCCGCCCCTGAACCCGAACCGCCCAAGCCGGAACCTGCACCCGCCCAGACGGTCATGGCCGCGGTGGAGCCGCCCGAGCCCTACCCTCAGGGGAAGTTCCTCGAGCGGCTCCGCGCCACCCACGCCGCCGTCCGTGCCCAGGTCGAGCAGGGCCTGAGCCTGCGCGCGATCGCCAGACACCTCGGTCTTGGACGCAACACCGTCCGCAAGTACGCCCGCGCGGCCAGCCCGGAGGCGATGCTGCACGGCCAGTGGCAGAACCGCACCAGCAAACTCGACCGGTTCAAGCCCTACCTCGAACAGCGCGTCGCCGAGGGCTGCACGAACCTGTCCCAACTCCACCGTGAGCTGCAAGAACGCGGGGTCCGCTGCAGCTACAGCACGCTGCGCGACTACGTCCGCCCTGTGCGTCCCGACCGCCGGACAACCGGCGGCCCGCCACCGATCGCCCGGCCGCCCTCGCCCCGACAGGCTACCGGCTGTATCATGCGCCACCCCGACCACCTGCGCGAGGACGACCAGCAGCAGCTCAAAACCCTGCTGGCCCGCTCACTCGAACTCACGGCCGCCGCCGGTCACGTCCGTACCTTCGCCACGATCATGACCAACCGCACCCGGCCAAGCACGATTCCGGCCGACCATAGACCGCAACTACCTCGGCAAGCCCTTCACGGAATCCGTGCCTGAACCACTTCACCCTGCCGAAGACAGGCGAGGAAAGCTGGCCGACGATCCCGGCGAGCTGCGCAAGTTGAATGCAGCCGTGTCGCCCTGGGCGCGCCAGATTCCGGCGCGGATCCGGCCCGGCAGACTCCAGGGGCTTTCGTACCCATCTCAGCGGCTGCGGTCGCCGGGCGCGAGCAGGCCGGTCACCTCGGCGATCACCTCCGCGGACGGCTTGAAGTAGCGGCGGACGTTCTCCGGCCTCTTGTGCCGGGACTTGGCCATCAGCATCTGCAGGCTCGCCCCGGCCGCGCCCGAGGTGCGTCAGCCCGGAATGACGGTACTCGTGCACGGCCCAGCCCATGCCCGGCCCGCGCAGAACAGCGTCATGGTGGCGGGCGGGTCATGGTGGCGGGGTCTTCAACTGCTGGCCCTCCAAGTCGCCGGCGAGTTTGCGGCCCTTGAGGACTTTGCCGCGCAACTTGTATCGCGGCCGGCCGTCCGTCGGGGCCGGGCTCGGTGAATGCGCAGCCGGGGGGCGAGTTCGCGACTACTGGCGGGAGCGGGTTATTCCGGCCGTGCGCTATTCCCCTCCGGCCAGTAGTCCTCGATGGGCCTCGGCGGCTTGTCAGGAGACGGTCGCCGGGGTGTCTCGCAGGGTGATGTTGGCGTGACTCTCCTGGAAGCTCTGGTCTGAAACGAGGGCCAGCCGGGCCGTGGACTGGAACTCCCGCAGGGTGGCGGAACCACAGGAGACCATCGTGGTCTTGAGCTTGGCGACGGTCAGGGCGAGCCCTTCGTTGAGGTCGCCCGCGTAGGGGACGTAGCCGTCCACGCCTTCCTCGAAGACCAGCCCCTGACCGCCCTGACCGTAGCGCTGCCAGTTACGGGCACGGTTCGAGCCCTCACCCCAGTACTCCTTCACGAAGCCGTCGCGGGTGGGCAGTTTCCCGCCGGCCGCCTGGTCGAAGCGCGCGAAGTAGCGCCCCATCATGACGAAGTCCGCCCCCATCGCCAGCGCCAGGGCCACGTGGTAGTCGTGCACCAGCCCGCCGTCGGAGCAGATCGGCACATACTCGCCGGTGCGCTCACGAAATGCATCCCGGGCCGCCGCGACGTCCAGCACAGCGCTGGCCTGGCCGCGGCCGATGCCCTTCTGGTCGCGAGTGATGCAGATGGAACCGCCGCCCACGCCGACCTTGACGAAGTCCGCCCCCGCCTCGGCGAGGAAGGCGAACGCCTCGCCGTCGACCACGTTGCCACCGCCGACCGGGATCTCGGGATAGTGCTTCTTCACCCAGGTCAGGGCCTGCGCCTGCCAGTCGCTGTAGCCGTCGGACGAGTCGAAGCACAGCGCGTCCGCGCCCGCCTCCACCAGGGCCGGGATGCGCTCTTGGTAGTCATGGGTGTTGACGCCCGCCCCCACGCGCAGGCGCTTGGCGGCGTCCACGACCTGGTTCGGGAATCGCTTGGTGTCCGTGTAGTCGGATCGGAACACCAGATGCTGCAGGTTGCCCTCGCCGTCCAGCACTGGGAGGCAGTCCAGCCGTTCGTCCCACAGCCGGGCGTTGGCCTCGGAAAGCGTGGTGTCAGGCCCTGCATGGGGCAAGTCGGCGATGGCGGTCATCCGCCCGCTGACCGGCTCGGCCAGGTCGTGGCGTTGCGGGTGGAAGTCGCGGGAGGTCACCATGCCGAGCAGGCGTCCGGTGGCGGTCCCGTCGTGGGTGACCGCGGCGGTGCTGTGACCTGTGCAGCGCATGATGTCGACCAGAAGACCCAGGCTGTCGTCAGGCCGGACGTTCGTATCGCTGGTGACGAATCCGGCCTTGAAGTTCTTCACTTGGCAGACCGCTGAGACCTGGTCCTGGATCGACTGGTTGTGGTGCAGGAAGCTCAGACCGCCGTTGCGCGCGAGCGCGATCGCGAGTTCCGGTGTGCTGACGGCCTGCATGATCGCGGACGTGAACGGCGAGTGCAACTCGATCGCCGACGGCTCGCCCACGATGTGCCGCACCAGGGGCGTGCGCAGGTCGACCGTCGCAGGCGAGCAGTCGGTCCGGGTCCGGTTCGGCAAGAGCAGAAACTCGTTGAACGTCCGTGAGACCTCGGCGATGATCTGTGCCACTCGTTCCTCCTGACCCGTCGGCCGGGGCCCGACTGCCCCGCCGTGAAGATCGCCCCCGTGTCCCAGGGCCCGGGCAGGCAGGGGTCGGCGAGGCAGCCGTGGAGGTGCCACAAACTGCGGCAGAGCCCTGACCGGCCCGTGCATCGAACGGGTGCGGTCGTGACCTGGCACCTTACCGATTGGCCCGCCCGCAGCACGAATCGTGCCCCGCATCGGCAATGGCCACCAGACGGTTCTTCCAGGTCCTCGGCCCGGGCAGCGAGGTACTCGGCCCAGTCGCGTCGGGCGTAGGCGACCCAGCGGAGCGCGGTGTGGCGGTGCATCCCGGTCACGTCGGCGAGGATCGGGTTGGGGAGATCAGCGGCGAGGGCGGCCGGCGCCGCATTGCGGGCGGTGCGGACCAGGATGCCGTGGCGGTCGAGCTGCTGGGTGCCGAGCGCGGCCTGCCGGCCCACGGTGGGCCGCATAAAGGAACTCGTGCGCGCGGATGAACGGGGCGATCAGCGACGCCGGTTGGGGGGTGTTCCTCGCAATCTTCAATCCCAAGGCAGAGTGCGCAAGACGGGAAGTGATGGCCGTGGACCCCCGACACCTCCCGCCGACGCCCCGCGTGCGGCCACACCGCCAAGGAGAACCGGCGCACACAGGAGCAGTTCCACTGCGCCGCATGCGGCCACCGAGCGCGCGCCGACAGGGCTACGCCCGCTCCGGTCGGGTGGCCCCCTCCGCCGGCCGCTGCTCCCTCATCGCCTCGGCGCGGCGCAACTCCTGGTAGCGCTGCCACAGTTCAGGCCGGACATCGTCCATGTACCAGGCGCGCAGGAAGAGTTCCAGAAAGGCGCTCTCGGCCTCGTCGCCACTGCGGCGGTACAGCTCCGGATCCGACTCGACCACTGCGGCCACCGGCCGCCGGCCGACCGGATCCTCGGCCACGGTCACCCGGAAGATCCCGCGACCGGACCAACTGCGGTGCAGCATCAGCTGGTCGTCATCCAGGTATGCGTCCCACTTCTCGTCCATGCTCAGCGATCGCACGCCGTGCCGGACGCGCTGCCACTGCCCCGGGGTCCACACCAGCTCCGGCACCGGAATCGGCTCGGGACGGCGCAGCGGCGTCACTTCGCAGCCCAGCCCGGCACGGCTGAGGTCCTCACCCAGCTCGCCCTCCGTCACCCACTCCGGCAGCGCCTCGCACACAGCCCGCCACGTGGCAGGTATCCCCGCCGTACCCACCCGCGCAGCGACAATCCCGCCTACGATCGCGCAGGTGGTGTCCACGTCCCCGCCCACCGACGCGCACGCCCACATCGCCTCTGCGAAGTCCTCCAGATGCCGGGCCGCGCACCACAGAGCGAACGGCACCGTGTCCGCCGCGCTCACCCGCCGCCCGTTGCCCAAGCGGTGCGCCGCGTACTCGGCGTGCGGCTGGGCCAGCAACTCCCGCGCCTCGGCCACCCCTGACCGGACCCGTCCCTGCGGTGTCAGCTCCTCGACCGCCGCCAGCAACTGGGCTCCGGTCACCGGCCGAACGCGCCCGCGGGCCGCGCACGCGGCTCCCACCGCCACTGCGACCGCCCCGGCCACCGCCTCCGGATGAGTGTGCGTCACCCGCGCCGACCGTCCAGCCTGCGCGGCTGCCTCGGCCAGGTCCACGGCGAACCACGCGCCCAAAGGCGCCACCCGCATCGCGGCACCATTGCCCCACGACCCCTGGCCGTCGAACAGTTCCGGGGCAAGCTCCTGCCACCTTCCCCCCTCGCGGACCAAGCGCAGCAGCCGGTTCATCGCCGGACCGTAGCCGCGGTCGAAGTCGTGCCTGCGGGCGAAGCCCTGCGCCAGTTCGTGCTGATCCACGCTGCCGCGCCGGCGCAGCACATCGAAGACCGAGCATGCCATCTCCGTGTCGTCCGTCCACGGCCACTCCGCAGCAGGCAACCGCCGCTCCCGCAGCGCGGGAAGATTGTCCGGTACGAAGAACTGGGCGCCGAAGGCGTCACCCACCCCCAAGCCGCGTAAGGCATCGCGGGCGGCGGAGCGGTGGTCGAAGGAACGGATGGCGGCGGGGTCGAGGAGGGGGAATTCTGCGGGCATCGCCGACATCCTGCCAAGCCCGCCTGCCGCAGCGCCACAGCAATTGCCGGCGCTGCGTCTCGGAATCCGCACTGGGCCTACCGACCCGGCGCGATCAGAAGGTGAGCCGGGCCGCGTCCGCTGTCGGTGGCCCACGGCCCTCTCCCTGGCCATGGTCACCGAGTTCGAGCAGATGCAACTCAAAGCGGGGAGAGGGTGGAAGGCCCCGTCAGCCGAGCTTGAGGAGGCCGGCTTCGACGACGGCGCGGCCGAAGGCGCTCGCGAGTTCGGCGAGACGTACGCAGTCGGCGTCCCCCAGGGCAGCGTAGGCGGGAAGGGCCAAGCGGTCGGTGCGGTCCTCTATGTGCCGGCGCAGGCGTACGCCTTCCGGGCTGAGGCAGTCGCCGTCGAGGAGGCCTCGCGTGCGCAGACGCTCCTCGGTGTCGGCCCATTCATCTTCGGGCCACGCGCGGCTTGACTTGAGGAAGTCGACGGGAACCTCACCGGTGGCAGCGTGCAGAATCAGGGCCTCCAAGCCCCCGACTCCCTCGCTCAGCAAGCACGCGACATGGCCGTCGCCACGGAACTCCCGGAGCAGCGTCTGGGCATGCCACAGCTGAAGTACCGGTTCCTCTGGCCAGGGCAGTGCGGCATGCGCGCCGAACAGCGGGCGCCCTTGCGGGTAGTCGCAGGCCGCCTCGGCGGCCCTGCGGGTCAGCGCCAGAACCTCGTCCAGAGCGGGGAGTTCATGGATCCCGGCCCGTCGCAGGGCCTCGCTCGCGGCGGCGTGCCGTGCATCCAGCACCTGCTGCGGCGCCGCCGTGTCCCAGACCCCGTCGACCGCCTTGCGTACGAAAACGGGGTTGAAGTTGTAGAAGCTCGAGATGATCAGCTCAGCGGATGCTCGTCCGAAGGCGGCGCTCCGGGAGGCGAAGTAGCCGGCGCGCCCGCTCAGTCCGAGATCCGCGTACCGTCGCCTTCCCTCGGGGGCGAAATAGATCATGCCGTGTACGGGCTCGAGCCCGCGCCAGGCCGCTCGCGCTGCCTGCATAGGGTCACCTCTTCTGAGAATCGGCAGACGGCGTATTCGTTGTGGTTCCGTACTCGCCGTGCGCTCGCAGATGTTCGAGCAGCAGGCGGCTCAGCGCCTCGGGCGCCTCCTCGGGGACCCAGTGGCTTACGCCTTGGAGAGTCTCGAACCGGTACGGGCCGTTGACCCACTGCCCGGTCTCCCGCGCGGCCGCCGGGCCGAACGCGATGTCCTCGGTGCTCCAGACGTAGAGCGTGGGCACGTCGATGACGCCGATCGCGCCGTCAGGGCGGCCGGCCCGGTACCAGTTCAGCGCCGCGGTGAGAGCGCCCGGCTGGGACAGGTGCCGCACGTAGGCCTCGGCACTGGCCGGCGGGACCTTTCCGGCGTAGGTCGCGCGAAGCTTCTCGGCATCGCCTGCGAGCATGCGCTCTTCGGTCGCGGGCGTTTCGCGCCAGTTGATCATGTAGCGCGATCGTTCGCGCTGGTCCTGATCGGTGCGCAGAGCGGTGGCCAGAGCGCCGGGGTGCGGGGTCGAGACAGCCGTCAGGGTACGGACGCGGCCGGGGTGGGCATCGGCGGTCCACCACGCCACCGCGCCTCCCCAGTCGTGGCCGACCAGGTCGAACGATGCCCAGCCCAGTTCCTCGGTGATCGCGATCACATCGTCGACCAGGACGTTGATGCGGTAGTCCTCGGGTCGTTCGGGGCGGACCCCTGGGGAGTACCCGCGCTGGTCGGGTGCCACCACCCGGTATCCGTGCTCGGCCAGCGCCGCGATCTGCTGTTGCCACACCAGCCCCGTCTGGGGGAAGCCGTGCAGCAACAGCACCGGGCGGCCCTCGGCCGGACCCGCCACGATCGCGTCGAACACACCCGCAGCAGTGGTGATGCGCAGCCGAGTCACGACCCACCCTCTCATACCGACTGGTCGGTCAGCCTTCAGTCGTCCACGTGGATTGTCAAGGTCCGAGGCGTATGCATTCCCGCAATGGCGGCCGCGCGCCGCCCATTTGGCCAGGCTTCGCGCCCGGCGTGGCGGGTTCCGGCCCTCCGGGGCGGGCCTGTGTGGGCCGCGACCGAAGCAAGGGCCTCAGGGGCCGGGGCAATCGGGGCACCCTCGTCGCCGGGCCGTGAACCCACGCTTCGCTGAGCGCCCGGAAGAGCATGATTGAACATGACGCCGGATTCAACTATAAAGGTCCGGAGGTCGGCTCCCGTCGCCCCTGCGGCCGTGGCGCACGTGATCGGTACAGCAGGAGACGGACACCGACTGCTCTCGGCCTACCGGTTGGCGTGCAACACCGCCTGCCGGCGTCGGGCCCGGCTCACGGAGCCCGGGATTCCAGCCACGAAGCTCCCGGACGAACCGGACCGACAGGAAGCAGTGAGGCGACATGAGGGAAGCAGTCATCGTTTCGACGGCACGGACGCCGATCGGCAAGGCCTATCGCGGCGCGTTCAACGACACGCAGGCGCAGGAACTTGCCGCCCATGCCCTCACGCACGCCGTGCAGCGCGCCGGGCTCGAGGGAGGCGAGGTCGAGGACGTGATCTTCGGCTGCGCCGCGCAGCAGGGGTCTGCCGGTTTCAACGTCGCGCGCCAGGCCGCTCTGCGTGCCGGACTTCCCGACAGCGTGTCGGGGATGACGATCGACCGGCAGTGCTCGTCGGGCCTGATGGCCATTTCGACGGCCGCCAAGCAGATCGTCGCGGACGGCATGCAGGTCGCGGTCGGCGGCGGTGTCGAGTCGATCTCCCTGGTGCAGAACGACCACATGAACACCCACCGCGCGGCGGATCCCTGGCTGGTCGAGCACAAGCCGAGCATCTACATGCCGATGTTGCAGACGGCGGAGATCGTCGCCGAACGCTACGGCGTGAGCCGCGAACGCCAGGACGAGTTCGCCCTGCTGTCACAGCAGCGCACCGCGGCGGCACAGGAGGCCGGCCGGTTCGACCGCGAGATCGTCGCGCTCGACAGCGTCAAGAAGGTGCTGGACAAGCAGTCCGGGGAGGTGCGGGACGAGGAGGTCACCCTGACCCGGGACGAGGGCAACCGCGCGTCGACGACGCTCGAGGGCCTGACCGGGCTGGCGCCGGTGCTGCCCGACGGTCAGGTGAGCGCGCTTTCCAGCGTGACGGCGGGCAACTCCTCGCAGCTGTCGGACGGGGCTTCGGCGTCGGTGTTGATGGAGTCGAAGGAAGCCGAGCGCCGTGGACTGGAGCCGCTGGGCGTATACCGGGGTATGGCCGTTGCCGGTTGCGGGCCGGACGAGATGGGCATCGGTCCGGTGTTCGCCATTCCGAAACTGCTGAAGCAGCACAACCTCAGCATCGATGACATCGGTCTGTGGGAACTCAACGAGGCGTTCGCTTCCCAGGCGCTGTACTGCCGTGACGAGTTGAACATCGACCCGGAGCGGTTCAACGTCAACGGCGGCGCGATCTCGGTCGGCCATCCCTACGGCATGACCGGCGCCCGCCTGGTGGGCCACGCCCTGATCGAGGGTAAGCGCCGTGGCATCCGGTATGTGGTGATCTCGATGTGTGTCGGTGGCGGAATGGGCGCGGCCGGGCTGTTCGAAGTCGCCTGAAATCCGCATCCTGCTGGACCGCGGCGACGAGAGCCGGCCGGTCGCCGCGGCACTGGGTTCACCCTCGAGGACGCGATCCTCCAAGGCAACGATGACATTGCGCGTCAGTTCACTTATGGGTCTCAAGCAAGCCAGCGGAACCACGGTCCCGTCCCACCAGCCTGGTGGGCAGCCGGCCGCGAGAGAAAGGGTGTGGATGCTGTGTCGAGCGTGGTGGAAAAGGCCCGAACCGCGGTCCTGGTGGACTTCGGCGGGGTCATCACCTCCAGCGTGTTGCAGGCTTTCACCGACTTCGGCGCCGCGCTCGGCGGCGACCCGCGTCTGCCGCTGGACCTCCTCAGCCGGGACCAGTGCTCACGCACCCTCCTGGCCGACCACGAGTGCGGCCGCATCGACGCCGAAGCCTTCGAGCGGGGATTTGCCGAGCGTCTGCGTGCCCACGGCGCCGACGTACCGGCTGAGGGGCTCACGGCCCGGATGCAAGCGGGAATGTCGATCGACCAGGACGTGCTCGCGCTGCTCGGTGAGCTTCGCGCTGCCGGGTATCCCGTTGCGCTGGTGTCCAATTCGTTCGGCACCGGAACCTACGACGGCGTCGACCTCGCCGCTGTGGCCGACGCCGTCGTCATCTCCGCCGAGGTCGGGATCCGCAAGCCGTCCCGGCGGATTTACGCGATCGCATGTGAACGCCTCGGCATCTCTCCCGAGGAGGCAGTCATGATCGACGATCTGCAGCAGAACCTCGACGGAGCGGCGCGGATCGGGATCGGGGGTGTGCTGCACACCGGTGCCGCAGACACCCGCCGCCAACTCGCCGAACGCTTCGGGATCACCGCCTGACCGCTTACGGGGCGACCGTCTCGGGAAGCGGGTCATACCTCGTGCGCACCTGGCCAATTTATGACTCTGGCGTCGGATTCAAGTATCGTTTCGAGGATGGATACCACGGCGCCCGAGGAGTATTACAGCGAGACGGCACCGCCGATGGCGCCCTTCTCGACACTTCGCGAGCCGCCGACGACAAAGCGCGGAGCGCGGACACGCGCGGCTTTGGTGAAGGCCGCGCGGAAGGTGTTCGAGCGGGACGGCTACCTCGACGCCCGCCTGGTCGACATCACCAAAGAGGCCCAATGCGCGGCGGGATCCTTCTACACCTACTTCACCAACAAGGAAGAGGTGCTTGCCGCCGTCCTTCTGGAGGCGCAGGAGGACATGCTGCACCCCGGCATGGGGCGAGTGGAGGACACGGACGACCCGTATGCGGTACTCGAGGCGAGCAATCGCGCGTATCTCGAGGCGTACAAACGGAACGCAAAGCTGATGGGACTGCTTGAGCAGGTCGCACAAGTGGAGCCGGAGTTCCGCGAGTTCCGCAGCCGGCGCTCGGACACGTTCATCCGCCGCAACGCGCGTGGCATCGCCGAACTGCAGGCGCGGGGTGTCGCAGACCGTGGGGTCGACCCGATGATGGCCTCCCGCGCGCTGTCGGGCATGGTCAGTGTCATGGCCTACAACGCCTTCACGCTCGGCGAAGGGCAAGAGGACGGCACGCCGGTGGACTTCGAGGAACTCGTGTCCGCGGTCACCCGGCTCTGGGCGAACGCCCTGCGCTTCCCCGGCCGCCGCTGATCCGGCAGTAGTGCAGGCGGGGGTGGGGCCTGCCGTCGGCGACCGTTCGACGATCCTGGATCCTGGCGTCCGCATCGGCGACGAGGACCAGCTTGCGCGAGCCTTCACGCTCGCCCCCTGACTATTCGTTTGCACCTGGTACCCGCCGGGCGCCTTGTCTACGTCTCCCGTCCCTCGCGGATGTGACGATCGCGCGCAGGCGGATGGGTTGAGTCGACCGGTCAGGGGCGGGGGAGTGCCTTGCCGTAGCGGCCATCGAGGCTCAGGGCGAAGCCGGCGAACTTCAGGAGGGGCTCTCGTGGCCGATTGGCGGCCGTGTCTCGCGCCGGCGATGGCGTTGACCCGCTTCTGGTCTCCGTAGGACCGAGCTCGTTGCCGACTCGTTGGGTGAGCCGCCCGGGCCTCCGGAGGAGGACGCAAGGGCGGCGGACAACCGTGAATTCCCTGCGCGCAGTTCAGCGACGCGAGGCGGCCTTCTTCGCCGGAATGCACGCTCGACTGTTGAACTTGACGTCGGATTCAATTATACAGATGGGGGGCCACCACGGCGACCTCGTCCGTGGGGTCCGTGCCCCGCCACCGCACGCCCCGCCACGGAGAGGGTTCGCTGTGAACATTGCAGGAAGGGTCGCCATCGTCACCGGTGGCGGTGGAGGCATCGGCGGCGCGCTGGTCGCACGGCTCGCTCGCGAAGGTGCCCGGGTCGTCGTTGCAGACCTCGATGCGGACACCGCGCGGGCGGTTTCGGAGAGAGTCAACGCCGACCATCCGGGAAGCACCGTCAGCGCCGGCGCGGACGCGTCGGACACCACCCAGATCCAGCAGCTGATCGCCCTGGCGGAGAGCGAGTTCGGTCCGGTCGACCTCTACTTCGCGAACGCCGGCATCGCCGGGGAGCCCGGCCTCGACGCGGGCGAGAAGGACTGGGACCTCTCGATCGACGTGAACCTGCGAGCCCACATCCGTGCGGCAACGCTGTTGGTGCCGCAGTGGCTCGAGCGCGGCGAGGGCTACTTCGTCAGCACCGCCTCGGCGGCCGGGCTGCTCACCCAGATCGGCTCCGCCACGTACGCCGTCACCAAGCATGCGGCCGTCGGCTTCGCCGAATGGCTGAGCGTCACCTATGGCGATCGTGGGGTCCGTGTCAGCTGTCTGTGCCCGATGGGGGTGAACACCAGGATGCTGTCCTCCGGGAAGGACTCCCGGGACCTCCTGGGAAGAGCGGCCACGCAGGCCGTCACGTCCGCAGGTGACGTCCTCGAGCCGGCCGAGGTCGCCGACGCCGTCCTCGCCGCGATCGACGACGAGCGCTTCCTGATCCTGCCGCACGAAGAGGTTCTGGCCATGTACCGGCAGAAGGGCTCGGACTACGACCGGTGGCTGCGCGGGATGCGCCGCTACCAGAGCTCCCTGCTGGCGCAGGCATGACCGGCGCCCCGGGTGAACTCGTCCTCGCCGAACATCGCGGGCCCGTGCTGGTGCTCACGTTCAACCGGCCCGCCAAGCTGAACGCCTGGACCGACGAACTCGAAGACCGCTACTTCACGCTGCTCGACACCGCCGAAGACGACCCGGACGTACGTGCCGTCGTGGTCACGGGCGCGGGACGCGGATTCTGCGCCGGCGCCGACCTCCAGCGGCTGCAGGCGGTCGGCGACGTCCTTGAGGCGGACAGGGCGCGGCGCCGGCCGCGCGACATGCCGCTGGCCTTGCGCAAACCGCTGATCGGCGCGGTCAACGGGGTGTCCGCCGGCCTGGGCATGGTGGAGGCGCTCTACTGCGACGTTCGCTTCGGCTCGCCCTCGGCCCGGTTCACCACGGCCTTCGCGCAGCGCGGGCTGATCGCCGAGTACGGGATCTCGTGGCTGTTGCCCCGACTGGTGGGACACAGCCGGGCCACGGACCTGTTGCTGTCGAGTCGCATGGTGGACGCCGGGGAAGCACTCCGCATCGGACTCCTCGACCACCTGGTCCCCACCGGCAGTGTGGTCGATGCCGCTGTCGCCTACGCCGCCGATCTGGCGACGCGCTGCTCCCCGGCCTCCATGGCCACCATCAAGAGCCAACTGCGCAACGACGCGGACGGCACCTACGCCGATTCCGTGACCCGGGCGGAAAGCGCCATGCTCCAGGCCTTCCGCGGGGCCGATTTCGTCGAAGGCGTGGCCAGTCACCTCGACAAGCGCCCACCGAATTTCCCCTCCGTCCCTGTCAGGAGTTCAGATGTCCCTGTTTGAGATGTCGGACCGCGCCACGAAGTACCAGGCGGATCTGCTCGAGTTCATGGATTCGCACATCTACCCCGCTGAAGCGGTGTACCACGAGCAGATGCGCGCCTCGGGTGACCCGCACTTCCATCCGCCGATCATCGAGGAACTCAAGGCGGAGGCACGGGAGCGCGGACTGTGGAACCTCTTCCACCCGCACCCCGAGTGGGGCCCGGGACTGACGAATCTCGAGTACGCCCCGCTGGCGGAGATCATGGGGCGCAGCCACATCGCCTCCGAGGCGTGCAACTGCAACGCTCCCGACACCGGCAACATGGAGGTGCTCACGCTGTTCGGCAGCGACGAGCACAAGGAGAAGTACCTCAAGCCCCTGCTCGACGGCACGATGGCCTCGGCCTTCGCGATGACCGAGCCGCGGGTCGCCAGCTCCGACGCCACCAATATCGAGTTGCGGATGGAGCGGGACGGCGACGAGTACGTACTCAACGGCCGCAAGTGGTTCGCATCCAACGCCCTGCACCGCAATTGCAAGGTGCTCATCGTGATGGGGAAGACGGATCCGACCGCTGCCCCGCACCGGCAGCAGTCGATGATGGTCGTCCGGATCGACGCCCCCGGCATCACGGTGATGCGCGGGCTGCCGGTGTTCGGCTACCAGGACCGTGAGGGACACGCCGAAATCGACTTCACCGACGTACGGGTGCCGGCCAAGGATGTGCTCAAGGGCGAGGGTGAGGGTTTCGCGATCAGCCAGGCCCGGCTCGGGCCCGGCCGTATCCACCACTGCATGCGGGCGATCGGCGCGGCAGAGCGGGCGCTGGAGCTGATGTGCCGGCGCGCGCAGTCACGGGTGACGTTCGGTGCTCCGGTTGCCGACCGGTCCAACATCCAGGACTGGATCGCGGAAGCGCGTATCGACATCGAGATGATCCGCCTGCTCACGCTCAAGGCCGCTTACCTGATGGACACGGTCGGGAACAAGGAAGCGCGCACCGAGATCGCGGCCATCAAGGTGGCCGCCCCCAACATCGCGTTGAAGATCATCGACCGTGCGATCCAGGTGCACGGGGCAGCAGGAGTGACCGACGACTTCCCGTTGGCGATGATGTACGCGTATCTGCGGACGCTGCGGATAGCGGACGGTCCTGACGAGGTCCACAAGCGGGCCATCGCCCGTCAGGAACTGCGGCAGTACCGCGACGCGGCCACGGCAGCGGTGAGTTGAGATGGCAGGACTCGATCTCACCGGTCGCACCGCGGTCGTCACCGGCGCCTCGCGCGGTATCGGGCTGGCGATCGCCCAAGCCATCGCAGCGTCCGGCGCAAACGTCGTCCTCACCTCCCGGTCCCAGGAGGCGGCGGACGCCGCCGCGGCCCAGGTCAAGGGAACAGCGGTCGGCGTCGGTGCGCATGCGGTCGACGAGGAGGCGGCCCGGCGCTGTGTGGATCTGACGCTCGAGCGCTTCGGAAGCCTGGACATCCTCGTCAACAATGCGGGGACCAACCCGGCCTTCGGGCCGGTCATCGACCAGGACCACGGCCGGTTCGCCAAGACCTTCGACGTGAATCTGTGGGCTCCCGTCCTGTGGACGGGGCTAGCCACGCGCGCCTGGATGGGCGAGCACGGCGGGGCGGTCGTCAACACCGCGTCGGTCGGCGGTATGGCCTTCGAGGCCAACATCGGGTTGTACAACGCCTCGAAGGCCGCACTGATCCACCTCACGAAACAACTGGCCCTGGAACTCTCGCCGAAGGTTCGCGTCAACGCGGTGGCACCGGGCGTGGTGCGTACGAAGCTGGCCGAGGCTCTGTGGAAGGAGCACGAGCAGACCGTGTCCGCGTCGATGGCGCTCGGGCGCATAGGGGAGCCTGCCGACATCGCCTCGGCCGTCGCCTTTCTCGTCTCGGACGCCGCGAGTTGGATCACCGGCGAGACCATGGTGGTCGACGGCGGACAGCTGCTCGGTGACGCCCTCCCGTTCCGGCAAGAAGACCGCATCGTCGTCTAGCGCGGACGCCGACGGAGTCGACGCCGGGGCGGTGAGCCGCTGGTTCCAGACCCCCGGTGTCGACTTCGCCGGGCCGTCGGCCGACGGCCTTCGACCGGACCGGGCTCGACCGGTCGAAGGACACCACGGCCCACAGCAGGCCTGCAAGCCCCGGATGCGGCGCGGACCAGTGGGCGGGTTCGGATCGGGCACGCCCTCGGGAGGCCAGGGCGACAATGTCCGAGGCCGACACACTGTGTCCGTCGAGGAACACGAAATCGGCCCCGGCAGGCAGCGTGTCCTCGGCGACGATTCGCTCGCTGCCCGACCGTACGGTCGGTGGGCGTCGTTCTCACAGTTCTCCGGCGAGTGAAGGAGATCGCGGCGGCCAGGCCGGGTCAGTAGCGGGTGAATGCTGCGCGGTTGTTCTGCCGTCCAGGACCGCAGGCGGCTTTTCGAACGCGGCCGCCCGTCACGGGTCGGTGTCCCAGAGGCCGGGAGCGTCGCCGGACATGTCGTCCGTCGCCGGCGGGATCGCGGGCCTGTACCCAGGCGGGGCGTGAGTCCCCGAGACAAGGCGGATCGATCGGCCGGGCGTCGTCCGGAGTTCGGCGTCGGCCGCGGCGGGCGGTGCTAGGCCATCGTGCTGGCCATCCGCACTTCACGGCGGTGCCACACCTGCGGATACGGCCGGATTCCCTAGGCTCACACAGCGTCAGCACGTCCTCGACGGGCGTGGACGAAGACCCCGCGCGGTGTGGGCAAGCGTGTACGAGGTGATGTCCAGCAGTGGAGAAGCCGGTGATGCAGCTCAGCGAGGGCGATGACGATCCGCTCGGCCTGCACCTTGCCGCCTTGGCGGTGCTCGATGACCGGGGGACCGTGGTCGGATGGAGCCGGCGGGCACAGGACCTGGTCGGCTATCCGGGCCCTGACGTGATCGGACGTGCCGCATTCGATGTTCTGGTCGCTGCCGGCGATCTGGCCGCCGTCAAGGATGCCGCGGGGCGATGCAGGAGAACCGGTGGCTGGTTCGGGGTACTTGCGCTGCGCCACCGCAGCGGGCATCGGGTGGAGTTGGGGCTGAGGGTCTCTGCGATTTCACGTGACCAGGTCCGCGAGTGGTTTCTTGTCGGGGCACCTGCGGCTGGTGTCCTGGAGTGGCAGAGGGACCGCGCGGTTCTCGAGGGGTTGTACCGCCGGTGCCCGATCGGCATGGTCGTTCACAGCCCCGACATGAAGATTCTGCGGGTCAACCGTGCGATCGAACGGTTCACCGGCGTTCCGGCCGCGGACTTTTGCGGCATGCCCACCGGAGTTCTGCTAGTCCCCGACGACGCACGAAAAGCCACGGACCGTGTGCGCCAGGTCATCCGGACCGGGAAATCGTTGGTCTACTCGGAGCAGTTCGTGCGCCTGGAACAGGACCCGGCGCGAGAGCGTGTCGCATCGGTGTCGTCGTTCGCCATGAAGGATCCCGCCGGCCGGATCCTGGGAGTGGCCGAGATGATCGAAGACATCACCGAACGCCACCGAGCCCAGCAACGGCTCGCGCTCCTCGCCGAAGCCAACTCCCGTGTCGGAACGGCCCTGGACGTGTGGCAGACCGCCCAGGAACTCGCCGACGTGGTCGTCCCCCACCTCGCCGACAGCGCATCGGTGGACCTGATGCAACGGGTCACCCGTGGTGAGGAGCTGACGCCTGCCCTGGCGGCGCCCGTGGTACGCGCCGCCGCCACCAGCATCGCTGCACAGCAACCCGCCCCGGGCGAGCCGCGGGGCGAGCCGATCGAGCACGAGCCGGGCACACCCCAGGGCAGATGCCTGGCCGACGGCCTTCCCGTCCTGGAACCCGTTCTGCGGTCCGACCGGGTGTCCCTCGAGCCGGGCCCAGGCGGGTCCGCCCCGGAACTGGGCGCACATTCGCTGATCGTGGTGCCGCTGGCGGCGAGGGGCCTGGTACTGGGCGTGATGAGCCTGTGGCGCTCGCGGCGCCCCGATCCGTTCGAAGCCGATGATCTCACCCTGGCGCACGAACTCGCCTCGCGTGCCGCCCTCGCCATCGACAACGCCCGGCGTTTCATCCAGCAGCAGCAGACCGCGTTCACCTTGCAGAGCAGCCTGCTGCCCAGCGCGGTGCCGCAGCAGTCGGCCGTCGAGGTGGCCCACCGCTATCTGCCCGCCGGCGCGGGCTCGGGCCTGGGCGGTGACTGGTTCGATGTCATTGCCCTGTCCGGAGCGCGGGTCGCCCTCGTCATCGGCGACGTGGTCGGCCGCAGCCTGCACGCCGCCGCCATGATGGGGCGACTGCGTACTGCCGTCCACACCCTGGCCAGCCTCGACCTGGAACCGGACGAAGTGCTCTCCCGCCTGGACGACCTGGTCAACCTGCTGGCGGCCGAGCAGGAGGCCGCCGGCGAACGGCCGGTGGTGCAGCAAGTCGTCAGCGCCACCTGTCTGTACGCCGTCTACGACCCCATCTCCCGCCGATGCTCCGCGGCACGCGCCGGCCATCCACCCCCGGTGGTGACCACCCCGGACGGGCAGGCGAGCCTGCTCGACCTGCCCGCCAGCCCACCGCTGGGCCTGGGCGGTCTGCCGTTCGAGGCCCGGGAATTCGAACTCGCCGAGGGAAGCCTGCTGACGCTTTACACCAACGGACTGATCGGCGAACGCACCATCGACGTCGACGAGGGCGTGGCACGGCTGTGCGCGGCACTGACTCGCCCAGCGAACCCCCTACAGGAAACGTGCGAGGCAGTGGTGAGCGCCCTGGTGCCCACTCGTCCGGCCGACGACGTCGCTCTGGTCATCGCCCGTACCCGCGTGCTGCCGGAGCAGGATGTCGCCTCCTGGCAGCTGCCTCGGGAGGCCGCCACAGCTTCCCGAGCCAGGGCATTCGTCACGGACAAGCTGACCGAATGGGGGCTGGAGCACCTCGCGTTCACCACCGAGTTGATCGCCAGTGAACTGGTCACCAATGCCTACCGTTACGCCGGCGATCCGATGATCCTGCGGCTGATCCGGGAACGCTCTCTGGTCTGCGAGGTCAGCGACGGCAGCCACACCTCACCGCACCTGCGCCGGGCCCGCACCACCGACGAAGGAGGACGCGGCCTGTTCCTGGTGGCTCAGATGGCCGAGCGATGGGGTACCCGCTACAGCCGCGAAGGCAAGACGGTCTGGACCGAACAGCCACTGCACGGGGACCCAGGGTAACGGTCGTCCGGTCGCTGGGCGTCCGGTCCGACTACCTGCCGCACGGCATGCCGGGTTCCTCGGATGCGCTGCGGCGAGCAGTGAACGCCGGCGGGAAAGAACCGAGCCGATGGACCGCAAAAACCATCTCCCAGCGCACTGTTCGTGTGTGACAGGGCCCTGCCCCACCACCCGCACGGGCACCAGGCGGCCCCACCGCAGCCGACGACGCTCGCGAGCGCACCGCCCGCCCTCTGTGGGAGCACAATCTCGGCCGGCTGCAGGCCCTGCGTGTCCGGGTCGCGGCAGGACGGGCCTGAAGAGCGGACGAACAGCGGCACTTGGTACACGGTTTCGGCCGGCCGTGCCCCTGTACCAGGGGCTGATCGGGACCGTCCCCGCATACTCTGGGAGTGGGATTCCGCGGTGCCGGAGCTAGTGGGCGCGGGGACGGCCAGGACATCGGTCCCGCTCAGGGCTGATAGCGCTGTTGCTGTGGCTGCCCGTACGTCTGACCGCTGTGACCGCTCGAGGCCTGTGTCTGGAGTTGCTCCGCCTGCTCCTTGGTCACTTTCTGCTCCACGCCGCAGAAGGTGCACTGCGTCGTGTACTTCGTCGAGAACGGAAACAGCGGCACGAAGAACAGCGTGAACTTGGTGACGCGCTTCCTGAGCGTGTGCGCGGAGGGATTGCCGCAGTTGCCGCACACCAGCGTCAGTATGGCGAGCTGGTACAGGTATCCCTTGGTGCCAAAGATGATCATGCCGTTGGTTCCTCCTGGGTCAGTGCCTTCCGACACAGTGCCATCAAGTGGCAAGTGCGGTCACAGAGCACAGTTTCGTGCACGTTGATGCGCACGCCAGACGGCGGGGTGCGGTGCCGCACTTCCTCGTGACTCCTCCCCCCCCGGATAAATCCGGGGGGCTTCTCCTGTCGGTGGCTTGGCCACGTTGGGAAGGACCAGCCCGTCCCTGATGGCGATGTTGAGTGCGCCGACCTGATCGGCGTTGGCGGTGTGTCCGCACCGGGTGCACTCGAACCTCTCTTGTGTGGTGCGGTTCTCGCCGGACACGTGCCCGCATTCGGGGCAGGTGCGGGAGGTGTTGCGGGGGTCCACCGGGATCAGTACACGACCGGCGCTTTCAGCCTTGTGCGCGAGGATGCCC
>NZ_JBITGS010000033.1:0-115050 GCF_044457265.1 Streptomyces sp. NPDC050564 | reverse complement strand
CAACGGTTCCAGCTTCGGGCCCCGACGAGGAACTGACGCACCAGCAGCAGAAGTCACACAACTACTAACGATCAACTACTGGCGCAGGACACTAGCAGCTTTCACGATCGTTTCAGCCGAACAACTTCCATTACCCGTGTCGGTAACAGTGAAGGTGGTTCTGTGGGATTAGGCGCAGTCGCTGCCACACGCTTCCAGTCCCGCAGCCTGCGCCAGCAAGTCATCCCCGAGCCGAAGCCCAGCTCCCGGGGGAGGTACTCCTACTGGACGCCGGTGTGCACCATGTACAGGATGCCGCACAACACCTCTCGGTCCGCCAGCGGCTTGTGGCCCGGATACCGATACCGCCGTTCACGCTGTGGCAGCAGCGGCTCCAGACGCTCCCACAGCTCATCCGACACGATCCACGGCGACGTTCCCACACCCGGACGGAACGCTCAACTCCCGCCTCAGACACGGCAACCAGGACCGATTCACCTCATTGTGTTACTGACTTTTACATGGGGCCTCAGACGGCGGCCGTACGACCTACGGCCGTCGGCCACGCGGCCACGCGTTTACAGCCTCCTCAGGCTGATGCCGCTGCAGGGTGCCCGCGCATGTGAGTTCTGACCATGCCCCGGGGTGCTAGTACCCGATCAGGACGCCTCCATCGCTCCGCGCGCCGCTTCGACGAACCGCCCCAGGCACCGCAGGTAAGCCGCCTGCACCTCGTTGAAGTGAGCGTGCGCGTCCGCGTCGTCACCGCAGGTGATGCGCCACAGGCACCGGTTACCGTTCAGCGCTGCGTTCAGGACGGCCTGGGCTGCTTCGGCGGTGGCTGGCGGCCCTTCCAAGACGACGACACGGACGCTGTGCATGAGAGGGTCGTACGCCTCGCGCAGCTCCGAACGCAGTTCCTCGAAGCGCGTCAGCCGCTGGTCTCGTTCGGTGATCTGGAGGAACGCGTCCAGGACCCTCCTGTACAACTCACCGATGATGTGGGCGTGTTCCATCAGCTCCAGATAAGCGGTCCGCCGCAACTCCCGCACCCGTCCCCGATGCTGGGACTGCGCTGAGGCTTCGGCTTGGACCCGTGCGGCGCGCACGTTTCCCAGGTTGGTGACCCAGCTCGCGAACACGGCCGTACCGCCGGTGAAAGCCGCGACCCAAACCGCGCTGTCCCCCATGCCGATCAGTGTTAGCGAAGTGCCGGCCTCTGTCGAGGGCGGCTTGCGACACCCGCTTTAGGAGTTCGGTCGGGCGGCCTACGTGGAGCCTTGGCGCTCGTGTTGGTCCAGTGTTCGCGGTTGCTCAAAGCCGCCTGCGTCCGCTGTCGTTGATGTCACCTGGTGATGTCAGGTTGGATGGCGTGATGGAGCGCGTTGAGGCAGGTGGAGGCGCGCGAGCATGGCGACCTGGCCGATGCCCGGGGCTCCGCCGGCCTTCTCCTGGCGGGCCTCGACGCCCTGCTGAAGCGTTACGCGGATGCGCTGCAAGAGCACGAGATTCCGCGGCCGTACTGAGCGAATGGACACTCAGCTGGGCAGCGACGGCACTTGCGCCGCGACGGCTATTGACCTCCGCCCCCTGTCGGGGCCCGACCTTCCCCGTGCTAGGTTGCGCTCCTTGATCGTGAAGGTTAGGTGGGGGCCTTTCATGAAGCTGGCGCGATTCTCGCCGCCAACCGCCGCAGCGCTGCTCCTGGGACTGACGACTGTCATCGGTCCCGGCGCGCTCGACTCGTACGCGGCGTCGGCCGTACCGTTGCCGATCGCGCACTTCGCGCACATGGTCGTGGACGCTCCGCACGGACACCTGTTCATCAGCGGCGGCGCCGGTACCGACGGCATTCTCGTCACCGACCTCGACGGCGGGAACCCGACGATGATCAGTGGTGAGCCGGGTGCTACCGGTCTCGCCCTCTCCGACGATGGATCCGCGCTGTACGCGGCTCTCCCGGACCAGGACGCGATCGCGGCGATCAGTACGGAGAACCTGACCGAGTCGACTCGTTACGCCACGGGCGCGGGCACCCATCCGGACTCGCTGGCCGTCGCAGGGGGCACTCTCTGGTTCGGGTACGGCACGGCAGGCGCTGGCGGCATCGGAGCCGTCGACGGGTCCGGTAAGGTCACTTTGCCGCAGGATTCCGGCACTTGGGCAGCACCGCCTGCGCTGGCGACGACCCCGACGCCCTCCGGCGTACTCGCGGCGGCCGTGCAGACGGGCGACACCTCCGCCTTCGTCACGTACCAGGCCGAGGGCGATGCGCTGACCCGGCAGGCCGCGAAGACGCTGCCCGTCCCCGACCTGAGCGACTTCGCGGTCACGGCGGACGGGCTGCACCTGGCGGTCTCGTCCCCGGCGTACCCGAGGGACGATCGGTACCGCACCTCGGATCTGGCGGCGGATGGGCGATTCGCCATGCCGGTGGGCCCCGGTGCTGTCGCCGTAGCCCCGGACGGCACCGTAGCCGACGGCGAGGGCAACTACGGGTTCGAGGCATTTCCGGAAACGGGCGAGGGCTACTACAACGAGTACGACTACGGGTATCCGCTGCGCCTGGCCGCGCACGGTCTTGCCTGGGCACCGGACGGGAGCCGACTCTACGCCGTGGACGTGGACGGCTCCGGGGGAACACCGACGCTCCGGACAGCTCGTAATCCGGAAACCGCGTGGGTCCGTCTCAACGGACGATCGACCACCACTCCACTCGCCCCCGGCGAGGCTTATTCGTTCCAGGCGGGCTTCGATTCGCCTCTCAGCCTCGGTGCCGGAGAATCCATGATTCCGGGCACTGTACGGGTCACGCGCTACGACGACGCCGATCCGGACGGCGTGCTCATCCCGAACACGACAACCACCCCGGCACGCGTACCGGTCGACTTCTTCGGCTCCTATCACGTCTCCGGCACCGCTCCCCGCAGCGGTCCACTGAGCTTCCGTGTCGACTACTCCGGAAGCGGCCACTACGGCCCGGCCGGCCAGACCTTCGACGTCCCCGTCGCGAAGTACGCGCCCACTATGACGCTGACAGCTCCCTCCGCCGGCGACCGTGCCGCACCGATGACCGTCACCGGGCAACTCACCTGGCCGCATGCGCATGTGACGACCGGAGCCGTTCACGTCGTCAAGACCGATCTGGCGCACGCCTCCGGCTACTCAGTGGGTACCGTGCCCGTCGCCGCCGATGGCAGCTTCGCCTTCCACGACACCCCGCAGGTCGGCGGCGCGAACTCCTACGCCTTCACCTACGACGGTGGCACGTCCTACCTTCCGGTCACGGCGTCGGCGAAGGTGCAGGTGTCCCGGGCCACTCCGAGCCTGAGCGTGACGACCGACGCGAAGTCGTACCACTCCGGCGCGACCGTCGAGGTCACCGCACACCTGGGGACCACGTACAACTCCCGTCTCGTGACGCTGTACGACCAGCCCGCGGGCAAGCCGCGGACGCAGCTCAAGAGCGGCAAGGTCGACGCGCACGGGAACCTCGTCGCGTACTTCAAGGTCGATCGCAACACCGTCTTCAGCGCGGCCTTCGCGGGTGACTACCACTACGCGCCGCGTACGGCGACCACCAGCGCGACCCTCACGCCGACGGTCCGGACGGCGATGCAATGGCCGCTTACGACCACCCGCATCGGATCCACCACCTACCAGGTCTTCTACAAGTCCGAAGTCAACATGGGGTTCAACCTCCAGATCACCCCCCATCAGTCCGGCGGCTGCACAACGGTGTACCTCGAGCACTACTACTCGGGGGCCTGGCATCAGGTCACCTCGCAGAGTTGCGTGCCCCTGTACTCCGACGGCTGGTACGGCTACGGCCGGGATCTGAAGCTCTTCGCGAGCAACGACCACTACCGGATCCGCGGCCACTACACGCCACCGGCCCAGGGCGCACAGACCGCCAGCGTGTGGAGCCACTGGACCTACCTCACTGTCCGCCCCGGCAGGCCCTCGTGAGGCCGAAGCCCTCGGGGCCGCCCCGCACCCACAGCTGAACCGACACGAGTCGGGGCGCCACCCGGCCTCTTCAAGAACCCACAGCCCGTCGGCCGTGCGTGCGGTGTGTCATGTGCTCGCTGCACCGCGTCACCCGCATCGTCCAGTCCGCCGGCCGCCGCGGCACCGTCAAAGGCCCCGGACCATGATCGGTCCTGGGCCTTTGCCCTTGTGCCCCCGGCAGGATTCGAACCTGCGACACCCGCTTTAGGGGAGCGGCTGGGGCGTCTTGCGGGTGACCTGCAACTCTGTTGGTGGAGCTAGCGGGCACGGGCGTGCCCGTTAGGCACCCGTGTTGACCGTGGCTGGCCCCTGCATCTGGCACGGCTGTGGCACGAGGCCGCCCTCCGGACGCAGACACTCACCACCGCTGCTCCTCCTGTTGAGCCGCCTCGGTCGGCCCGGGAACGGCCCGGCGTCAGGAAGGCCGCCGGCATTACGATTCCTTGATCAGCCGCTCACCGTGGATCTTGGCAGCTCGCCTCCAATCGCAAGCCGAGCAACGTTCGAGATACGAGTAGGGGGATGCGTCCATTGCGTCGACCTCCCGCATGCGCTTGAAGTTACGGCGGTTGTGCACGCGTCCGCACGGCCGGTCTGCGGAGTGGTAGATAGTCAGTTCGGGTCCTGGGGTGATGCGCACGAGGCAGGGGAGCTTGGCGCTAGCGTCTCCTAGCGCCGCGATCTCTCTGTCGATCTTCATGAGCTCAATATCGAGACCACGCTCTAACTGCTGCGTCTTCTTGCGGTGGTCATCGAGAATCTTGAGCTTGCGGAGTCGGAGCGCTTGGACTTGGTCAGCGAAGGACACGGGCTTTGACTCTCCTACGAAGTGCTAGTCGGAATGAACACTTCTTAAGGCCTCAGCCCTTGGTCGCTGCCTCATCCCTAGCTCGTTCGTGGGTAGTTCTGCTTGTATCTGCATGCCGCCGCTGCTCGTCGCGGTAGAGGCGCGGCGAGTCGCCACATCCCCAGCTGGCGTGTGGCCCGGTCCGCAGATCCGTGGCCCGCTGGCAGAACGCACGACCCGGTGCGAGGCACCGCGAGCCTCGGAGGCTGGGCCCGTCCGTGCGGGAGGTGCTGAAGCGGCTGATTCCCTGAGCGCCCGCGTGTTCACCGGTGGTGCGACGACTTTCGCGAAACCGTGAACTTTTTGGATCTCAGCGGGGAACAGCAGGTGACACGCACTCACCGATGAGTCAGGGGAAGCATTGTGAGCGGACCACCGCCGTCTGTGGCACGGGCGGAGGACGAGGCGGAGATAGTCGCGCAGTCGTTGGAGCAGCCGGAGCTGTTCGCCCTGCTCTACGACCGTTACGCCCCCGACATCCACCGCTACGCGGCCCGTCGCCTGGGCGACAGTGCCGCAGACGACATCACCGCCGACACCTTCCTGGTGGCTTTCCGGATCCGGTCCCGTTACGACCGTACGCGCGCCAACGCGCGTCCCTGGCTGTACGGCATCGCCGGGAACCTCATCGGCAAGCAGCGCCGCGCTGAGGTGCGGGCGCTCAGGGCGTTCGCCCGCACCAGCCACGACCCGCTCGCCGCGTCCGGGGGCGAGTTCTGGCTCGAGGACACCGACAGCCGGATCGCGGCGCAGGGCCCGCTGGCCGGCGCCCTCGCAGGGCTGTCGGCGCCGGACCGGCACGTCCTGCTGCTCGTCGCCTGGGCCGAACTCACCTACCAGGAGGTCGCGGAGGCGTTGGGCATACCGGTCGGCACGGTTCGCTCGCGGCTCAACCGGGCGCGACGCAAGGTACGTACGGCGCTCGGTGCCGATCCTGCATTCGTAATCGACGCGGCGGAGGTGGCGTAGCTATGGACGAGATGACCGAAGTGCGCGAGCTGCGCGCCCACGTGCCGGTGCCTGACCGGGCCCGGCTCGCACCGGGACGGGGCCGGCTCACCGAAGCCGCGCGGGCCGGGCAGTCGCGCCGCGCGTTGTGGCAACGGCGGGAGTTCGTGATCGTCGCGGTCGTGGCGGCGGTGACCGCCGTCGCCATCACCGCCACCCTGCTGGTGGGCGGCAAGGGTACGGGACTCAAGGTGCAGCCCGCGGCCACACCGAGCGTGCGCTACAAGGGGGTGAGCGCGGCCGAGTTCCTGCGACAGGCCGCTGACGCGGTCCAGGCACAGCCGGACGGTGCCGTTCCGACGGCGAAGCAGTGGATCTATACCAAGTCGGCGCATGAGCCTTCGGACAAGTCCCGTTTTCTGGGCGTTCAGGAGAACTGGATCCGCTACGACGGCTCCGCCAGCGCCTCCCGGATGCGGGAGAACGAGCCGCTCCACATCACCAAGATGAACGTGGAGAACGGAGGCCAGGGCGACGACCGTTCGGCGCGCGAGATGTACCGGGTCCTCCTCACCCTGCCGACCGACGGCAAGGGGACGATGAAGGCGCTCCGCGAGCAGAACGCCACCGCCGATTCCAAGGAACTCTCACAAGCACGCAACGACTACTTCGAGATCCGCGTCCTGCTGTCGGCCGACGTGATGCCGGCCAAGGGCCTGGCCTCTCTCTACCGCGCCCTCGCACTCGTACCGGGCGGAAAGGTCACCGGCCACCTGGTCGACACCGCCGCCGGACGCCGGGTGATCGCCCTCAACTACAGCCGCGGGGAGAACGCCAAGACCAGTGAATCGATGGACGACCAGTGGCTGATCGACCCGCAGACCTACCGGATCGTCGGCATGCGGCTGGTATCAGGCGACGGCAAGGTACTCGCCGGCAAGTCGCTCGTCACGACGGCCGTGGTGGACAAGGCGGGCGACCGCGGCTGACCGACCACGATCGGCCCGCACCACGGGGGCGGGCCGCCCCTCTGTCGAGACCCGCCGGGCGCTCCGCAAGCCCGGCGAGGGGCATGGCGGTTGCTGCACTTCACTGCTGTACGCACGACAGAGGCCCATTCGCGATCACGCGAATGGGCCTCTGACCTGTGTCGGGGTGGCGGGATTTGAACCCACGACCTCTTCGTCCCGAAGCAACTTAGGTAGGCGCTTGACCTATGGCTCGTGCACCTTTCACCTGCTGCGACGGTCCGCAGGCGTCCGCATTCGTCCGCCGCTGTCCGTCGGCATTGTCACGCAGTTAGACACTCACCCGAGGTTGGCGGCCGGGACGGTACCGCAGCGTGGTCCGCTAGGGACCGAGAACGCCCAGCGCGCCGAGTACGAGGCACACCGTGCCGAAGAGGAAGAAGCACCCCAGGGCAATAAGGACTGCGCCGAGCCTGACTGCGCCGGCACTCCTGCCCTCTTGAACCATCAGGAAGCCTACGGCCTTCTGCCTGAAGTCGAGGTACGCAGGCAGCCGCCCAGTCCGCCGCCAACATCCGTCCCATGCTGACGAGTGCCACGCCAAAGATCAGACTGAGGAGGCTTGTCTGGAGCTGGTAGCCGGGGTCGTGCCCGCCCGTAGCTGCGATGATCACTGAACGCCCCCATGGCATGCAGGACAGCACACCTGCCCGGCGGAAAGAAACACCCCATCTTGCCCGACGGCTACCCCTGAGGGGAAAGCCGTATGGTCGGGGGTCGCTGACCTGGGGTTTCACTGTTGGGGGCTGTAGCTCGACTGTCACTGACGGTCGTCGTTGGTCGACCTTGGGGGGCGTCGGACGGCCCAGAGACGGCCCGGCCGTGAAGCTCACAGCCGACGTCAAACAGCGGAGGCAGCCCGCCACTGCGGCCTGATGCGTGCCAGCCCGTGCGGTCGCCGCCACGGTCGTACGGGCACAGGATGGAGATGATGGCTGGCAAGCGGGTTGGCCATTCGCAACGCCGGGACGCGGAAGTCGGAAGGAGGCGCGACGCCATGCCCCAGTTCATGGACGTCCACCACGGGATGAAGGACATCACGACCGACCAGCTGAGGGAGGCCTACCAGGCTAACGTCGCCATCGAAGGGGAAGAAGGCGTCCACTTCGAGAGGGCCTGGGCGGACCCGGAGTCCGGCACGGTCTACTGTCTCTCCGAGGCTCCCTCGGCCGAAGCGGTCAAACGCATTCACGAACGCACAGGTCACCTGGCCGACGAGATCCACCCTGTCCCCCTCACCGTGTGAACAAAGCCCCCACCCGCGGAGAACCGCAGTCGGGAACGTACTTCCCTAACCCACCACTCAGCCCAGCTCCCATCCCGTCGGCGGCAGGAGCGCGTGCGGTGTCCTTCCCCGCCGAGCTGGTCGACGAGATCAGGCACCACCTTGCGCAGTACTCCGGGCCGGGCCAGGAAGGGCATGTCTTCGTGGGGCCGCAGGGCGGGCAGCTTCGGCGGAGCAACTTCCGGGACGACTGGATCAAGGCAAGGAAGGCGGCGGGCGTCGCGGCCGAGCTGCACTTTCACGACCTGCGGCACACCGGCAACACACTGGCCTCCACGGCCGGGGCCAGTACGCGGGAGCTGATGACGCGGATGGGCCACAGCAGCTCAGGGGCCGCGCTGATCTATCAGCACATGACCAGCGACCGTGACCGAGCCATCGCCGACCGGCTCGGTTCCATGATCCGCGGCGGTGGGGGAGCGGCCTCGGGCTCCCCCGAGGAGGCCTCGGCGGACACGTAGGGCGCGCGTGTGGCACGGCGCCTGAAACGGCTAAGGGTCAGCCCGGGAGGAAACCCCTCCTGAGCTGGCCCTTAGTTCTGTGCCTCGGCAGGATTCGAACCTGCGACACCCGCCTTAGGAGTTCGATCAGCTGAACCTCGTGCTTGGGCACCGAGCCTGCGACAGAGCATGGTGAGTTCTCCGTGAGGCGCCCAGACCGATCCAGTCTGGTCACGTTGATGTCAGAGTCTGCCGTCACGACCTCTTCGTCCCGAACGCGATCAGTAGCCTGCTTGACCTCCCCAACCGTTTCGCTGGCCGGAGAGTTGGTCGTGGGCAGCGTCTATTGGCGTCTCGAATCTGCGGCCAGCCGCGACCACGGCTTAATCGGCACCACGGCGACGACCGCAGCCTGATGACGGTTTCGCCGCCAGGGCCAGATGTATGCCGGCGTGTCGCCGAACGGGATCCACCACGTCCAGCGGTGGCCACCGAGCTACGCAGACGATCATGAATAGGACGTGATGAAAATTACCATTCAGCTATTTGGGCTGTTGCATGGCGCCATTCCGAACCTAGCCTGTGGCAACTCCTTAACGCACCGCTGACACCGTGAGGCCGCCCCATGGCATCTGTCGACCAGCTTGCCCCACCAAGCACCGGCCAGCACCACAGCTCCCTCCGACGGAACGTCGGACTGATCGGACTGCTCTGGGCGTCCGCCGGCTCGATCATCGGATCCGGCTGGCTGTACGGCGCGAAGAACGCCGTCGTCGCCGCCGGCCCGGCGGCTCTGATTTCCTGGGGTATCGGCGCGGTCGCGATCGTGCTGCTGGCGTTCGTTCATGCCGAGCTGGGTGGAATGTTCCCCGTCGCCGGCGGTACCGCCCGTTACCCGCACTACGCCTTCGGTGGCCTGGCAGGCATGTCCTTTGGCTGGTTCGCCTGGTTGCAAGCGGCAACCGTGGCGCCGATCGAGGTCGAGGCCATGATCGGCTACGCCGGTCACTGGCACTTCGCCAAGGGCTTCCTCAATGACAACGGCACCCTGACGACGAGCGGCTTCATCGTCGCGGTGATCCTCATGGGCGTCTTCGTCGCCGTGAACTTCCTCGGTGTCACGGTGCTGGCCCGGACCAACAGCGCTGCCACCTGGCTGAAGATCTTCGTGCCGCTGCTCGCCATCTTCGCGCTCGCTGTGACCCACTTCCACAGCAGCAACTTCACCTCGCACGGCTTCGCGCCGTTCGGCTCCAAGGGCGTGCTCGCCGCGATCAGCACCAGCGGAATCGTCTTCGCCCTCCTCGGTTTCGAGCAGGCGATCCAGCTGGCGGGCGAGAGCCGCAACCCCAAGCGCGACATCCCTCGCGCGGTACTCGGCTCAGTGGCCATCGGCACGCTGATCTACGTCCTGCTGCAGGTCGTCTTCATCGGCGCACTGCCCGGCAGCAGCTTCGCCAAGGGCTGGGACAAGCTCGACTTCGTCGGTATCAGTGGCCCCTTCGCGGGTCTGGCCACCCTTGTCGGTCTGGGCTGGCTGACCGTGGTGCTGTACTTCGACGCCATCGTCTCCCCGGGCGGCACCGGTCTGATCTACACGACCTCCACGTCCCGTATCTCCTACGGTCTGAGCAAGAACGGCTACGCGCCGCGCGTCTTCGAGCGCACGGACTCACGCGGGGTCCCGGTGTACGGCCTGATCATGTCCTTCGTCACCGGCGTGGTCTGCTTCCTGCCGTTTCCGAGTTGGCAGCAGCTGGTCGGCTTCATCACCTCCGCCAGCGTGCTGATGTACGCGGGCGCTCCACTGGCCTTCGGCGCGCTGCGCCGGCGCCTGCCGAACCGTGAGCGCAGCTACCGGCTGCCATTGGGCGGTGTGCTCTCCCCGCTGGCGTTCATCGTCGCGAGCCTGATCATCTACTGGAGCGGCTGGCAGACCCTGGAGAAGCTGGGCGAAGCGATCGTCCTGGGCTACATCCTGCTCGGCGGCTACGCCCTCTACGCGACCAAGAAGGGCCTGCCGAACGCTCCGCGGATCAGTTGGAAGTCCGCCCAGTGGCTGCCGGTCTACCTGCTCGGCATCGGTGTGACTTCCTGGCAGGGCACCTTCGGTAACGGCCAGGGCAACCTGCCGATGTGGACGGACATCGCCGTCGTGGCCGTGTTCTCCCTGGCGATCTACCACTGGGCGATCCGCGTGGCCCTGCCGACCGACGCGATCGAGCAGAACATCGAGGACGTCGAGGTCGTCGACGCGGGCGGTCACTAACCCGTCCGCACTCCCTGATACCGGGGCGGTGGGGGAGCGGCCTCAGGCTCCTCCGAGGAGGCCCCTGCGGACACGTAGTGGCACGCGTGTGGCACGGCGCCGGAAACGGCGAAGGGCCAGCCCGGGAGGAAAACCCTCCTGAGCTGGCCCTTCTTGCTGTGCCCCCGGCAGGATTCGAACCTGCGACACCCGCTTTAGGAGTTCGATCCACCTGGCCTCAGGGACCTCAGACGCTCGGGGTGTGAGGCCGCCACGGGTTGCCCAAGGCTCCTGCTGTCTGTCGCCGTTGATGTCAGTTGTGGATGTCAGGAAGGGGGATCGCCGGGGTTTCAGAGATCTGTCGCGCCAACTCATCGATCACCTGCGGGACGACACGCTGAGCGTCCTCGTCTTGCAGCGCTTCGACAAGCGCCTGATGGACTGCCGCATAGGGTTGCCCGGCGTGCGAGGCTCGGGTCCGGTCGACCGCCCGCTCGATCTTCGCCATGTGGGCTGCCACGATCGGCATCGCCTTCTCGTACTCGCTGGGGTCCGTGGCCATGGATTCAGCCGATCAGGCCGGGCCGATGAGGTCAAGGCCGACGGTGCGCCATCAGCTTGGGAAACTGCGATCATTTGCGGCTGATTCAGGCGCTGACGTGGGCCAATGGCTGGACTGGCGCCTCGCCGGGCGGGCCCGCTTTCACCGTGATTCCCCCCTGTTCCCCGCTCGGTCTGGTGCGCTTGTGGTGCGGAAGCCACCTCGGACGGCACTGTCAGTTGTCGTATTGATCAATCAGGGCACGCAGCGAACCTAGGACCTCCTCCCTCTGGGAAGGGGTGAGGTTGCGCAAGTTCGCGTCCAACCGATGGACATGGGCCTTCATCTTGGCGGCGGCCCGCTCCTGATAGGGGAGTGCCGCTGCCAGCACCTCACTTTGCGCCTTCCTGACTAGATTCGTCAGCCCGGCGTCGGTGTAGTCCAGGACGTCGGGGTACGGCGGCTCGTCCCACCACCTGGGGGGACCGTAATGCCGACGCTCCAGGCTCTTCCTCCATTGCTCTGGAGCGCGGTCCCTCTTGCTCGCGTTGCAGGAGCGGCAGGCAGGGACAAGATTTGTGATGTCGTCGGCGCCTCCCTGCTCAAGAGGCACGACGTGGTCGACTACCTCGGCGCGGACTCCCATGCTCCCGCAGTAGGTGCACCATCCGCCGGCAGACGTCAGCACGGCTTCGCGTAGCCAGGAGGGGAGAGGACCGCGCGGTGTTGGGATACGTAGCAGCACTCGGCCAGGCTCGCGGAGCGCAGGTCCTCCGTACATGCGTTTGTTTGAGTGTGTCTCACGCACCACTGATGCGTGGTAGGTGATGACGAAGGGGGGACCACACCGAGGAATCGTGCCTGTCTAGACGTCGTTTCTTATGGTGCGGGTGAGGGCTGGGTGGCCTGGGGAAAGCCCAACTGGTCAAGCAGCGAGCTGAAGAGGTCTTCTGCGAAGGTGTCGTGTGAGCGAAGCAGCTCTTCGATTCTGGATCTCTGTGTCGTAACCGGGATGCCGGCGGCTGCGGCCCAAGCAATGGCACCCTCGGCATCGGTGGGAATCTCGGCATCGAGCTCCGCACGCTTATGTCTGACGGCGTCGTGGAACTCCGGCGTGTCCAGCCACAAGAGTTGGTCATCGAGGTCCTCGGGCTCTTTGACGAGGAGCCTGGCGGCGATGTCCAGGTTGAGCCATGCCTGCCAATGCTGTCCGGTGGTGTCCAGCCCGGTCACGAGAGCGAGGGAACTGTCGGAGACGTCGGCGACGCAGGCTGGTGCCCTGCTCCACTCAACCAGGGCGGGCAGGTGCGCGTCGTCCCACATCCCGTGATCGAACTGGAGCGACTGCCAGCCGCCAGGTCGTGACTCCCATGTGTGCACGGTGGCCTTGAGCTCTTCGCCGATGCTGTCGAATACGGTGGCTTCCAGCAGAGGTCGGTTGCTGCGAGCAAAGACCAGGTGACCCGAAAATCCCACGGAAGTTCCTCCTTCGAGACGTTGGGCGCACCTTATGGGCTGCCGCTGACAACGCAGGGATGGTCGGCATCTGCTCGTCGTCAGTCCGGCTCATCTACTGAGACGGCGATACCCGATCAGAGCTGCGGCGATGGCAACGAACGCGAGAAAGTGCTCGGCTTTGCGTTCATAGCGGCGGTGCAGACGTCGGCAGCCGGCCAGCCAGGACACAGTTCTCTCGACCACCCAGCGGTGGCGGCCCAGCCGCTGGGAGGATTCGCGACCCCTGCGAGCGATGCGGTGGCGGATACCGCGTTGGCGAAGCCATCGGCGCAGGTGGTCGTAGTCATAACCCTTGTCCGCGTGCAGCTTGGTGGGCCGTCGGCGCCGAGGACCGCGGCGGGACCGGATGGGCGGGATGCCGCGCACGAGTGGCTCAAGGCCCTGGCTGTCGTGCATGTTCGCGCCGGAGACGCCCAGGGATAGGGGCAGTCCGTTGCGGGTGGTGATCAGGTGTATTTTCGATCCGCTCTTGCCGCGGTCGGTCGGATTCGGTCCGGTCAGTGGCCCCCTTTTGCCGCCCGCACGCTGACCGAGTCGATGGTGCACCGCGACCAGTCCAGCTCACCGCGCGCGCCGAGTTCGTCGAGGACGACTCGGTGGAGCCTGGCCCACACCCTGGCCCGGCTCCACTGAGCGAAGCGCCGGTAAACCGTGGGCCAGGCCGGGGCGAACACCGGCGGCAGCTGCCGCCACGTGCAGCCCGAGGTTGCCACGAAAATGATCGCTGCCAGCGTCTCACGGTCACAGGCCCGTCGTCGGCCCCCGCCCTGCGGGCGCTTCACCTCTGTCGGCGGCACCACTCGCCGGAACAGCATCCATAACTCGTCCGGTAC
This sequence comes from Streptomyces sp. NPDC050564, assembly GCF_044457265.1. Taxonomy (NCBI): domain Bacteria; kingdom Bacillati; phylum Actinomycetota; class Actinomycetes; order Kitasatosporales; family Streptomycetaceae; genus Streptomyces; species Streptomyces sp. NPDC050564. The sequence continues at coordinate 101,372 of NZ_JBITGS010000033.1, read as the reverse complement.
CAACCGCTCAACGAGATCCGTCATGTACTGCTCAACGAATGATCACACCAAAGGAAAGGGTGTCTTAGGCGAGGTGTGCGCAGGTGTTACCTGCGCACACGGCTCCGGAGTGATTGCGCTGTTCAAGGCCGATATAGCCTTTGACCTGCAACGGAAAGCTACCGAGGTTGTACGGTGGCCCTGGTTGTGTCGCAGGTGTGTCGCATGACGGCTGAGCGGCCCCTGGACACCCCGACCGTCGCCGAGCCCACCCTGACCGCGAGACGGCGATCCGAACGGCTTTCGCGCTCCTGGAATGGGGCTGGCCTGAAGGCCCGGAGCCCGAGACCCTTTGGCCCGCACGGCCGACCGTGGACAGCGGGTCATTGCTAGTGGCTAATGGCTGGTCATCAATCCAGAGACGGGGACGCGGGAACCCGAACGGCGGCCTGAAGGCAGTGAACGACCCGCCGATGGGTGTCCCCGACCTGGTCCGTGGCATCCACCTGGATCAGGAGCTCCTCGATCTCGGCCATGGCCCGACGGGTGAAGAGGGCGAGTATCCCTTGCTTCTGACTGGAGTTGGACAGCGGAAACGACGGCCCGAGCACGCGCAGCGAGTAGTCCTCCCCGTGCACCAGCCCCGCCTCGCCAAGTACGGAGACGGCGTCGTCCCGGGACATCCAGGCGGACGCGGCCACCCGGGCACCCTGCTGCCGGTCGCCCCGAAGGACGACCCGGTACTTCGGATCGTGAAACTGCGCCGCCGCCCCCGCCCCGTTGACCAGCCGGACCATCCAGGCGAGTGGTTCGGAGAGCTCGGACACCTCAACGACGTATCCCACCCAGCCGATCATCGGCCGTACGGCGGAAGCGTATTGGGCCCGCGCGAAGATGAGCCCGGCAGTGACGGTGGTGGCGGTGGTGGCGGACTGGACATCGAGCAGTTCGAGCTTCCAGGGCCAGGAGTCCCGAGCCGAAGCCGGCACGTTGATCCGCACGACGCTCCACACGAGCACCAACGCGGCCAGACCAAGAAGGGTGACCGGAACCTTGAAGAGAGCCGTGTTCCGAAGCACCCGCCGCTGCGGCTCATTGTCCATGCCTCTCCTGCCCCCGGGGAGATCACTGACGCGAGCGTCGATGGTAGGGGGCGGGGGGTGGGTGCGAAAGGGGGCGATTGCGGGTGGGGGAGCCCGTATGTCATGCCAAGGAACTGGTCGTCCGCGCGGACGCGCTGGCCGCGCACCGCCGCGCGCCCGCAGGGCGCGATCACGGCCTCGTAAGGGTGGCAGTCAGGTACGGGCCTGGCACTCAGGTCACTCCAGCTATGGAGGGCCCGCAGGTCACCGGCCCATCTCGACCGAGGTGAACCGGTGTTGACCGCGACTGACCGCCCTATGTGGCACGGCTATGGCACGCGCCGAGCGACCAGGCGCTTAGAAGGCGCTTTGCGGGTTGAACCCCATCATCCCCTTGACCTGCGCCTATTCCTCAACTGGGTGCTCAGGTAAGCGGTCGTCGACACGGATTCGACAGGCATGCGGTTCTGCACAGACGACCAGTCTTCTGCGATGCCTGAGCCGACAGATTTACCCGCGCAGGAGCCGCCTCGGACCTGCGGTTCGGTTAGCAACAGCGATCGCTGCCCCACGTCTGCCCCGGGCCAAAGTGCCCAGGGCCGGTGTGATCGTCTGTTCGCCCCAGGTCGGGAGCCGTTCCGACCTGGGCTGGGAGGGGAGCGGCGGTCGCGAGCGCTCGCGACCGATAGTGGATGAGACCAGAACTGGGACCAACGGCAGCAACGATCGGCGCTCGCCAGCGGGCGTACTACTCGGGGTGACCCCAGGCGCAGGGGGCACACAGCCGTGACCGCATAATGCGCGGGTGACGATGAGTTCAGTGCCGTACGCGGAGGTCCCCGCTTGCCCCTGGGTGTCCGCCGATGCCAGGCGGTGGGCGGACGCCCGGGTGCCCGCGTGGGCGCGGCCGGTGGGGCCGGCTGTGGTGCTGCTGGTGGCCGTGGTCATGGCGGTGATGTTCTCGCCCGACCCGATGTGCACGGTGGCAGCGCCCTGTGGGGCGGACTGGCTCGATGCGGCCGGATCGATGCTCTTCCTGCCGCACCTGGTGTGGCTGTTTGTGCTACCGGAACTCGCGCTCGTGTCCGCTCCGTTGCTGCTGATCTGGATGAGCAATCCCGATACTTGGCTGGGTGGGCCGGCCGAGAAGATCGCGGATGCCGTCGTTGTGGCGGCGCTGTGCTGGGGCTGGGCGGCCGTCGTGGCGCGGCTGCGGGCGCGCGGCCGCCAACGCTTGCTCGTGCTCGACGCGGCCGGCGGCATCACGGCGCCTTCCCCTGCGACGGACGACGTCCGCCCTTGGCGCCGGGGCCTGGTCCGCGGCATTGCGGGGGCGATCCTGTGCGCGGTGGCCGGTGCCCTGATCACGACCGTCGTCGTGGACGACCGGACAGACGACCGCCTGGCCCGTACGGCCACGTCGGAGAACGCCCGAGTCGTGGCCTACAACACTGACGACTACACCGTCACCGTCCGCCTCTCCGATAACACACGACACAAGTTCGACGCGCAGGGCAGCTATCGGGTCGGCAGTAGCGTGCCGGTGCTGATGCACGGCGATTGGACGCGGCTCGCCACTGAGCCCTACGGCGACCGCACCGGCCGCCAGGCGCTGGCACTCGTCCTCGCCGGGCTCGGCGTCACCGTGCTCGGCTCGGGCCTGCTCTCCCGCCGCCGGGCGGTGGCGCTGCACCGCGCCTCGGTCCCGGTACTGCGCGTCCTGACCCGTCACCATCAGGAGCGTACAGAGATATTCGCCGCCGACGACACCGCCACCCTGCGCCCGGTGCTGAGCTACGAGCCCCACACCCGCACCCGCACGGCACTGCGCCAAGCCCTGCTCTACGGTGCACCTCACGAGGGCGGTGAGTTGATTCTGGCGAGCGCAACGGAGTCCGGGCAGTGGCTCGTTGAGGGGACCGCGTCCCCGATACGGCACGGTTCTCCCGACGGCACGGGCAAGCCCGGGGTACACCGTCCCGGCACAGCACGCACGGCCGCACACCGCCGGGCCGCTGAGGCCCGCGTCCAAGACGCCCTCGCCGCGATGACCCCGGCCACCGGACCGGTCCGGTGGCAGGCAGGTCCGGTGGCGCGCTCCGTCGGAGCGGCGCTCCTCGTCGTGGCCATCATGCTGCTGGGGACGTCCTTCACGGATTCCCCTACGTGGTGGCAGCTGCCCATCTGGTCGCTAGGTGGTTTGTACTGGGTGAGCGTCTGCCTCCGGATGATGATCTGGCGGATCACCGCCGACTCCAATGGACTGCACGTTCGCGGCCTGTGGCGTACTGCCCACCTCCCGTGGACGGATGTCATCCGCGCTGTCTACACCCCCGAAGGTGAGCTGATCGTCCGTTGCCGCACCGATGTCGACGACGCCCCCGTCGGCAGTGTCGGCTTCCCGCCGCTGGAGCGACGGCTGCGCCGCCCAGGCCGTGCTGAGCGTGCCGCCGCCGAGATCACCGCGATGGTCCGCGAGCCGGGCCTGCGGCCGAAAAACGACGCCAGATGCACATGAGCCACCTCCGCTCCGCCCCTGGCACGCTCAGCAGTCCGTCATATCGGCCGCTCGCGGGCTGACGCCAAGCAACTGAAGCTCGCGTGCCGTTGCGGTGGTTGCCGTACTTCGCTGCTGTGGCGCAACGGCTCCGGAGACCGCTGTCCTGCTCAGCGCTCATCAGACCGTCGTACGGTCCGCGGTGGCTTCGGCCCGCCGTCGCATCATCTCCCGCTCCCGCGCTCGTCGCGCGGTGACATCACGGATGACCGCTCCGACGTGCGCGCCGCCGTCGGGGGCGGCCAGCAGCACCACGCTGAACTCGATGGACAGGGTGCTGCCGTCCGCCGCCAGCGCGGGAACCGTCAGGAGGTCGGCCTCCCCGTACTTGGTGGCTCCTCGGTCCATGGCCGTCCGAAAACCGTCCCAATGACGTCGCCTGTGCTTTTCGGGGATGATGACGTCCAGACTGCGCCCGGCCACATCGGCCGCCGAGAACCCGAAGATGCGCTCCGCACCCCGGTTCCAATAGCGGATCAGTCCTTCGCCGTCGATGATCACTATGCCGTCGGGTGCCTGGGCAGCCATTCCCAGCACCACCTCGGGATCCAGATCTTCCATGTCGCCTCCGAGCCGGGGCCATTGGTGGCGACAGTATACAGAATCCAGCGTTTGCACCCCTGTGGTGTGAGAGGGGACGGGCCCGTCAGCGGGCCGTGCGGACGCCGTCGAGGGCGACGGTCAGGACTCGGTCGCGCTGTGCGTCGTCGAGGAAGTTCGTCGCGGTGATGCCCGCGATCATGCGCAGCAGGTCGTCGAAGTCCATGTCCTCGCGCGCTTCGCCGGCCCGCTGGGCGCGTTCGAAGAGCGGGCCGCCCGCCTGGTACATCGAGTCCCGGCAGGCCAGGAAGATCTCCGACTCGTCGTTGAGCGCCTCGCGGACGGCCCGCTTGGTCACGGTGTAGTCCACGAACCGGCGCAGCCACGCGCTCAGCGCCTCCCACGGCTCCAGCTCGGAGACCTCCTGAGCCACCCGGCACAGGTCGTTCACCTCGCCCGCGTAGACGCTCTCGAACAGGTGGCGGCGGGTCGGGAAATTCCGGTAGAGCGTGCCGATGCCCACGCCCGCGCGACGGGCGATGTCCTCCAGAGAGGCCTCCGCGCCCTTCTCCGCGAACGCCTCGCGCGCGGCCTTCAGCAGCGCGTCGTAGTTGCGGGCGGCGTCCTTCCGGTGCGGTCGCCGGGACGCGACGATCTCGCTGACGGGGAACGGCTGAGCCGTCACTGGGGCCTCCCATGGCGGGACGAGGTTGAAGCGGAGGTACTCCTCCGCTACAGTGGAGGGGTACCTCCACTTTACCAGTGCGGGGTGCGCTCGCCGTGGATGCGTGCGGCCGCACGCATCACCGACGCGACAGCACCGCCGTATCGGACGTATCGATCACCGCGGGCCCTGCGCCGACCGCACCGCCCGTCCACCCACACCCTTCCGCGACCGCCTCCCGCGATCGTCGGCGTGCCCCGCGCTGCTCCCGCGGCGCGCCCGCGCCGTACGACCGCGGGGGATGAACTCGGCCGCACCGTGTTCGCCTGTTCGGAGAGGCTCTTCATGCCCCGCACGTCCACACGCCTCACCTTCGCGGTCCTCGCGACCGGTGCCGGCGTGTTCGCCATGCTGCAGTCGCTGATCGCGCCGGCCCTGCCGACCGTTCAGCACGCGCTGCACACCTCGCAGTCCACCGCGACCTGGGTGATGACGGCCTATCTGCTGTCCGCCTCGGTCTTCACCCCGATCCTCGGCCGGGTCGGTGACCTGATCGGCAAGAAACGCACCCTGGTCGCCGTCCTGGTGATCGTGACCATCGGCTGTCTGCTCGCCGCGCTCGCGCCGACCATCGGCGTACTGATCGTCGCCCGGGTCGTCCAGGGCATCGGCGGCGCGCTGTTCCCGCTGTCCTTCGGCATCATCCGGGACGAGTTCGCCCCGTCGGAGGTGAGCGGCAGCATCAGCAACCTGTCCGCAGTGATCGCTGCCGGCGGCGGTGTCGGCATCGTGGCGGCCGGTCCCATCGTGACCGCGCTCGACTACCGCTGGCTCTTCTGGCTCCCCGTCGGCATCGTCGCGGTCACCACACTGATCGCTCTGCGCTACGTCCCCGAGTCGCCCCGCCGGGCCGAGGGGAGTGTCAACTGGCTCGGCGCCGTCCTGCTGTCGGGCTGGCTGGTGGCTCTGCTGTTGCCGCTCAGCCAGGCGAGCCACTGGGGCTGGGGATCGGGCAGGGTGATCGCTCTGTTCGTCGCCGCCATGGCGCTGTTCGCGCTGTGGCTGTTCGTCGAGGCGCGCTCCCACAGCCCGCTGATCGATCTGCGCATCATGCGGCTGCCCGCCGTGTGGACCACGAACGCGGCCGCGCTGCTGTTCGGCGCGGGCATGTACGCGATCTGGTCCTTCCTGCCCGGATTCGTGCAGACGCCCAGCTCGGCCGGTTACGGCTTCGGCGCGAGCGTCACCGCGGCCGGACTGCTCATGCTGCCGATGCTGATCGCGATGTTCTGCTCGGGTGTGCTGAGCGGCCGTCTGGAGCCCGTCCTGGGTGCCAAGAAGCTGCTCATCGCCGGTTCCGCGCTCGGCGCGGTCGCCTGCGGCATTCTCGCCCTCTGGCACGACCAGCAGTGGCAAGTGGCCCTCGCGGCAGGCGTGTTCGGCCTCGGCATCGGACTGGCTTTCGCCTCGATGGCCAATCTGATCGTCGGCAGTGTCCCGGCCGAGCAGACCGGCGCGGCGACCGGCATGAACGCCAACATCCGTACCATCGGCGGGTCCATCGGCGCCGCGGTGACCAGCGTCCTGGTGACCGGCCGCCTCCAGCCCTCGGGCCTGCCGTACGCGTCCGGGTACACCCATGGCTTCAGCCTGCTCGCGCTGCTCTGCCTCGCAGCGGCACTGGCCGCACTGCTCGTCCCGGTCCAGCGCGCGGGTCGCATCTCCGGTACACCCCGCGCTTCCTTCGACTCGTCCCGTACGGAGCCGGAGGCCGTCACGCCCGGGGCGCGGAGCTGACGGGCGCGGCGGCTCCGGATCCGGAGTCCGGCCCCGATCAACACCCTGCGGTGAGTGCGGCGATCTCGTCCAGGAAAGCCGCGGCGTCGGTCACGCAGTCCGTGACCGGCGCCGTCGTGCTCCTTGATGGCAACGTTCCGGGTGCGCTCCGACGCGGGTGCTGTGCCCGTACAGCCGGGCGCCCTCCGCAGACAGCCTGCGCGCGGCCCACCGGGTCGGAGCGGATTCGCGCCCCGGCCCGGTGGGCCGCGCCGTCCGTCAGCTCAGGCCGGCGGAGGACAGCCACGCCTTGGCGACGTCCAGCGGGTCCTTGTTGTCGTTCTGCACCTGGCTGTTGAGCTTGACCAGGGTTTCCGTGTCGAGCTTAGCCGAGATGCCATTGAGTACGGAAACTCCGGCCGACGAGAGGCCGCTCTTGTATGCCAGCGGCGTCACGTTCTCGAAACCGAAGAGATTCTTGGGGTCCTGCAGAACCACAAACTTGTTCTTGCTGATTCCAGGGTCCGTCGTGAAAATATCCGCGGCCTGGATGTTGTTTCCCTTGAGAGCCGCAACAGTCAGCGGACCACCCGCGTCCAGCGCCTTGAAGGACTTGAATTCGAGGCCGTATACGGACTTGAGGCCCTTCAGCCCCTGCTGCCGGGTCTGGAACTCGGGCGAGCCGCCGATGACCAGGTCCTTGGCCGAGTCGGCGAGGTCCGCGATCGTCGACTTGTCCGTCAGGCTGTACTTCTTGGCCGTGGCCTCGTTGACGGCGATCGCGTCCTTGTCCTGGGCCTGGGACGGGCTCAACAGGCTGAGCTTGGCATCGAGTTTGGCCGATATGGCCTTGCTGGTCTCCTCGACGGTCGTCGGTGCCGCCTTGGCGTCGAGATAGGCGAGCAGGGCCCCGTTGTACTCGGGCAGGACCGTGATCGTACCGTTCTTGATCAGGCCGTATGTGGTCTCGCGACTGCCGATGTTCAGCTTGTAACTGACCTTGATGCCCTTGGACTTGAGGGCCTCACCATAAATGTCGGCGAGCAGGATGCTCTCGGGGAAGTTGTTCGAACCGACAACGACCGTACCGCCCTTGGCGGTGTCCCCCTTCAACGGGTCGCTCTTGCCGGAGTCGTCGGAGGAACCGCAGCCCGTCAGTGCGGCCGCGGCCACAACCAGCAGGGAAACAGCGTACGTTGCGGACGTTCTGGTGCTTCTGGCGATGGTCACGTTGGTCATCCAGACTTGGCATCGGGTGGGGCGGTGGTGGCCGGAAGGCGCGGGTGGTGACGGTCCAGACCGATCCAATCTAGCCCTGTCACGGACCGTCAAGACACGAATAGATCACCGATGGGGACCACGTGGCTGCACCCCGTATGCGCAACGCGGCCAATATGCGCGCGAATCCGGCGTCTCCGCATGTCACTTTTTGGTTGATCATGGCCGTACTCTTGCGGCAGCCGCTAATGTTGGCGCGTCGAGGGCCCTGTTCCACTTGTCGGCCTGAGCGCGCTGTCGCGATTGCTGAACCACGCAGCCCGGGCAAGGGGCTTCCACGGGGAACAACGTCGAGGAGGTTGGGTGCCCGCGCACAGAAAGGTCGCCCCGGGGCTGCCGACCACGGCTCCAGGAACAGGCCGAACGCCATCCCTCCTCGACCGTTGGCCCTTCCGCCGGAAACTCAACGTCCTGGTGATCGTGCCGCTCGTGGTCGTCTCCGTGATCCTCTCCTATATCGTCTACGGCCAGGTCGACCGCGCCCGGTCCGCAGCCGACACCGCCCAACTCGTGCGGGACAGCGCGCAGGTCACCCAACTCATCGACGGCGTACAGACCGAGCACCGGCAGGCACTCCTGGTCTCCCTGCGCCACGAGGCCGCACGCTCCGCCGACAGCCCGCCCGACACCTCCGCGTATCTCCAGGCACAGCAGAAGGTCGGCGCCCAGATCGAGGCCGTCCGGTCGGCGTACGGGGACCGGCTGCCCGAAGCCGAGGCCCAGGCGCTCAAGGAGTTGGAGGGCTTGGACAGCCTCCGCAAGTCCGTCGAACAGGGACCGATAGCCGCCGACAACATCGACCCCGCGTACGGATCGGTGATCGAGGGGCTCATCAACGGCCTCGGCCTCGGCCGGTCGGGCAGCGAGTCCTCGTCGTCCGCGGGCAATCTGCTCGATGCGCTGCTGCGTGCCGACACGGCCCACGCGTCGTTCGAGACCAGCGTCTTCGCGGCCCGCACCCGGGACCCCAACGCGCTCATCGAGTTCACCGGAGCGGTCGGCGACTACGACCAGTACACCTACCAGGCCGAGCGGTTCACCCGGTTCGCCACCCAGGAACAGGGCAGCGATCTCGCCGAGATCGAACACAGCCCGTACCAGAGCGTCATCTCCCAGCACTGGGCCTCGCTCCAGGTCGACCCCGGCGCTCTGGTCGCCGCGAGCTCGGCGCAGCTGCGTGCCGCGCTCGACGACGCGCTGACGGCCGACCCCACCTACGAGCGCCAGGCCCAGAACCGGCTGAAGATCGTCCAGGGGCTCATCGACGAGATCGCCGCCGACACCCAGGGCGCCTCGAACAGCGCCTGGTGGCAGGTGGCTTGGCTGATCGCCGGCACCCTGCTCGCCTTCGGCGCCTGGCTGCTGTTCTCGGTGCTGATGCGCCGCTCCGTGGTGCGGACCGTGCGGAGCCTCACCACGGCGGCCCAGCATGTGGCCACCGCGGCTCAGACCGAGCTGGCCCGGGTCGCCGACGACGACGCCGACGACGCGAGCCCGCCGCGCCTCGAAGCCGTGCCCGTGCCGGTGCGCGACGAGATCGGTGAACTGGCCGAAGCCTTCAACCAGGTTCAGGTCACCGCCACCGCCCTGCTGGAGCGCCAGGTCATCAGCCGCCGCAACATCGCCGAGATGTTCGGCAACGTCGGCCGCCGCGTCAGCAACCTGACGGCACGTCAACTCGCGCTGATCGACTCGGTGGAGCGCGGCGAGACCGACCCCGAGGTACTGGACCGGCTCTACCGCATCGACCACATCGCCGTACGTCTGCAGCGCAACGCCGACAGCCTGATGCTGCTCGCCGGGATCAGCGAGACGGGCCTGAACACCGAACCCATGCGGCTCAGCAACATCGTGCGCGCCGCGCTGGGCCAGATCGAGGGCTACCAGCGTGTCACTCCGCATGCCGAGGGCGATGTCACCGTCGCCCCCGACATCGTCGGCGATCTGACGTTGATGCTCGCCGAACTGCTGGAGAACGCGGTGATGTTCTCCCCTGCGACCAGCGGCGTCGAGGTGGTCCTGCGCCCCCGGCACGGATCCGGCGGTGCCCTCGTCGAGATCATCGACCACGGGCTCGGAATGAGCCCGGAGCGGCTGGCGGAGGAGAACGCCCGCCTGATCCGCCGTGAGCGGCTCGACCTGGCGCCGACGGAGGTCCTCGGCCTGTTCGTGGTCGGCGGACTGTCCCGGCGCTGGGGCATCGAAGTCGTACTGTCCCGCACCCCGGGCGGTGGCGTCACCGCCACCGTCGCCGTCCCCTCGGCGCAGCTCCTGCTCACCGATCCGGCACAGTCCGCGGCCCGGGCCCCGCACATCCTGCCGCCCGCCCGTCATTCCGCCGGGAGTGAGCCGCGCCACGCGAGGGTCGAATCCCCGCCCGGGCCCTCGGGCCTGCCCCGCAGGATTCCCGCACGCTCCCGGGGCGAGGATTCCCCCGGCCACGCACGCCGCACGGAGGCCGCGCGGGGCACCGTCGGCGAGGACGTCATGGCCCACCCGGCGGGCGGACCCGGCGGGTCCCGGCCCCGGCAGGGTGGCAACCCGGGAACTTCCGTGCCGAATACGGGCGTCGGGTCGCGTCAGGCAGCCGGGCGCGGTACGGCCCCGGGTACGGCCGACGGGTTCGGTTCGCGGTCCGGTAGCGCCACCGACCCCCGCTCCGGATCGGCTGCTCCCGCGCGACCAGGCGATGCCGGTCCACTGCGGCGCCGGGTGCGCGGCGCGACCCTGTCGGCCACGACCGCGTCGAGCCGGCAGCCCGAACGGACCGTCCCGAACAAACCGCGGCCGCCCGCCTGGCAGCCCACGGATGCGGAGGCGGCCCGATCCGAGATCGACGAATTCGAGGCCGCCGTCCGGCGGGCCCAGCGCGAGAGCGCGACCGAGGGCCGGACCACCGGGCCGACCCGACCGGGGAGCCGGCCCGGCGCCCCGACCGAATCCAGCACAGAGAACACCAGACCCTCATCCCCGGAAGGCATGAGCAAGTGACCATGTGGACAGGCGAGCCGGAGTCCGGAGCCGTGGAACAGGTGACGGACGTGAAGGCGGCCGCTGCCGACTTCAACTGGCTGCTCAATCGATTCGCCACCGAGACGGCCGGGGTCGTCGACGTCATCGGCGTCTCCTCCGACGGACTGCTCATCGCGGTGTCCCAACTGCGCGGACAGGCGGACTCGGAGCGGCTCGCGGCGATCGTCTCCGGCATCACCAGCCTTGCCATGGGTGCGTCCGGCAACTACGGCCTCGGCGCTCTGAACAAGGTCATCATCGACTTGGAGGAGGGACACGTCCTGGTGTCGGCGCTCGGCGCGGGCGCGGTGCTCGGCGTGGTCGCGTCGAAGGAGGCGAAGCTCGGCAACATCGCGTACGAGATGACCCTCTTCGCCAACCGCGCCGGTGCCGTCCTGAGCCCGCAGCTGGTCATGGAGCTCAAGAACACCGTGGGCATCGCCCCGACCGGTTGACGTCCGACGGGGCGTCACATGACCGGTGACGGTCCGCGAAGCGAAGGGGGAGGACGTCATGACGGACGGCGAGCCATCAGCCACCGACGACGCAGGGTGGGGAGTGGAGACCCCCGCGTCCGTCGTCCGGCCCTTCCTGCTGACCGCGGGGAGGATCGCCGGCGGCGACAGTCTCGTACCGCCGATCCCGATCGAGACCCAGGTGGTCACGACCGATCTGGGGCTGGCCGCGCTCGACGCCTTCGTCTTCGAACAGCACCGCGACATCATCACGATCTGCCGCCGGCCGCAGTCGCTGGCGGAGATCGCGGCGAAACTGCGGATGCACTTGAATGTGATCCGGGTGCTCGCCGACGATCTGCGTGCCGACGGTCAACTGGCCTTGTACGCACCGCAGGCCGATTCCGCCCGCGATGCCACCGTATTGCGAAGGGTTATCGATGGTCTCCGAGCTATCCCCGACTCCCGGGGCGCGATCCGTGAGGGCTGACGCCGAGGGGCCGCGGCCGCCGCTGCCGGTGAAGATGGTGATCGCCGGCGGCTTCGGCGTGGGCAAGACCACCACGGTCGGCGCCATATCCGAAATCGAGCCGCTGACCACCGAGGCGTCCATCACCTCGGTCGCGGCGGGCGTCGACGACCTCACGCACACCCCGGAGAAGATGACGACGACCGTCGCCATGGACTTCGGCTGCGTCACCCTCGATCCGACGCTGAAGCTCTATCTGTTCGGGACGCCCGGTCAGGAGCGGTTCGGGTTCATGTGGGACGACCTCGTCGAGGGCGCGCTCGGCGGGCTCGTCATCGTCGACACCCGTCGGCTCGACGACTGCTACGCGGCCGTCGACTACTTCGAGCACCGCGAGATCCCCTTCGCGGTGGCCGTCAACGCCTTCGACGGCAAGGTCGAACACGATCTGGACGACGTACGGTGGGCCCTCGACGTCGCCGACCACGTGCCCCTCACCGTGTTCGACGCGCGCGAACGCGGCTCCGTACGCGACGCACTGCTCGTCGTTCTCGAACACGCCCTGGCCACCGCCGAGCGGTGAAGCGGGGACGGGCCGGGCGCCCGTCCCCCCTCGGCATGCTCGTCAGGCCGCCCGGCGCCTGCGCACACCCGGGGACACTGTCACCCGGGCCACGGCCCAGAAGAGCACCAGGACGAGCAGCGCGAGGACAGCCGTGAGGGTGGCCCCGCCGACCACCTTCTCGTAGTTGCGCTGGTAGAGGCCGTCCACGATGTAGCGGCCGACTCCGCCGAGGCTCACATAGGCCGCGATCGTCGCCGTCGACACGATCTGGATCGCCGCCGAGCGCAGACCGCTGAGGATCAGCGGCAGCGCCGCGGGGACCTCGACCTGGAGCAGGATCTTCCCCTCGGACATGCCCATGCCGCGGGCCGCGTCGACGGGGGAGGGGTCCACATTGCGGATCGCCTCGTAGGAGGTGATGAGGACCGGGGGGATCGCCAGCACCACGAGCGGGATCATCACGGGCAGGATGCCGATGCCGAGCCAGACGAACATCAGCACCAGCAGCCCGAACGTGGGCAGGGCCCGGGCCCCCGCCGACACGAAGGCCAGCGCGTCGCCACCGCGGCCGGTGTGTCCGGTGACCAGACCGATGGGCAGGCCGATGGCCGCGGCGATCGCGAGGGCCTCGGTGGAGTACTGGAGGTGCTCCCAGACGCGCTGCGGGATGCCGTCGTAGCCGTGCCAGTGGGAGCCGTCGCTGAGGAACGACTGGATGTAGTTGAGTACGTTCACGAGACGCTCTCCGGGGTGCGGGCGGGGCCCGCGATCGTGGACGTACGGCGGCGGCCGGCCTTGCGCCCGGAGGGCGGCTGCCAGGGGGTCAGCAGCCGTCGCAGCAGCACAAGCAGGGCGTCGATCAGCACCGCGAGGACGGCGGTGGTGACCACCGAGTTCACCGCGAGGACGGGCCGGTGGTACAGCATCGCGGTGGTCAGCAGATTGCCCAGGGCTCCTTGGTTGCCGATCAGTGCGCCGACGCTGACCAGACTGATGCTGGAGGCGGTGGCCACCCGCAGCCCCGCCATGATCGCCGGTACGGCGATGGGCAGTTGGACCTGGAGGTAGCGGCGTACGTGACCGATGCCCATCGCCGCCGCGGCGGCGTTCGTCTCCTCGGGGACCGAGCGGACGCCGTCGACGACCGCCGGGACGAGGACCACCAGGCTGTACAGGCACAGCGGGATCATCACGGTGAGTCGGCTCAGCCCGGTGTAGTCGATGAGTACCACGAAGAAGGCCAGCGACGGGATCGCGTACAGCACCGTGGTGGTCCAGAGGACCGGCGGGTAGAGCCAGTTGAAGCGGACGCACAGCAGACCGATGGGCAGTGCCAGCAGCAGACCGATCAGCACCGGGATCAGCGCCTCCTGCATGTGCCAGGAGATCAGGCCGAGATAGCTGTTCTGGAGGTCGCTGGGTATGTCGAAGAAGCCGTTCATTTCGCGGCCTTCAACTGGGACGGGCCCTGGGGGGAGTCCGACGTGCCCTGCGGGGAGTCCGCGGCCCGTCGCTGCCGGGCCGCGCGGATCGCCGCGGCGACCGTCTCCTGCCCGGCGATCCCCAGCACCCGCCCCGTGCCGTCCACGGCGACCGCCTGACCGGTCGGCGCCAGCACGGCCCGGTCCAGGGCGACCCGGAGCGAGTCCCGGCCCACCTCGAAGCTCTGCCCGTAGGGTTCCAGAGCCTTGATGTCACCGCCCCACACCGCGAGATCGGCCCAGCCCAGCGGCCTGTCATCGGCGTCGGTCACAAGGACCGGCGCCCGCTCCGCGTCCCGCCCGGCGATCTCCTGCCAGTCGGAGCCGACCGGGAAGACACGGGAGCGGTCGAGTTCGAGGTCGCGGGTGGACAGGAACGAAAGACCGCGGATCCCCCGGTCGGCGCCGAGGAACTCCTCGACGAACGGGTCGGCGGGCGACGACAGCAGCTCGTCGGGGGCGGCGAACTGGGCGAGTTTGCCGCCGGTGCGCATCACGGCGATGCGGTCGCCGATCGTGATGGCCTCGTCCATGTCGTGGGTGACGAACACGATCGCCTTGCCGAGTTCGCCCTGGATGCGGAGCAACTCCTCCTGGAGACCACGGCGGACGACCGGGTCGACCGCGGAGAACGGCTCGTCCATGAGCAGGATCGGCGGGTCCGAGGCCAGTGCGCGGGCGACGCCGACACGCTGCTGCTGGCCGCCGGAGAGCTGGTACGGATAGCGGCGGGCCATGGCCGGGTCGAGGCCGACCCGTTCCATGAGCTCGGCCGCACGGGCCCGGGCCCGCTGCTTGGACCAGCCGAGCAGCCGCGGCACCGTCGCGATGTTGTCGAGAATCGTGCGGTGCTGGAACAGGCCGGCGTTCTGGATGACGTAACCCATGGAGCGGCGCAGGGCGTTGACCGGCTGGCGCAGGATGTCTTCGCCGTCGACCCGGATGGTGCCGCTGCTGGGCTCGACCATGCGGTTGATCATGCGCAGCGTGGTGGTCTTGCCGCAGCCCGAGGGTCCGACGAGAACGGTGATGGAGTGGTTCGGTATCTGCAGAGACAGGCGATCGACGGCCACCGTGCCGTCGGCGTATCGCTTGCTGACCTCTTCGATGGCTATCAAGCGTCGAAACCCTTCGGGAACGGCTTTGCTCGTACGTGGCGCGATCGCGTGCACGAGGGTGCGTAGTCTAGCCAGTTGATGTTCGATCGTGGTTGCCGCAGGTTACGGATCCGAGAGTGGCCCGGTGTCGTGATGCACACGTGAGCCACGGCAGTGGGGAGGATGCGCGGGCGCGGACGAGGACCGGTCGTTCTTGTCACCGTGACTCACGCCTTCTCCGCAAGCAGGCGCGGGAACCACGGTCTCACCGGTGGGCACGAGCGGGGCGGGCAGCGCTCGGACCCATGCGCTCGCCGTGCAGGACGCGGAGGTGCAGCGCGGCCCAGGTGCGGTAGGGCCGCCAGTTCTCGGAAACCTCGGTGAGGCCCCGGCCGGGCCCGTACCGCTCGGTGATCTCCGCCTCCAATCGGCGCTCCTGGGTCGGCAGTGTGTCGGGGTGGTTGGCGCCGCGCAGGACGACGAGCTCGGCGGAGAAGACGCCCAGCCCCTTGACCTGCTGGACCTGCCGCACCGCCGCCGCCGGGCCCAGGGCGCGCAGCCGGGCGCCGTCGAGGAGCCCGTCGAGCGCGGCGTCGGCCACGGAGTGCAGGTACTCGGTTTTGCGCCAGGGCAGTTCGAAGTCCAGGCCGAGCAGCGCCTCGGGGGAGGGGAACGCGCCGCCTGTGCCGTAGCGGGCGACGAGGTCGTCGCGCATGCGCCTGGCCGAGGTCATCCCCGTGCGCTGGGTCAGCACCGCCCAGGTGGCGGCCTCGTAGGGCGAGTGGAAACCGCACGGCCGCAGGCCCGGCCATCTGGCCTGGACGTCGGCGATGACGGGGTCGCGTTCGGCGACCGTCGGCCAGCCGCGGGCGTCGACGTCCAGGGACAGGAAGCGGCGCACCTGCTCGGCGGCGGCGTCCAGATCGCCGTCGCCGACCGCCACGACCCGGGCCGTGCTGCCGTACTGGGTGACCTCCGCGGCGACGCGGCGCCAGTCGGCGTCGGCGTGGAAGACCGTGCGCAACGCCCCGGCGGCACCCGCCGCCGAGGCCGGCGCCAGCGGCGCGAGCTCCTCCCAGAACTCCCGGCTCGTGTCCAGCGACCAAGGGCCGGCCACCTCGAATTCGACCGCGTGCTGCACCATGTCCGACCTTCCGCTCGGGACACCGGCACTCGTGGACGGGCCGAGAGACCCGGCGCCGCTGTCTGTGCACACGACCTTGGCCTCAATACCTGACAGAATCCGTCAAGTATTTTCGCGAGGTCCGCCCCGGACCCCGGATGGGTGACGCCCAGCGGCGCGGCCCCCGCGTTCTGACGGTCAGTCGCGTCGGATCGCTCCCGTCGCGGACCGGTCGTGCCACACGCGCAGGGACCGGGCGCCGTGGAAGGCGGGATGCTCGTCGAGGCGGCGCACATAGGCGCGAAGGCGGCTGTGCCGGGAGAGGGGGTCGGCCGTGTCGAGGTGGTTGAGCGCCACCCAGACGTCCACGTCGGCGGCCGTCAGATCCTCGCCCAACACATAGGCGCGCGTGGCGAGCTGATGGTCCAACAGATCCAGAGTCGCCGAGCGGGCTTCCGGCCGCGCCGTCGAGGTGACGTCGCGGTCGAGGAGTTCGCGCAGGGCGTCGATGTCCGCGGCGAGGGCCGGCGGGTGCAGCAGGGGGATGCATGCTCCGTCATGGCAGGTCAGCAGGCCCGCCAGGTCACGAAGGATGTCGGGGGTGTGATTGCTGACGATGCGTCCGCTCCAGCGGTCGCACAGCGCGGGCGCGGTCAGCGGGCCCTCGTAATGGTGCCAGGTGGCCTCGTAGGCACTGCGGAGCGAGGCGAACGCGTCGGGTGTCTCGGCGGGGTGCGCGAGGATCGTGGTGGCCACCGAGTCCTTGAGGCCGAGCAGATCGAGGGTGATCGAAAGGCGCAGCGAACGCGGACAGCCCTCGGACAGATAGAGCTGATAGCGGTGCGGCGCAGGGTAGAAGCCACCGGCGGCACCGACACCGATGCGGCTGCGGATGCCGTGCGGGCGAGGGGACACGGACGGTCCGGCGCCTGCGGGGCGAGTGCTTGGACCGGACACAACTGGGCCCGGAACGCGCGACGTCGAGGCGCGGGCGACTGCGGTGGGGGCGCACGTGCCCGCGGTTGCGGCGTGCGTGCCGGTGGTGGCTGCGCTGGTGGCGCATGTGCCTGAGGTGGCTGTGTTCGAGGCGCGCGAAACGGTCTCGGGCATGACTCTCCAGGGGAACGACGAAGCCCCGGCCGCATGTTGGGCGGCAGCGGCGGAACGGAGTGACTGCGCTTGTGCACCGGCTCGGAGCGGCCGGACTAGTACGCGCTGGAGACCCGCTGCAAATCGATGTGCAGCCGTCTCGTCAGGTCGCTCCTGGGCATTCCCACCGGTCCCGCCTTCAGGGCCCGCGAGCCGCGAGACCACGCTTGTCCCGCCGCACCGGCGGGACCCGGTCGTCACCCGGGGCACCCCGTCGCGGTGGAAGGGTTGCCTGTCAGCGGGCCGGGGCCGATCACCGCATCGCGCAGGCAAGCCCACGTGACGAGGCGCTGACAATCGTGACCGTCCTCGTCAGTGTCAGTGCGCTCCGTGACGCCGTCAAGAAGGCGTGGACCCGGTCTCACCACGTGGTCATTCGGGCGGGTGGACGTTGACATCGGTTTCCGAGCGTGCCTAACTTACGCCGCAGATCGGTCATGAGTGTCAGCGAAAAGCCCTGGCTCGCTGGCCGGCAACCCTCGCGTCGCGGTGGGGTGCCCCAGGTGACGACCGGACCGGAAGACTTTCGGTAAGCGCGAGCCGCCCACGGGCGGAACAGTGACGGAGACAACGATGAACGCAGCGTCGAAGGTGGCCGCAGAGCGGCCCCGCGGCTGCGTACTGCTGTGCGCGAACCGCTGCGTCGATCTGCTCCGCGTCAACAGTGCCCTGTGTACCGCTTCGGGCTGTGCCCGCTGTCAAGGCTGACGGCGTCCTGAATCTCTGACGCGTACCGCTGCCGCGGTGCGCCCTCTGCCCGCCCAGCCCCCGGTACCGGCGTCTTCCCGTTCTTCGTCCTCCGCAGCCGTCCCCGTTGTGCTGCGGTGCCGTTGCGTATGCCGCGCCCGGGGTGTCCGACTCCGCTGGAGCCCCCTCATGAGTGAACCCCCTGGCGTCGCTGTGTTTCTTGCCGAGGCACCGCCCGCCGACTCCCCGGCGAAGCCGCTCACGGCCCAGCGCGTGCTGCCGCTGCGCCGGCCGGGCCGCTGGATTGCCACAGCCGTCGTCCTGGTCCTGGTCGCCCAGATCATCCACGGCCTGGCCACCAACCCCTTCTACCAGTGGGATCGCTTCCGCTACTGGTTCCTGCGTCCCACGATTCTCGACGGCCTGGTCATCACCCTCGAAGTGGCCGCGCTCAGCGCGGTGTTGGGGCTGCTGGGCGGAGTCCTGCTCGCCCTCGCCAGGCTCTCCGGGAGCCCGGTGCTGCGTGCGGTGAGCTGGGTGTACACGTGGCTGTTCCGCTCCGTACCGCTGATCGTCGTCCTGATCTTCCTCTACAACTTCAGCGCCCTGTACAAGACGTTGAGCCTCGGTGTGCCGTTCGGGCCGGCCTTCGTCACCTTCGACGAGTCCCGGCTCGCCACCGACATGACGGTCGCCGTGATCGGCCTCAGCCTCAACGAGGCGGCGTACGCGGCCGAGGTCGTCCGCGGCGGCATCCTCTCCGTCGACCAGGGCCAGCACGAGGCGGCTGCCGCGCTCGGCCTGCCGAAGACGTACCAGTTCACCCGGATCGTCTTCCCGCAGGCCCTCAGGTCCATCACCCCGAACTACGTCAACCAGCTGATCGGCCTGATCAAGGGCACGTCCCTGGTCTTCTACGTGTCGCTGCTCGACCTGTTCGGCTCGGTGCAGACGATGGGCAGCACCTATCCCGGCGACATCGTGCCGCTGCTGCTGGTCGCCACCGTCTGGTACCTGATCCTCACGAGTGCCGTGTCTATCGCCCAGTTCTACGTCGAGCGGTACTTCGCCCGGGGCGCGACACGCACCCTGCCGCCGACCCCGCTGCAGAAGGCGCGGACCGGCCTGACCGATCTGCTGGCCCGGCTGCGCAAGGAGGCCGCCGTATGACCACCGCCCAGACCCCCGACGCGCGACCCGCCGCGCTTGAAGTCCACGACGTGCACAAGTGGTACGGCGCCCACCGGGTACTCGACGGAGTCGACCTGACAGTGCGGCCCGGCGAGGTCACCGTCATCCTCGGCCCGTCCGGCTCCGGCAAGTCGACGCTGTTGCGGGTGATCAACCACCTGGAGAAGCCGGAAGTCGGATACGTCAGTGTCAACGGCGAGTTGATCGGCGTCAGGCGGCAGGGCGAGAGGCTGAAGGAACTCAGCGAGCGGGCCATCCTGAGCCAGCGCAGCCGGATCGGCTTCGTCTTCCAGAACTTCAACCTCTTCCCGCATCTGACCGTCCTGGACAACGTGGCCGCCGCGCCCGTGGCCACCGGGAGGCTGACCAAGCCCGAGGCCCAGGAGCTGGCACGCGAACTGCTCGGCCGCGTGGGCCTGGGCGAGAAGACCGGCGCCTACCCGCGCCAGTTGTCCGGCGGTCAGCAGCAGCGTGTGGCCATCGCCCGCGCCCTCGCCCTGCGCCCGGGAATCATCCTGTTCGACGAGCCCACCTCGGCACTCGACCCCGAACTCGTCGGCGAGGTCCTGGCCGTCATCAAGGACCTGGCGACCAGCGGCACCACCCTCGTCATCGTCACGCACGAGATCGGCTTCGCCCGCGAGGTCGCCGACCGGATCGTCTTCATCGACGGCGGCCGCATCGTCGAACAGGGCCCGCCCTCAGAGGTGTTGGACCACCCGCGGCACGAACGGACCCGGGACTTCCTCAGCAAGGTGCTCTGACCGGCGCCTCCCTTCTGCCACATCACCGCAGTCACACCCTCACCCAGCGACAAGGACAGCCATGCCTACGCACTTCTCTCGACGCAGCCTGATACGCGGTATCACCGCGGCGACCGCCGTTGCTTCACTGGCCGCCGGGCTCGCGGCCTGCGGAGGCGACAGCGACGCCGCCACCACGACCGACGCCGCGGGCACGGTGACCGTGGGACAGCTGTCCAACGGGGCCGCCCGGCAGACCAGGTTGAAGGTCTCCGAGGTGAAGTCGATCAGCGCCGAGCTGCCCGCGTCGGTGCGCAGGAGCGGCAAGCTGGAGATCGGCGTCGGCGCCCTGCCCGACGGCTTCCCGCCCCTGGCGTACGTCGGCTCCGACCAGAAGACCCTCACCGGCGCGGAACCCGACTTCGGCCGCCTGGTCGCCGCCGTACTCGGCCTGAAGCCGGAGCTGAAGAACTCCACCTGGGAGAACATGTTCGTCGGCATCGACAGTGGCAAGGTCGACGTGGCCTTCGCCAACATCACCGACACCGAGGAGCGCAAGAAGAAGTACGACTTCGCCTCCTACCGGAAGGACAACGTCGGCTTCGAGGTGCTCAAGAAGAGCACGTGGAACTTCGACGACGACTACGAGAACCTCGCCGGCAAGACCGTCGCCGTCGACAACGGCACCAACCAGGAGAAGATCCTCCTCGAGTGGCAGACGAAGCTCGAGAAGGAGGGCAAGCAGCTCACCGTCAAGCACTTCGCGAGCAAGAACAGCACCTACCTGGCGCTGACCGGCGGAAAGATCGACGCGTATTTCGCCGCCAACCCCGGTGTCGCCTACCACGTCACACAGACCGCCAAGTCGCCCAACCCGACGCGCAGCGCGGGTACGTTCTCCGGCGCCGGCGCGTCGCTGCAGGGCTTGATCGCGGCTACCACGAAGAAGGACAGCGGCCTGGCCAAGCCGATCGCCGACGCGGTCAACCATCTGATCAAGAACGGCCAGTACACCAAGTGGCTGTCCGCCTGGAACCTCTCCAACGAGGCCGTCGACACCGCCCAGGTCAACCCGCCCGGGCTGCCGCTCGACAACTCCTGAGCCCTCACATCGTCCTGTTGGATGCTCAGATACGGCCGTCGGCTACGCACGGAGTCGACGGCCGTGAGCCCCCGGCAGTCGCCCCTCCCGGCTACGGAGATCCGACACCCCCATGTCCACCATCACTCGACCCACTTCGCCGCAGAGCCCGGCGACACCGCACATCCTGGACAACGCGGCCTGGGCCGCGCTGACCGGTCCGCATGCCGGGTTCGCCGAGCGCGTCGGAGACGCCGCCCGCTACCGCACGGATGTCTCCCCGTTCACCGCCCTGGCCGACCCCGCCGACCCTCACGCCTGGCAGGACCTGGCCGAACTCGTCGGCCCGGGAACCGTCACCCCGGTGTCCGGGGTCAAGGACGCTCCCGAGGGCTGGGAGACCGTACAGCGCGGCCGGGGCGTACAACTGGTCGGCACCGCGCTGCGCGCCGAGCCCGCCCCGGAGGCGGTGCGGCTCGGGCTCGACGACGTACCCGAGATCCTGGACCTCATCGCCTTGACCGAGCCGGGCCCTTTCCTGCCCCGCACGATCGAAGTCGGCACCTACCTGGGCATCCGGCACCGAGGACGGCTGATCGCCATGGCCGGCGAACGGCTGCGCCCACCGGGCTGGACGGAGATCAGCGCCGTCTGCACTCGCCCGGACCACCGCGGCCGGGGCCTGGCCACCCGGCTGGTACGCGCGGTCGCGGCGGGCATCAGGGAGCGCGGGGACACTCCCTTCCTGCACGCCTCCGCGAGCAACACCGGAGCGATCCGGCTCTACGAGTCGATCGGCTTCACCCTGCGACGCCGCTCGAACTTCCTGCGCGTGCGAACTCCGGGCACGACGCCGGAACAGAAGGCATAGCTGTGCTGTTGTGCTGTGTTGAAGACCTTGACGATGCGCCGGGGCGGCCGCGAACCCGCCCTGCCGGAAGGGCGGAGGTGACGGACGTGGCAGGTGTGTCCGGCCTCCCTGTCATGGACATCGCCCCGCGCCGCCGTGTGCACCTCTACTCGCGGCCGCACATCGACCTGCGGCGCGTCGCCGGCGCGCTCTGTCGCCCCTGACTGTCACCCCCGCCGCCGGATCCTCCCACCGAGGGTCCGGTGATCTCGTACGGTCGATCAGGAAGGCACCCCACCCGTGTCCTCATCATCTTCGTTGCCCTCTTCTCCCTCTTCTCACTCTGCGGCGCTGCACCTCGCCGTCGCGCTCGACGGCGCCGGCTGGCATCCGGCCGCGTGGCGCGAGCCCTTGGCCCGCCCCCGGGAGCTGCTTACCGCCGCCTACTGGAGCGACCTGGTCACCGAGGCCGAGCGCGGGTTGCTCGACTTCGTGACCATCGAGGACGCGCTCGGGCTCCAGTCCTCGCACTTCACCGAACCCGACGGGCGGACGGACCAGGTACGCGGACGCCTCGACGCCGTCCTCATCGCGGCCCGCGTCGCACCCTTGACCAGCCACATAGGGCTGGTGCCGACGGTGGTGGCCACTCACACGGAGCCTTTCCATATCTCCAAGGCGATCGCCACCCTCGACTATGTGAGCACCGGCCGCGCGGGCGTCAGGGTGCAGGTGTCGGCGCGCGCGAACGAGGCCGCGCACTTCGGCCGACGTACCTTCCCTTCGTTCCGTTTCGAGGAACTCGAGAGCCCGGCCATCAGGGAGTTGAGCGTCGAGCTCTTCGACGAGGCGGCCGACTACGTCGAAGTGGTGCGCCGGCTGTGGGACAGCTGGGAGGACGACGCGGAGATCCGGGATGTGGCCACCGGCCGCTTCATCGACCGCGGCAAGCTGCACTACATCGACTTCGAGGGCAGGCACTTCAGCGTCAAGGGCCCCTCGATCACCCCCCGTCCGCCGCAGGGCCAGCCCCTGGTCACCGCGCTGGCCCACGAGACCGGGACGGGTGCGCCGTTCCGGCTGGTGGGGCGTTCCGCCGATCTCGGATACGTCACTCCGCACGACGCCGAGCAGGCACGCGCCGTCGTCGCCGCGGTCCGCGCCGCACAGGACGCGGCCGGGCGCGCCGCGGAGCCGCTGCACCTCTTCGGCGACCTCGTGGTGTTCCTGGACGATGACCCCGCCACCGCGGTGGCACGCCGGGAGCGTCTCGACTCCCTCGCGGGTCACCCGTACACCAGCGACGCGCGGATCTTCACCGGAACGCCCGTCGAACTGGCGGATCTGCTCCAGGACTTGGGGAAGGCAGGGCTGTCCGGCTTCCGGCTGCGCCCCGCCGTCATCGGCCACGACCTCCCGGCCATCACCCGGGGCCTGGTTCCCGAGCTCCAGCGCCGCGGCGCCTTCCGGGAGACGTACGAAGCCGACACCCTGCGCGGGCTGCTGGGACTCGCGCGTCCCGCCAACCGCTATGCCGCCACCACTGTCTGAGCCGGAGGGACCGTACGACCATGAGCAAGCCGCTGAAGCAGATCCATCTGGCCGCCCATTTCCCCGGCGTGAACAACACCACCGTGTGGAGCGACCCGGAGGCCGGCAGCCACATCGAGTTCAGCTCCTTCGCGCACTTCGCGCGGACCGCCGAACGCGCCAAGTTCGACTTCCTGTTCCTCGCCGAGGGACTGCGGCTGCGTGAACAGGGCGGCAGGATCTACGACTTGGACGTCGTGGGACGACCCGACACCTTCACGATCCTCACCGCGCTCGCCGCCGTCACCGAACATCTCGGTCTCACCGGCACCATCAACTCCACGTTCAACGAGCCGTACGAGGTGGCCCGCCAGTTCGCCAGCCTCGACCACCTCTCCGGCGGGCGCGCCGCGTGGAACGTCGTCACTTCCTGGGACGCCTTCACAGGCGAGAACTTCCGCCGCGGGGGCTTCCTCCCGCAGGAGGAGCGGTACTCCCGGGCCAAGGAGTTCCTCACCACCGCGCATGAGCTCTTCGACTCGTGGCACGGCGACGAGATCGCCGCCGACCAGGAGAGTGGCACCTTTCTGCGCGACGCGAAGGCCGGAGCCTTCGTGCACAAGGGACAGCACTTCGACATCGAGGGGCAGTTCAACGTCCCGCGCAGCCCGCAGGGCCGGCCGGTGGTCTTCCAGGCGGGTGACTCCGACGAGGGCCGCGAGTTCGCCGCCTCCCACGCCGATGCGATCTTCAGCCGGTACAGCACGCTCAAGGAAGGCCAGGCGTTCTACACGGACGTCAAGGGCCGCCTGGCCCGCCACGGCCGCAGCCGCGACCAGCTG
This sequence comes from Streptomyces sp. NPDC050564, assembly GCF_044457265.1. NCBI lineage: Bacteria > Bacillati > Actinomycetota > Actinomycetes > Kitasatosporales > Streptomycetaceae > Streptomyces > Streptomyces sp. NPDC050564. The sequence goes on along the minus strand of NZ_JBITGS010000033.1, from coordinate 77,221 downwards.
CTGATCCTGCCCGCCGCGACCTTCGTCCTCGCGGACACCGACGCCGAGGCGCAGGAGCGCGCCCGCGAGGTGCGCCGACAGCAGGTCAGCGGTGCCACGGCCATCAAGCACCTGGAATTCGTCTGGAACCGCGACCTGTCCGGGTACGACCCGGACGGCCCGCTCCCCGACATCGATCCCGACCTCGGCGAGCACACCATCGCGCGCGGCCGCGCCCAGGTGCGCATGTACCGCGACCCGCTGGCCACCGCCCGGGAGTGGCGGGAGCGGGCGGCGGCCAACAACTGGTCGATCCGCGACCTGGTCATCGAGACCGGCAACCGGCAGTCCTTCATCGGCTCCCCGGCCACCGTCGCCGAGACCATCAACTCCTTCGTCCAGGCCGACGCCTCGGACGGTTTCATCCTCGTCCCGCACATCACTCCGGGGGGTCTCGACGCCTTCGCCGACACCGTGGTCCCGCTGCTCCAGGAGCGCGGGGTCTTCCGCACGGAGTACGAGGGCACTACTCTGCGCGATCACCTCGGCCTGACTCATCCCGACGCGAGCGCGCCGGGCGAACGGGTCGCGTCGTGAACCGGCCATGCGGGGCTTCTTGCGAGGGAGGGCGGCATGAGGCGATCGGCCCGGGCTGCCGTGGTGCTCCTCTGTGCCGGGCTGCCGGTGCTGGGAGCCTGCGATGACGGCGGCGACGACACCGGTACCAAGGGGACGAAGACGGCCACGACAAAGGCCACGGCCAACGACTTCGGATGTCTGGCGGGCCAACAGCTCAAGCACTCGGTGACCTTCAAGGACACCGAGGGCAGCGACGTCGACGGCTACGAGACGGGCACCGGCGCCACCGGAATCGTCCTGTCCCACCAGTCGAACAACGACGTCTGCTCCTGGATCCCGTCCGCCGACGAACTCGCTGCGGCCGGTTACCGGGTGCTCGCCGTCAACAGCAACTCCTCCGAAGTCCCGGAGATCGAAGGCGCCGCCGCCCGGCTGCGGAGCCAAGGAGCGCAGAAGATCCTTCTGATGGGTGCCTCGAAGGGAGGCACCGCCTCCCTCGTTGCCGCCTCGAAGATCGAGCCGGCCGTCGCGGCGGTGGTGTCTCTCTCGGGTCCGGGCCTCTACAGTGACATGGACGCCACGAAGGCGGTCCCGGACCTGACCATGCCCGTCTACTTCCTCGCGGCGGCGGGCGACGAGCGGTTCGCCCAGGACGCCAAGGACCTCGACAAACTGGCGAAGAAGTCCCACGGCGAACGGTTGGAGACGGTCTCGGGCGCCGCCCATGGAAGCGACATCCTGCTGCAACAGCCGTCCGTCTGGGACGAGGTCAAGGCCTTCCTCAAGAAGCACGCCTGACCTCGGCCGTGGTGGTCCGGCTCGGCGTCAACAGCAACGGCACGATCTTCGCGCGGGACTTCTTCAGCCCCAGCAATGCCCCGAACCTCGACCAGAACGACACCGCACGGGCGCACGTTCCACCGCTACGACCTCGAGAGCACAGGGACCGTCGGCAGTGTCGGCCCCCGCACGGACACCCACAAGCCGCTGCTCGATCCGCCCGGCGCCGAACCGCGGCTGCCGCCGGGCATCGCGGGCGCGCTCGGCGCCGTCACACGGCCCGAGGGCGGCGCCCAGGTGACGTACGACGGCGCCCCGTTGTACCGGTCCACCACGGACCACATGCCGTCCGAAACCGAAGGAGCCGACCTGCACCGGCACGTGATCAACCCTCGGAACGCGCCGGTACCGGCAGGGACGACGGGCTGACGTAGTCCGCGGGCCTCCGGTCGCCCCGGCTCCACAGCCATGTGATGTCGCGGCCGAACGACCAGACGAGCAGCGTGAGGGCCAGCAGCACGGCCCCGACGGTCACCGCGTGCGGCAGGATCCCGGCGCCCGCGACCAGCAGCACGATGCCCTGCAGGGCCGCCACCGTCTTGCGCGCCATGCTCGGCGGCAGCGCGGCGTTCAGCCAGGGCAGCACGCGCGCGGCGGCCACGAAGGCGTACCGCATCGTGCCGATCAGCAGCACCCACGGGCCGAGCGACATCGCGACGTACACGCTCAGCACCAGGATCAGGAACGCGTCGACCTCCATGTCGAAGCGGGCACCCAGCGCCGAGGACGTTCCGGTGCGGCGGGCGACCTTGCCGTCGACGCCGTCGAGGATCAGGGCGACCGCCGTCAGACCGACCAGCAGGGTGACCGGGGGCGAACTCTGGAAGGAGTCCGCGACCAGGGCGGTGACGCCGCCGACCAGGATCGCCCGGCCCAGCGTCACCCGATTGGCGGGACCGAACGAGCGGGGCTGCGATCGGCGCAGGGCGCGGGTCAGGACCGCCCAGGTGGCGATCGCGAAGGCCAGGCCGGTCAGCCAGCCCGCGGGCCCCATCCCGATCGCCGTGCCCAGCAGAGCCAGCAACAGGAGCTGCACACCCGCTCCCACCGTGGTCTCCTGCGCCAGGAGCCTCGCGTCGTAAGTGTTGTTCAGGGCCACCGCACATCCTCCGGCCATATGACAGAGTCGATCAACGCCGCGTACAGTGCGCGGCTTGTCACCGCTCCGTACGTGAAGATCTGCTGAATCGTTCAGGGGGACGCTCATGGAACTCACAGCTCGCGCCTTCTGGCTCCGGTCGCCCGGGCACGGCGAGATACGGGAAGTCGCCCTTCCGGCACCCGCCGAGGGGGAGGTGCTGGTGCGCACGCTCTGCTCCGGGGTGAGCCGGGGCACCGAGACACTCGTCTTCCGCGGGGGTGTTCCGGAAAGTCAGCATGCTTTGATGCGTGCACCGTTCCAGGACGGGGACTTCCCCGCACCGGTCAAATACGGCTATTTGAGCGTCGGCCGCGTGGAGGAAGGACCCGTGTCGCTGCGCGGGCGGACCGTCTTCTGCCTGTATCCGCACCAGACGCGGTACGTCGTCCCGGCGAGCGCCGTCACGGTCGTACCGGACTCGGTCCCCGCCTCGCGCGCCGTGCTCGCCGGGACCGTCGAGACCGCGGTGAACGCCCTGTGGGACGCCGCCCCGCTGATCGGCGACCGGATCGCCGTGGTGGGCGGCGGCATGGTCGGCTGCTCCGTCGCCGCGCTCCTCGCCCGCTTCCCGGGCGTCCGTGTCCAGCTGGTCGACGCCGACCCGGCACGCGGCGACATCGCCCGGGCCCTCGGCGTCGACTTCGCGCTCCCCGAGGACGCCGCCGGCGAGTGCGACCTCGTCGTGCACGCGAGCGCCACCGAGGCCGGCCTCACCCGGTCGCTGGAACTCCTCCGCCCGGAGGGGACCGTGCTCGAACTGAGCTGGTACGGCGACCGGCGCGTCAGTCTGCCGCTGGGGGAGGCCTTCCACTCCCGGCGCCTTGTCGTGCGCAGCAGCCAGGTGGGTTCCGTTTCCCCGGCACGCCGGGACAGCAGGACGTATGCCGACCGGCTCGCGCTCGCCCTCGAACTCCTCGCCGAACCTGCCTTCGATGCGCTGATCACCGGCGAGTGCGGCTTCGAGGAACTGCCGGACGTGATGGCGAAGCTCGCCTCCGGATCGATACCCGGGTTGTGCCACCGCGTGGTCTACGACGACGTTTGAGCACGGAACAGCCAGCCTGACCTCCAACAACTTCGAAGAAAGGGGAACAGGCGGCTGAACAAGGAGAACGGGGCAGCCGTACTACACGGCGTGCCCCGGCAGGGGATCAGACGCGCCGCACCTGGAGGGTCGTCCGTTGTTCAGCATCACCGTCCGCGATCACCTGATGATCGCCCACAGCTTCCGTGGCGAGGTCTTCGGCCCCGCGCAGCGCCTGCACGGGGCGACGTTCCTGGTGGACGCCACCTTCCGGCGCACCGAGCTGGACGACGACAACATCGTCGTCGACATCGGTCTGGCCACCCAGGAACTCGGCGCCGTCGTGAGCGAGTTGAACTACCGCAATCTCGACAACGAGTCGGACTTCAAGGACACCAACACCTCGACCGAGTTCCTGGCCAAGGTCATCGCCGACCGACTCGCCGACCGTGTCCACGCCGGGGCACTCGGTGAAGGCGCCCACGGCCTGTCCGGCATCACGGTCACGCTGCACGAGTCGCACATCGCCTGGGCGAGTTACGAGCGTGCGCTGTGACCGACACGACCCTGGACCAGGCGTCCCTGAACAGGGGCCACCCCTCCCTGAATTACGTGCCCGTACAGAACGAGGCCCTCAAGAACGCCGAGATCATCCCCATGTCCCTGCGCTCCGTGCACTTCGTGATGCCGGGCGGCGTCGACGACCCGGCCGCGCCGAGCGGCGGCAACGCCTACGACCGGCGACTCTGCCTGGACCTGCCCGGCTTCGGCTGGCAGGTCCACCGGCACGCCGTCGCGGGCAGCTGGCCCAGCCCCGGATCCGCCGCCCGTACGGAACTGGCCCGTACGCTCCGTGACTTGCCGGACGGCACCGTCGTCCTGCTCGACGGACTCGTCGCCTGCGGCGTCCCCGAGATCATCGTCCCCGAGGCCGAACGGCTGTGCCTCGCCGTCCTGGTACATCTGCCGCTCGGCGACGAGACGGGACTCGCACCCACCGTGGCCGCCGACCTGGACGCCCGTGAACGTACGACGCTGCGGGCCGTGTCGGCCATCGTCGCCACCAGCGACTGGGCGGTCCGCCGGCTCGTCGCCCACCACGGGCTCGCCCCCGACCGCGTCCATGTCGCCGCGCCCGGCGCCGACATCGCGCCGCTCGCCTCCGGCACCGACGGCGTCTCGCGACTGCTGTGCGTCGCCGCGGTCACCCCACGCAAGGGACAGCACCGGCTGGTCGAGGCCCTCGCGACCGTCACCGACCTCCCCTGGAGCTGCGTCTGCGTCGGCGGACTCGGCCAGGATCCGGCGTACGTCGCCGGGCTGCGCGCCCTGATCGAGAAGCACGGCCTCGGCGACCGTCTGCACCTCGCCGGACCGCAGGCCGGCGCCGAACTCGACGCGAGCTACGCCGCGGCGGACCTCATGGTCCTCACTTCCTACGCCGAGACGTACGGCATGGCCGTCACCGAGGCCCTCGCGCGCGGGATCCCCGTCCTGGCGACGGACGTCGGCGGCCTTCCCGAGGCGGTCGGGCGGGCACCCGACGGCGGGGTGCCCGGCATCCTCGTACCACCGGAGGATCCGGCGGCCCTGGCCGCGGAGCTGCGCGGCTGGTTCGGCGAGGCCGATGTACGCCGCCGCCTCAAGGCGGCGGCGCGGGGCCGCCGCGCCGCACTGGACGGCTGGGCCACGACGGCCCGCAGCCTGGCCGGCGTGCTGGGCCGACTGCCCCGGGAACCTCGGAGGGCGGCGTGAGTACGGCTACGACTCCTGCGGGGGTACCCGGACACGGTCCGGCGGTGCCCGGCGGCTCCGGGAAGATTGCGAGGACTGGTGTGCCTGGTCAGCGAGTCGGTGCGGCCGAGGCCGACGACGTGCCTCGCTACGCCCCCCAGTGGCTCCAGTTGCGGGAGGGCGCCGACGCCGACGCGCGGGCGCCCGAACTGCTCGACCCGTTGCGCATCCGGCTGACGAACCGGCCGCGGCGCGGCGGCGACCTGGTGATTCACGATCTCGGCTGCGGAACCGGCTCCATGGGCCGCTGGCTCGCGCCTCGTCTGGACGGTGCCCAGCACTGGATCCTGCACGACCGGGACCCGTATCTGCTGCACTTCGCGACGGTGGGGGCGCCCCGGGCGGCCGCCGACGGCAGCCCTGTCACGGTCACCACGCAGCGCGGCGACATCGGCCGGCTGACCGCCGACGCCCTGGCCGGGGCCTCGCTGGTGACCGCCTCCGCGCTGCTCGACGTGCTCACCGGCGAGGAGATCGACCGGCTCGCGGCGGCCTGCGCCGGCGCCGGGGTCCCGGCGCTGCTGACGCTGTCCGTCGTGGGGCGGATCGAACTCGCGCCGGCCGACCCGCTCGACGCCGAGTTCGCCGAGGCGTTCAACGCCCACCAGCGGCGCGGCGAGCTGCTCGGCCCCGACGCCATCACGGTGGCCTGCGAGGCCTTCGGCCGATACGGCGCGACCGTACGGGTGCATCCGAGCCCCTGGCGGCTCGGCCCCGACGACGCCGCGCTCATCGAGGAGTGGCTGCGCGGCTGGGTCGGCGCGGCCTGCGAGCACCGGCCCGACCTCGCAGCGCGTGCGGAGACGTATCTGCGCTCCCGTCTGACGGCGTGCGCCGCGGGCGAGTTGCGGGCGGTGGTCCACCACAGCGATCTGCTGGCGCTGCCCGGGGCGACAGGTGATGCCGCGTGAGCGCGGGGGCGGAAGCGGTGGAGGTGGACGCGAGCGCCGTCCGTACACGCACGAAGGACGCGAGCGCGGTCCCGGCCCGCGGGAACGGTGCCCGGCCGGGCGTGATCCACACCCTCGGCCAGGCGGCCGCCGTCAGGAACCGCGGCGAAGCCGAACTGACCCCGGCACGCTGCACGGTGGGCCAGGATGCCGCGCGCGGTGCGGCGGAGCCGGTCCGGGCCGAGGGCGGGGCGGAGTCGGCCGCCAGCCTCAGCGGAGTGGGTTCGACCCCTGTCCGGGGCGCGGCAGACCAGGCTCCCACTCGCGGTGCGGCGGCCCAGCTCCGGGCCCGGAGCACGGCGGCCGCGATGGGCGTCGGCGACAGCGAGGCGGCCCCGGCCCGAACTCGGACCGCCGCAGGCCTGCGGGCTCGGCTCGGCTCGCGCAAGATCCGTACGCACCTCGGCACCGCCGCCGGTGTCGTCATCCTCGGGGTGCTGCTCTGGCGGCTCGGCACCGGGGTCTTTCTGGACGGGCTGCGGCGGATCGACGGTGTGACGCTGCTGGCGGCGCTCGGGCTCGGGCTGCTCACCACGGTGCTGAGCGCGTGGCGGTGGAGCCTGGTGGCCCGTGGGCTGCACATCCGGCTGCCGTTGGGGTCGGCCGTCGCGGACTACTACCGGGCGCTGTTCCTGAACGCGGCGCTGCCCGGCGGGGTGCTCGGCGATGTGCACCGCGCCGTACGGCACGGACAGAGCGCCGGGGACATGGGGCGTGGAGTGCGCGCGGTGGTGCTCGAACGGACCGCGGGGCAGGCCGTGTTGGTGGCCGTCGGCGCGACCGTGCTGCTCACGCAGCCGTCGCCGGTGCTCGCCGACACCCGGCAGCTCGCGGTGATCCTGGCGAGCGTTTCGGTGTGCGGAGTCGTGACCGTGGGCGCCGTGCGCAGGGGCCGGTCGCCCGGCCGCTCCCAGCGGTACGGAGCCGTGCGCGCCGCGCTCACCGAGGCGCGGGGCGCGCTGCTCGCCCGTGGCAGCTGGCCCGGCGTGCTGCTCTCGTCGGCGCTGGTGCTGGCCGGCCACCTGGCCATGTTCGTGCTCGCCGCCCGGGTCGCCGGATCCACCGCGTCCGCCGCCCAGTTGATGCCGCTGGCGCTGCTGGCCCTGCTCGCCATGGGGCTGCCGCTGAACGTCGGCGGCTGGGGCCCCAGGGAGGGCGTCACCGCCTGGGCGTTCGGCGCCGCGGGGCTCGGCGCGAGCATGGGCCTGACCGTCGCCGTGGTCTACGGAGTGCTCAGCTTCGCGGCGAGCCTGCCCGGCGCCGTTGTCCTGGTCGTCCGGTGGTGCGCGGCGCTCCGGCGCCCTCGCGAGGAGAGCGCAGGAGGGCACGATCAATGCCGACGATCAACGACCGGCGAGGTTCCCGCATCCGAGGCTTGCGAAGGCAGCGTCTCGGCCGTCACCAGGGAGAAATACGCCCCGAAGGAATCGGTCAGCGCCGCCAGCAGCTCCTTCCCCTTCTCGGCGGCAGCCATCGAGGGACGGCCGATGACACCGGACTCGGTATAGCCGGACATGCCGAGGGTGAGCAGATGCCGCCGGTCGTCGGCAAGGAAATCGGAGGTCTCGTAACCGGCTTTGACCAATTCCGGATGGGCATGCAGAAGAATGGAGGTCTCGATTTCTCCCGCATGCATGTCACTGAGCAACGAGGTCTGTACACCGGCTCGTTCACGCGCCGCTTCCCAGTCCTCCATGGCCGGGAAAAGCGCCATACGGGTACCGCTGCCGACGGATTCCTGAACCACATTGCCCAGTACGTAATTTCCGCCGTGCCCGTTGACCAGCACCAGGGTGTCGACGCCCGAGGCGCGCAACGAGTCGGCGATGTCCCGTACCACCGCGTGAAGCGTGACGGCGGAAATGCTGACCGTCCCCGGCCAGCCCGCGTGCTCGTGCGAGCAGGAGATCGTCACCGGAGGAAGGAGATGGACCGGATAGGCGGCGGCAACCTCCCGCGCGATGGCGCACGCGACGAGCGTGTCGGTCGCCAAAGGCAGGAACGGACCGTGCTGTTCGAAGCTGCCGACGGGAAGGACGGCGACCTGACGGGCGACATCGGCCCCCCGCTCCCGTACATCCTCCGTGGTGTCCAACGGCAACAGACCGGATACCGTCGAGCGCGTTCCCGAACTACTCATGTTTTCACGGCCCTTTCGACTCTGCTTAGGAACCAGATCATGACAGATAACTTTGGCGTACTCGGCGGGAATGCCCACCACACAGGTGTCGAACGAGTCGTGATTGCCCCCCTGCCCACCAAGTACGGCAATTTCCACGCCGTCGGCTACCTCGACCACGATCGGGGCGAGGAACAAGTGGCCCTGGTGTACGGGGACTTGGACGCCATTGCGGAAGGCGACGTGCTCACCCGGCTCCATTCGGAATGCCTGACCGGAGACGCCTTCGGGTCCACGCACTGCGAGTGCGGCCCCCAACTCGCCGCCGCACTGCGCGCCATCGTCGCCGAGGGCCGAGGCATCCTCGTCTACCTTCGGGGCCACGAGGGCCGGGGCATCGGCCTGCTCGCCAAGCTGCGCGCGATGAAGCTCCAGGCGGAAGGCCTGGACACCGTCGAAGCGAACCTGGCCCAGGGCCTCCCGGTGGACGCCCGTGACTACGGAGTGGCGGCGGAGATTCTGCACGACCTCGGCGTACGGTCCGTACGGCTGCTGTCGAACAACCCGCGCAAGCGGGAGTCGCTGCTGCGCAACGGCATCAAGGTCGCCGAGCAGGTGCCGCTGCTGATCCCGCCGTGCGAGGAGAACCTCAGCTATCTGCTGACCAAGCGGGAGCGCCTGGACCACTACCTGCCCCACCTGGACGGCGGCGATTGGGCGCAGGCGATCTTTTGCGGATCGTCGAAGACGGTTATCACTGAGGAGTGACCGAAGACTACGTATGCGAGGGACCCGGCGAAGACGCCGTCGGCCCGCTGTACCTCTCGGGTGAGCAGGTCGGGGAGCTGCTGGACACCGACGCGGCGATCGCCTCGCAGCGGGCGGCCTTCACCGCGCTCGGTGACGGCACCGCGGAGCTCCCGGGGAAGATCATGCACCCCAGCCGCTTCGACGACAGCGTCGTCTTCGCGTATCTGGCGCGGCTGTCCGCGGACACCGGGGCGGTCGCCAAGATCGGCAGCGTCAATCCGGGCAACGCGGCGGCCGGGCGGCCCACCATTCACGCGGTGATCAACGCGCTGGACCCGGTCACCGGGCAGCTCGCCGCCGTCATGGACGGCACCGCGGTGACGACCCTGCGCACGGCCGCGGCGAGCGCCGTCGCCTTCGACGCGCTGGCCACCGCCGACAGCACCGAACTCGGTCTCCTCGGCTCCGGCACCCAGGCCCTCGCCCACGCGCGGGCGGTGGCCCGTGTCCGGGAACTGAGATCCGTACGGGTGTGGAGCCCGAACCCGGGACGACGGGCGCACGCGGCGCAGCGCCTCGCCGCCGAACTCGGCGTCGCCGCCAAGGCCGTCGACACGGCCGAGGAAGCCGTGGTCGGCCTTCCGATGGTCGCGGCCTGCACCCTCAGCCCCACGCCCGTGGTGCGTGGCGAGTGGCTGGCGGCGGGCTGCACGGTCGTCAGCGTCGGCTCCTTCGAGCCCACGCGCAGCGAGGTCGACGGGGAGGTGGTACGGCGGGCCGCCGTGGTGGTCGTCGACGATCCGAAGACCGCGGCGGAGCACGCCGGGCCGGTGGTCGACGCCCTGCGAGACGGGCGGCTCGCCCGAGAGGACCTGATCCCGCTCGGCGGCGTGCTCACCGGCCGGCACACGGCTCGTACGCGCCCCGACGACATCGTCTTCTACAACAGCGTCGGTCTCGGGATCCAGGACGCCGCCGCGGCCTGGGCCGTGATCGACGCGGCCCGGGCGCGAGGGGCACACCGATGAACCCGAGCCGGACGGACGCGCCGGTGGACAGGACCGCGCGGGTCGTCGTCATCGGCGGCGGCGTGATGGGCACGAGCATCGCCTACCACCTGGCCCGCGCCGGGGTGCGCGACGTGGTGCTCGTGGAGCGCGACGAACTCGCCTCCGGGTCGACCTCGCGAGCGGCGGGCGGGGTCCGGGCGCAGTTCTCCGACGAGCTCAACATCCAGCTCGGCGCCCGCAGTCTGGAGGCGTTCGCCCGATTCGGCGAGGAACCGGGCCAGGACATCGGGCTGCACCGGGTCGGCTACCTGTTCCTGCTCTCCACGCCCGAGGAGGTCGCCGCGTTCGAGGCCGGGGTGCGGCTGCAGAACGCGCTCGGGGTACCCAGCCGCATGATCGACCCGGCCGAGGCGCGCCGACTGTCACCGCTGATCATCACCGACGGGCTGCTGGCCGCGGCCTTCTCGCCGGACGACGGACACTGCACGCCCGAGTCCGTGGTCCAGGGCTACGCGGCCGGGGCGCGGCGTCATGGCGCGACGGTGCTGCGGCACTGCGAGGTCACCGGCATCGAGACACACGGCGACACCATCACGGCCGTGGTCACCGACCGGGGCCGGATCGCCACCGACACGGTCGTCTGTGCGGCGGGCGCCTGGTCGAGGGCCGTCGGCGCGATGGCCGGCGTGGACCTCCCGGTGCAGCCGCTGCGCCGCCAGGTCGCCGTCACCGAACCCGTCCAGGGAATGCCGCCCGACCTCCCCATGACCATCGACTTCACGACCAGTCTCTACTTCCACCGCGAGGGACCCGGTCTCCTCCTCGGTATGTCCGACCCCGACGAGACCCCGGGCTTCTCCACGCAGACGCACGACCGCTGGATCCCGCACCTCTCCGCGGCGATGGAGCGGCGCGCTCCCGCCCTGCTCGACCTGCGCAGGACGGGCGGCTGGGCGGGCCTGTACGAGATCACCCCGGACCACAACGCGCTGATCGGCGAGGCGAGTTCGTGCTCGCGCTTCCTGTACGCGACCGGTTTCTCGGGCCACGGGTTCCTACAGGGTCCCGCCGTCGGCGAGGTCGTCCGCGATCTGTACCTGGGCCGCGCCCCCTTCGTCGACATCGGCCCCCTGAGCGCGGACCGCTTCGCCGCCGACGCCCCGCGCCCTGAGGTCAACCTTGTGTGACCCGCCGGGTCAGTCGAACACCGCCTCGTGCACGAGCCGCTTGAGTTCGGGAAAGAGCGAGTTGGATGTCGTCGGGCGGACCTGGGTGAAGAACTGCACGGTCAGGTCGCGGCGCGGGTCCACCCAGAACGTCGTACTGGCCACTCCGCTCCAGCCGAACGCGCCCTCGCCGGCGGGGGACCGGGTGATGCCCGGGTCCACCACGACCGAGACGCCGAGGCCGAAGCCGAGGCCCGCGTTGCCGGGTTCCTGGTGGACGGGGGTGCCGAAGGTGCGGCGGTCGGCGTTGCCCGGGAGGTGGTTGGAGACCATCGTGTCGACGGTCTCGGGGGTCAGCAGGCGGGTTCCGTCGAGTTCGCCGCGGCGGCGGAGCATGTCCGTGAAGCGGTGGTAGTCGTGGGCGGTGGCCACCATGCCGCCGCTGCCGGACAGGAAGCGGGGGCGGCCGTGCAGTGGGAGCCCGGCGATCGGGGTGATCCCGCCCTTGTCGTCCTCCCCGTACAGCTCGGCGAGCCGGCCGGCCTGCTCGTCGGTGACACAGAACCCGGCGTCCGCCATCCCCAGCGGGGCGAAGATCCGCTCGCGGAGGAAGTCGTCGAGATCCCGGCCGGACACCACCTCGATGACACGACCGAGGACATTGGTGGCGACCGAATAGTTCCACCGGCTGCCCGGCTCGAACTGGAGCGGTAGGGAGGCGTACACGTCGATGGCCTCGGCCAGGTTCGCGCCCGGCGGCACCGACGACTCCATACCGGCGTCCCGGTAGAGCGCGTCGACGGGGTGGGAGTGGTAGAAGCCGAAGGTCAGGCCCGCGGTGTGCGTCAACAAGTGGCGGAGCAGGATCGGTTGTCCGGCCGGGCGGGTCGTCGGATCGGGGCCGGATCCGCTGACGTAGACCCGCGGGTCGGCGAAGGCGGGAAGGAAGTCGGCCACGGGGTCGTCGAGTCGGAGGCGCCCCTCTTCGAGGAGCATCAGCGCGGCGACCGAGGTGACCGGCTTGGTCATGGAGTAGATGCGCCACAAGGTGTCGCTCTCCACGGGGAGCCGGGCCGCGCGGTCACGGCAGCCGTATGTGGTGAGGTGCGCGACACGGCCGTGCCGGGCCACGGACACGAGGTAGCCGGGCAGCCGGCCGTCGTCCACCAAGTGGGCGAAGTGCTGGTCGAGGCGGGCCAGCGCCTTCGGATCGAGGCCGGCCTCGCGCGGCTCGACCTCCTGTCGCAGGTCTCCCATGAGTCTCCTTCGGGCTGCGGCGCTCCTATCCTCATGGTCTCGTACGGAGGGGTGAAGCGTCCCCCGGGAGACCTTGATCGGCGGTCACGACACCCGCGCGCCCGGGAAGTCTGAGGGCGAGCGGCACACCGATCGCGGACACCGCCGCGAGCGCCGTCAGCGGGGGACCCATCGCGACACCGCTCGTGAGCGTCATCAGCGTCGCCGCCGTCGCGACGCCCAGCGTGGGCCCGACGTTCATCGCCGTCTGCTGGAGTCCGCCCGCCACGCCCGCCACGCCCGCCGACTCCGCCGAGGCGTGCCGTACGACGACCGCCGTCGCGGTGACCATCACCGTGGCGAAGCCGGCGCCCAGCAGCAGGAAGCCGGTGCCGATCGGCACCGCGGTCGACGCCTCGTCGATCCGGGACAACACAATGACGCCCAGCGTGAGGACGCCCACGCCCGCCACGGTCGTCCGGCGCGCGCCGAACCTGCGCAGGAGTACGGCGGAGAGGGGAGCGCCGAGCACCATCATCACGGCCGCGGGCAGTGCCCGCAGGCTGGTCTGCAACGGGTCCAGGCCCAGGGTCTCCTGGAGGAAGTAGCTGCCGACGAACAGTGCGCCCAGCATCGACGCCGACGCGGCCACCAGAATGCCCAGAGCCGCGCCGATGGCTGCCGAGCCGAGGACATCGGACGGGACCAGCGGGCTCGCGGTGCGGCGTTCATGGCGTACGAACGCGGCTCCCGCGGCGGCGACGACGACCAGCCCGAGCACGGTTGCCGCGGTCCAGCCCGCCTCCGGTATCTCGACCAGCGTCTGCACCAGGCCGACCAGGGCCACCGCGAGCAGGCAGGCGCCGGGCAGGTCGAGCCTGCCGGCCGCCGGGGCCCTGTCCCGGGCCGGACCACGGACGGCGAGCGCCAGTGCCCCCATCACGAGTGCGGGCACCACGTTGAGGAAGAAGACCGCCCGCCACCCGAGATGGGTGACCAGCGCGCCGACGACCAGCGGACCGGCCGCGGCCGCGAGACCGATGGCGCTCGTGCGCAGTGCGATGGGCATCCCGAGCCGATCGGGAGGGTACGCGGCGCGCAGCATCCCGAGCGTGGCCGGTTGCAGCAGTGCGCCGAACACGCCCTGCGCGACGCGCAGCGCGATCACCCAGCCGATGCCGGGCGCGAGACCGATCCCCGCCGATGTGGCGCCGAAGCCCAGAATGCCCACGGCGAAGACCACTTGATGGCCGTACCGGTCCCCGAGCCGGCCCGCGAACACCAACAGGCCGGCCACCGCGATGAGATAGCCGGTGCTCGTCCACTGGACCTCTGCGAACGAGGCGTGCAGATCGCGTTGCAGCGTGGGCTGCGCGACGATGAGCACGGTTCCGTCCAGTGCCACGATCACGGCACCGAGCACGCTGCTCGCCAGGGTGAGCCGGCGATGGACCGCCGAGCCGGGTGACTTCACCGCTTCTCCGTCCCGAGATGCGCGTCCAGTGCGGCCAGCAACAGGGGTGTGAAGTCGTCGGCTCCCGTGGCCAGTTGGAGGCTGCCCCAGCCCCAGAGCTGGGCGATGCCGTGCAGGTTCGCCCAGAGTGCGCCCGCGACGACCGGGGCATCGGCCTCGGGCCGCGCCCGGCCGACCAGATCCACGAGGACACCGAACAGCGGAAGGCTCGTCTCGCGCAGCCCCAGTTGTCCGCTCTCCAGCAGATCGTGACGGAACATCAGCTCGTACATTCCGCGCTGGGTGAGCGCGAAGTCCAGGTAGACCCTCCCCAGCGTGACGAGCTGGTCGCGAGGGTCTGCCTCGCCGTCGCCGATGGCCGTCGCGGCGCGGGCGCCCAGGTCGGCGAAGCCACGGCGTGCGATGGCCGACAGCAGGTCCAGGTGGGTCGGGAAATAGCGGCGCGGTGCTCCGTGCGAGACACCGGCGCGCCGGGCGATCTCCCGCAGGGTCAGGACCTGTGCGCCCTCCCTGGTCACCAGGTCGACACCGACCTCGACCAGCCGGTCCCGCAGCCCCTTCTCCGATTCGCTCATAGACACTGTCTACCATCCGCTCGTAGACAGTGTCTACGCGGGAATGGCGGCTGCCTTGCGGAGGTTGGTCGATACATGACTCAGGACGCGACGCAGGACGCACTGCTCAAGCTGCTCTCCGAGTACAAGGGCGGGGTGCTCGTCACCCTCAAGAAGGACGGGCGGCCCCAGTTGTCGAACGTCAGCCACGCCTACGACCCCGACGAGCGGATCGTCCGGGTCTCGCTCACCGATGACCGCGCCAAGACCCGCAATCTGCGCCGGGACCCGCGGGCCTCGTACCACGTGACCAGCGAGGACCGCTGGGCGTACACGGTCGCCGAGGGCACGGCCGAGCTGACACCCGTGGCCGAGGACCCGCACGACGAGACGGTCGAGGAGCTGATCCGGCTCTACCGTGACGTCCTGGGCGAGCACCCCGACTGGGACGACTACCGGGCCACCATGGTCCGCGACCGCCGGCTCGTCCTACGGCTGCACGTGGACCGGGCGTACGGCATTCCCCGGGGACGCTGAGTCGGTGTCGGTGTCGGTGTCGGTGTCGGTGTCGGTGTCGGTGTCGGTGCCGGTGCCGGTGTCCGTGCGCGCCTCGATGGCATGGAGGACCGCGACCATGTCGACCCCGCCGTGTCCCAGCGTCACGGTCTCCGTGAAGAGGGCGTGACAGACGTCCAGCAGGGGTGAGGCCAGGCCGGCCCGCCGGGCGGCCTCGGCGATCAACTCGTTGTTCATCAGGACGTTCTGGGCCGCGGCCTGCACGGCGAAGTCGCGGTCCCGCAGCTTCGGGCTCTTCATCCGGGAGACGGGGCTGGCCATCGGACCGGCGTCCAGGACCTCGAGGAACAGCCGGCGGTCCAGGCCCTGCCGGTCGGCGAAGTGGAACGCCTCGGTGAGGCCGGTCACCAGTGTGATCAGGAACAGATTCACCGAGAGCTTCATCATCAGGGCGTTCGGCACCGGTCCGCAGCCGAACGTCTCCCGGCACATGGGTCCGAGCAGCGGGCGCACTTCCCCGACGGTCGCGGGGTCCCCGGCGAGCATCGCCACGAGGTGTCCCGCTTCCGCCGGAACCCGCGAACCGGAGACGGGGGCCTCGGCGTACCGTCCGCCCGCCGCACGGATGTCGGCCTCCAGCTCGCGCGAGTACTCCGGAGACGTCGTGCCCATGTGGACGACGGTGTGCCCGGCGACATACGCGGCGAAGTCCGCCGTGCCGCGTCCGAGAGCGGCGTCGATCGCGGGCCCGTCGGCCAGCATCAGGAAGACGACGCGGGCGCGCTCGAAGACCTCGGCGGGACGCGTCGCCACCTCGGCGCCGGCGGCGCGCAGGGGCTCGGTCTTCGTGGCGGTGCGGTTCCAGACGACGAGCGAGATGCCGGCCCGGGCGAGGTTGAGCGCCATGGGCCCGCCCATGACTCCGAGACCGATGAAACCCACGAACACGATGCACCGCCGTCTCTGGCCGCTGTCCACCCGGGGGGCCGGTGTGTCCGCCGGGCCACCGCCGTTGCCGTCTATGACCGTCGTCATAGTAGCCAGGTCTATGACGACGGTCATAGTGGGTAGTGTGCGTACGTCAGTCCGGGTGGGAGGTCGATGATGACGGTTTCCGAGCGGGGGCCGCGCGAGCGGATGGTGTTCAGCGCGGCACAGCTCATCCGGCGCGACGGGGTCACTGCGACGGGGATGCGTGAGGTCGCCGAGCACGCGCGGGCGCCGCGCGGCTCGCTCCAGCACTACTTCCCGGGCGGCAAGGAGCAGTTGGTCAACGAGGCCGTGGACTGGGCAGGCCGCTACGCCGGCAAGCGCGTCGCCCGCTTCCTCGCCGAGATGCCGGAGCCGACGCCGAGCGGTCTTTTCGCGGCGATGGTGCGGCAGTGGACCGAGGAGTTCCGGACGGTCGGATTCGCCTCGGGCTGCCCCGTCGCGGCGGCGACCGTGGACTGCGCGGAGACCACCGAGTCCACCCGGGCCGCGGCCGCCGCCGCGTTCGCCCGCTGGAACCGACCGGTCGCCGAGGCGCTGACGGACATGGGCGTACCGGCCGAGCGCGCCCAGCCGCTCGCCACGCTCATGATCAGCGCTCTGGAGGGGGCGCTCCTCATCGCCAGAACAGAGCGGGACGTACGCGCCCTGACGACCGTCGCGCAGGAGCTCGGCCCTCTGCTGGACGGCGCGCGGGCGGCGAACAGGTCTTAGGCCGCGCTGCCGCGCCGCTTCGGAAAGCCGTGCGCGCGGGCCGCGATCACCACAGCCGGTACCGGCAGCAGGAGACCGAGGACGGCCCACGGAAGAGACGCCGGACCGAAGAGGTCCAGCAGTACTCCACCCGTGACGCCTCCGCCCGCCATCGCCGCGTTCCACAAGGCGACGAGCATGGCCTGCGCGGCGTCGGCCGCGCCGCCGCCCGCGTCGGCGGCAGCCGTCTGCAACAGGGTGGGCACGCCGCCCCAGCCCAGTCCCCACAGCGCCACCGCGACGAACACGAGCGCGGAACTGTCCGCGAGGAGCGCCAGAACGGTGGCCGCCACCGCGACCAGCAGCGTGCTCGCGACGGTGAGAGCGCGCAACTGCCGGTCGGTGCGGGTTCCCACGATCCAGATGCTCACCATCGACGCGCCGCCGAAGACCAGCAGTACGAGGTCGGTCGAGCCGCCCATGCCGAGGTGTCCGAGGAACGTGGCGATATACGTGTACAGGATCGTGTGGGCCAGCACGAAGACCAGCGTCACGAACAGGACCGGGACGACGCCCGGTACGCGCAGCGCCCGGAGCATCGGGGGTCGTCCTTCATGGCGCTGCCCCGGCTGCTCCGGAACGATCGTCGCGATCCATCCGATCAGCGCGACGGAGAGCGCGGTCATCAGGGAGAACGTCACCCGCCAGCCCAGCAGATCCCCGAGGAACGTCCCCGCGGGCACCCCCAGTGACAGCGCCACCGGGATGCCGGTCATGACGATCGCGATCGCCTTGCCCTGCAAGTGAGATGGCGCCAGACGGCGTGCGTACCCGGCCAGCAGCGCCCAGGCCAGACCCGCGGCCACCCCGGCGACGAACCGGGCCACCATGGTCAGGGGGTACGCCGTCGAGGCCGCCGTGACCGTGTTGGCCGCGGCGAACCCCGCCATCGCCGTGATCAGCAGCCGCCCCCGCTTCCAGCCTGCCGTGGCCGCCGACAGGGGAATCGCCGTGAGCGCGGTCCCGACCGCGTAGATCGTGACCGACTGTCCCATGGCCGACTCCCCGACACCGAGGTCGGCGCTCATCGCGGGCAGCACTCCCGCGGGCAGGGTCTCGGTCAGGCTGGTGATGAACACGGCGGTGGCCAGCGCGAGGAGGGCCCCGAGGGGGAGCTTGGCGTCGTCAACTCGACTGTACGGAAGGGCCGATTGTGTCGTCGTTTCGCTTCGCATGCCGCGTATGGTCAAGCCTGACACTGGTGTCAGGTGCAAGCCGCCGTGCGTGCGCAAGCGCCGGAAGCGGGGAGTGCGGGGGCATGCTGGATGCCGTCCGGTCGGCGGCCATCACGGGCCGCACTCATGTGTCGGGGCAACGACGGTCGAACGGTCGGTGGATGTCCCGGGCGGCGGATGCCGTCAGGTCGGGTGTCGGGAGAACCGCCGGGCTGGGCCGGCGGGCGAGGCAGTGCGGTGGAGGACGTCAGGTCGGGTGTCGGGAGAACCGCCGGGCTGGGCCGGCGGGCCGAGGCGCGTCGCGCTTGCCTCCGGGTTCCGGTCCCACTAGCCTCCGCGCGTGATCAATGGGGCACATGTGGTGATCTACACCCGTGACGCGGAGGCCGACCGCGTCTTCTTCCGGGACGTCCTGGGTCTTGCCCACGTGGACGCGGGGCACGGCTGGCTCATCTTCAAGGCTCCGCCGGCCGAGTTCGCCTTCCATCCGGCCGAGGGCGAGCCGTCGCACGAGCTGATGCTGATGTGCGACGACGTCGAGACGACGACGGCCGAACTCAAGGAGAAGGGGGTCGAGTTCACCCGGCCCCTCACGGACGCCCGATGGGGGCGCGTGACGGGCTTCCGGCTGCCCGGTGGCGGCGAGATCGGTCTCTACGAGCCGCGCCATCCCCGGGCGCACGACCTCTAGCCCGGCGTCTCCCGGTCACCAGTGGCCTGCTGCGGCATGCCCAAGTCCCCGAACAGCCCTGTGCAGTCGGGGACTTGGGCGGTCATGAGGTGGGCCGATGTCAGGCCGTCACGGCCTCACGCTGCGCGGCTTCCCCCGGCACACGCTCACCGAGCAGCTCGGTCGGCACCTTGTGCGTCTCGCGGGCGGTGAGTGCGGCGAGCACCGGCGGGAGGCACAGGGCCGAGGTGAACAGGGCCACGGACGACCAGTCGTCGCCGCCCGGGCCGGCGATCTGCGCGGCGAAGGTCACGGCGAACCCGGCGACGGCGAAGCCGATCTGGGTGCCGATCGCCATGCCGGAGAGCCGGACGCGGGTGGAGAACATCTCGCCGTAGAAGGACGGCCAGACACCGTTCGCGGCGCTGTAGACGACACCGAAGGCGAGGATGCCGAAGAGCAGGACCAGAGGGTAGGAGCCCGTGGAGATCGCCCACAGGTAGGCGAACATCAGGACCGCGCTGCCCGCGGCGCCGATCAGATAGACCGGGCGGCGCCCGATGCGGTCGGAGAGTGTGGCCCACGCGGGGATCGCGCCGAGCGCGACGAGGTTGGCCAGCGCGCCCACCCATAGCATCTGCGAGCGGGACAGGCCGACCGAGTCGCTGGTCCCGTACGCCAGCGCCCAGACCGTGAAGATCGTGCTCACCGAGGCGATCAGGGCACCGGCGACCACCCGCAGGACGTCCGCCCAGTGCTCGCGGAACAGCACGGCGAGGGGCAGCTTGGCGACGCCCTCGGTCGCGGCCTGCCGAGTGAAGGCCGGGGTCTCCTGGAGCGTGCGGCGGATGACGTAACCGACGACGGCGACCGCGACGCTCAGCCAGAACGGGACGCGCCAGCCCCAGGAGAGCAGCTGGTCCTCGGGCAGTGCGGCGATCGGGAGGAAGACCAGCGTGGCGAGGAGCTGACCACCCTGGGTACCGCTGAGCGTGAAGCTGGTGAAGAAGCCGCGGCGGTTCGGGGGCGCGTGCTCCAGCGTCATCGAGTTGGCGCTCGCCTGCTCCCCGGCCGCGGAGATGCCCTGCAGGACGCGGCAGAGGACGAGCAGGACCGGGGCGAGGCCGCCGACCTGGGCGCGGGTGGGCAGACAGCCGATGAGGAACGTCGACAGACCCATCAGGATCAGCGTGAAGACCATGATCTTCTTCCGGCCGAGGCGGTCGCCGAAGTGGCCGAGGAACAGCGCGCCGATCGGACGGGCGGCATAGGCGACGCCGAAGGTGGCCAGCGACAGCAGGGTCGCGGTGGCGGGGTCCGACTCGTCGAAGAAGACCTTCGGGAAGATCAGGGCGGCGGCGCTGCCGTAGATGAAGAAGTCGTAGTACTCCAGCGCGCTGCCGATCCAGGCGGCCATGGCGGCCTTCCGGGGCTGGCCGGGAGGCGCGTCGAGCGGGGCGGCGGGGACGGACACGGCGTGCTCCTTCGAGGGAACTCCGAGAACGGAGGGGACTCCGGGGACGGGAGTGGCGGAGGGGGAGGGGTGCCGGGGCCCTGGGGGTGTACGGGTCGGCTGCGCCGGGATGTGGGCTGCTTGACTGCCGCGCTCCCGGTTAATTAACCCACTGGATAGTTAATAGCGGATGGCTACGGATGTTGCGCCGACGTTTCCCGGGTGTCAAGAGTTTGCGCCGAAGGATCTTCGCGTTCCTGGTCCGCGGAGTGGTCCCTGGCGGGCGTTCTCAGTCCGTCGCGCGGTCCGCGGTCAGGTAGGCGATGACCATGTCGCCGAGCATGGTGCGGTAGTGCTCCCGCTGGTCGGGAGCGACCAGGTCCCGGCCGAAGAGGGCGCCGAAGGTGTGCCGGTTGGCGACCCGGAAGAAGCAGAACGCGCTGATCATCGCGTGCAGGTCCACGGCGTCGACGTCGGCCGTGAACAGGCCCGACTTCCGGCCGGTCTCCAGGATCCGGCGGATCACGTCGAGCGCCGGCGAGCCGATCCTGCCGAGCTCCTCGGACGCGGCGATGTGCTCCGCTTCGTGGATGTTCTCGATGCTCACCAGGCGGATGAAGTCGGGATGCGCCTCATGGTGGTCGAAGGTCAGTTCGGCGAGCCGGCGGATGGCCGCGACCGGGTCCAGGTGCTCGACGTCCAGCTCCTGTTCGGCCTGGCGGATCACGGAGTACGCGCGCTCCAGCACGGCCGTGAACAGCTGCTCCTTGCCGCCGAAGTAGTAGTAGATCATCCGCTTGGTGGTGCGGGTGCGGGCGGCGATCTCGTCGACCCGGGCACCGGTGTAACCGGCGCGTGCGAACTCCTGGGTCGCCACGTCGAGAATCTCGGCCTTGGTGCGGGCGGCGTCACGAATGCGCCCGTTGGGTCGTGCCGGTTCTTCGACGCTGGTCATCGGGTTCCTTCGAGCGAGAGGGTCTGGTGGTGGGCCGGTGCCCGTGATTGTAGAAGCAGGGCCCCGCCGCGAGCTTTCCTGTCCGGGTCTTCCCGAAGGCGCGACATCCTGGTATCACTTACTAACGAACCAGTTCGTACATTAGTCAGCCCGGAGGCCCGTCGTGCCCCAGAACTCGTACCTCGTCGGCCTCATCGGATCCGGCATCGGACCCTCGCTCAGCCCCGCGCTGCACGAGCGGGAGGCCGACCGGCAGGGCCTGCGCTGTCTGTACCGGCTGATCGACATCGACACGCTCGGCGTCGGCCCGGAGGCGGTGGGCGATCTCGTAAGCGCCGCACGCGACCTCGGCTTCAACGGGCTGAACATCACGCACCCGTGCAAGCAGCTGGTCATCGGCCACCTCGACGAGCTCTCCGTGGGGGCGGAAGCGCTCGGCGCGGTCAACACCGTCGTCTTCGAGGGCGGCCGCGCGATCGGGCACAACACGGACGTCACCGGGTTCGCGGCCTCCTTCGCGCGCGGCCTGCCCGACGTCTCCCTGGAGCGCGTCGTCCAACTGGGCGCGGGCGGCGCGGGCGCGGCCGTCGCGCACGCCGTGCTCACGCTGGGCGCCGGGCACATCACCGTCGTCGACGCGATGCCCGAGCGGGCCGCCGACCTCGCCGCCGCGCTGAACCGCCACTTCGGCGAGGG
Organism: Streptomyces sp. NPDC050564; assembly: GCF_044457265.1. Taxonomy (NCBI): domain Bacteria; kingdom Bacillati; phylum Actinomycetota; class Actinomycetes; order Kitasatosporales; family Streptomycetaceae; genus Streptomyces; species Streptomyces sp. NPDC050564. The sequence continues at coordinate 55,397 of NZ_JBITGS010000033.1, read as the reverse complement.
CCGTGCCGACGCCGCGACACCCGATGCGCTCGGCTCCCTCCTCGCCCACGCCGACGGCATCGTCCACGCCACGCCCACCGGGATGGCCGCTCACCCCGGGCTGCCGTTCCCGGCCGAGCTGCTGCACCCCGGACTGTGGGTCGCCGAGGTCGTCTACCGGCCCCTGGAGACCGAGTTGCTGCGCACCGCCCGTGCCCTCGGCTGCGCGACGCTCGACGGGGGTGGCATGGCTGTCTTTCAGGCCGCGGACGCGTTTCGGCTGTTCACGGGGCGGGAGCCGGACAGTGCGCGGATGCTGGCGGACATCGCCGAGCTGGCGGGCGCGAGCGCCGCGGTCGTCCGCGGCTGAGCGCGCCTCGCGCGCGGGGCGGCCGGGGTGATGGGGCGGCAGCGGGCCCGTGGGGGTTGCTCGCGCAGTGCCCCGCGCCCCCTGCGGGGGCTTGCCCCGAGCCCGCGCATTCCCGAGCCGTCCATGGCAGGGCAGCACTACCGAAGGAGCATCAACGTGCGTACGTCCATCGCCACCGTCTCGCTCGGTGGATCGCTGACCGAGAAGCTCACGGCCGCGGCCCGGGCCGGCTTCGACGGCGTCGAGATCTTCGAGAACGACCTGCTCGCGAGCCCCCTCACGCCCGAGGAGATCCGTGCCCGCACCGCCGACCTCGGCCTGAGCATCGACCTGTACCAGCCGATGCGTGACATGGAGGCCGTGCCCGAGGACGAGTTCGCGCGCAATCTGCGCCGGGCGCGGCACAAGTTCGAGCTCATGCGCCGCCTGGGGGCCGACACCGTCCTGGTGTGCTCCAGCGTCTCCCCGCTCGCCGTCGACGACGACGCGCTCGCCGCCGGACAGCTGCGCCGACTGGCCGATCTGGCCCAGGACTTCGGCATCCGCGTGGCCTATGAGGCGTTGGCTTGGGGCCGCCAGGTGAGTACGTACGACCATGCCTGGCGCATCGTCGAAGCCGCGGACCACCCCTGCCTCGGCACCTGCCTGGACAGCTTCCACATTCTCGCCCGCGGCTCCGACCCCAAGGGTATCGAGGACATCCCCGGCGAGAAGATCTTCTTCCTGCAGCTGGCCGACGCCCCGCTGATCGCGATGGACGTGCTCCAGTGGAGCCGCCACTACCGCTGCTTCCCGGGCCAGGGCGGCTTCGACATCGCGGGGCTGCTGGGGCATGTGATGCGCGCCGGTTACGAGGGGCCGCTCTCCCTCGAAGTCTTCAACGACGTTTTCCGGCAGGCCGAGGCCGGACCGACCGCCGTCGACGCCCGGCGCTCCCTCCTCGTCCTGCAAGAGGCGACCGGACCCCTGCTCCAGGAGCCGACCGGCCTCGCGAGCCCGCCCGCCCCCGTGGTGCCGACCGGTGTCGCCTTCGCCGAACTCGTCACCCCCGACGTCGCCCCCGTCACCGCGGTACTCGGGGCCCTCGGCTTCACGCGTACGGCCCGCCATCGCAGCAAGCCGGTGGACCTCTGGCAGCAGGGCGAGGCGCGCGTCCTCGTCAACACGGGACCGGGCGCACGCCGTGACGGCACCGCACTCGCCGCCGTCGGCCTGGAGTCACCGGACCCCGCCGCCGCGGCCCGGCGCGCCGAAGCCCTGCTCGCCCCCGTGCTGCCGCGCCGGCGTGCCCTCGAGGACGCGCCCCTCGACGCGGTGGCCGCCCCCGACGGCACCGAACTGTTCTTCTGCGCGACCGACCGAGCCGGACTCCCGAGCTGGACCAGCGATTTCCGGCAGGTCGAACACGCCCGGGACCCGCGGCGGGTGACCCGCATCGACCACCTGGCGCTCACCCAGCCCTGGCACCAGTTCGACGAGGCCGCCCTCTTCCACCACAGCGTGCTCGGGCTGAGCGCACAGGAGAGCGTGGACGTCGCCGACCCGTACGGGCTGCACCGCAGCCGTGCCGTCACCAACGCCGACGGCAGCGTCCGTATCGCCCTCGGCGTCGGCCCCGCCCCCACCGACGAGGGCGGCCGCGCCCAGCACATCGCCCTCGCCACGCAGGACGTCGTCACCGCGGCGCGCCGCTTCCGTGAGGCGGGTGGCCGCCTGCTGCCGATGCCCGCGAACTACTACGACGACCTGGCCGCACGGTATGAGTTCGCCGACGGCGAGCTGGAGACGTACCGCGAATTCGGCATCCTCTACGACCGCGACCAGGACGGCGAGTTCCGCCACTGCTACACCGAGACGATCGGCCGCGTCTTCTTCGAACTCGTCCAACGCGACGGCGGCTACCGCGGCTACGGCGCGCAGAACGCCCCGGTGCGCCTCGCCGCGCAGCACGCGGTGCGACCGGGGCGTTGAGCGCGGGATTACCTCGTGAGCCGCAGGGAGAACGCGCGGTCCAGCGACAGGGTGGGAGTCCCGACCGTCGTCATCCCGGTGACCCTGTCGTACGACCAGGCGTCCCGCGGCAGCGGTCGCCCGTCGAGGAGCACCTGGCGCGGCGCGGACTCGCCGTGCACCGTGAAGCGGTATGAGCGGGCTGCCGGTTTGTCCTGGTAACTGCCCACGCTCGCACCGACATTGACCTCAGTGGTCAGCGAGGAGGAGTTCACCGTCACGCGCTGCGTCGCCGACGCACCCGTTGTGAACCCACGTGTCACGCCGTCGTCCTCGTACAGCGTGTAACTGCTGTTCCCCTTCGGGTAGAGGTCCCAGTCCAGTTCGTGCCGGTCGCGGGTCTGCCAACTCGTCGTGCCCTTGGGCCACATGGGGACGATCGCGCCCTCCTTCACGAACAGCGGAAGGGTGTCGAGCGGCGCGTGGTAACCGTCGACCGTCGTGGGGCCCCGGTAGGTGCGGCCCGTCCAGTAGTCGGTCCAGGTGCCCTTGGGGAGGTAGATGCCGTCGCGGGTCTCGGAGTCCTTGTAGACGGGCGCGACCAGGAAGTCGGAGCCCGCGAGGAACTCGTACTTGGCGTCCGCGCCCAGGGTGTTCGGGTCGTCCGGGTACTCCAGCCACAGCGGACGGACCGCGCCCACGCCCGTCTTCGACGCCTCGGCGGAGAGCGTGTACATGTAGGGGAGCAGGCGCTCCTTCAGCTGGAGGTACTTGCGGTTGATGGAGGTGTACGGCTCGCCGTCCAGCCAGGGCTGCTGGTCGGCGGGCTTGCCGGTGGCGATGTCGGAGGCCCAGCCGTCCATAGTCATGATGGCGGGCAGGAACGCCTTCCACTGGAGGTCGCGGGCGTACATCTTGGCGTCGTGGCGGTAGATCGAGCCCACGTCACCGGTGTTGTACGCGATGCCGGACATGGTGGCCCCGGCATACGTCGGGATCTGCCAGCGGATGTAGTCCCACGACAGCTTCTGGTCGCCGCTCCACAGGACGCCGCAGCGCTGGGCGCCCGCCCAGGACACCGGGAGCCAGACGAAGCCGCGCGCGTCGCTGTTCTCCTCGATGCCCGCCTTGGCCTTGTCGCAGGCGTCGAGTGCGAAACCGTAGCCGTTGCCGACCCAGGCCACGTCCAGCTTGGCCACGCGCTGGCCCGCCTTCACCTGGTCGGCGAGCTTGTCGATGCCGTCCTGGGTCCACAGGCCGAGCTGAGCCTGGTGGTCCTGGAGCCCCTTGGCCGTCTCGGCGAGGTTCTCGTAACCGCAGCCGTAGCCGTCGTTGACGAGCATCCAGCCGAGCGGCATGTCGTGCGAGGTGTAGCCGTCGGCGATCTTCAGCGCGTCGAGGGTGTGCCGTTCGCCGCGGTTGGCGTTGTGCAGGTAGCAGTCGGAGTCGCCCGGTTCGAGCCCGTACACCGGCGGCATGAACGGTTTGCCCACCAGCGCGGTGTACTTGCCGATCACCTTCTTCGCATCACCGAGGAAGTAGTAGGCGTCCAGGCGCCGTTCCTGCTGTCCGGTCCGCACCGGTGAGCCGAAGTCGTAGACGCCCGGCGCGAAGGTGTTGCGGAAGACGCCGTAGCCCGCGCTGGAGAGGTAGAAGGGCTGCGAGTTGTTGTAACCGCCCTCGTTCCAGTCGAAGCTGTTGGCCACGTACATCGTCCGGTCCCGGTGCGCGAAGCTGCCGTTCTGCTCGCCGCCACCGAAGAACTGCTCGTCCGCGCCGCGTGCCAGGCTCTGCCGCATCCCGCTCGTCGACCAGCGAAGGGGTTTGTCCTCCTGCCAGACGGGGGTGCGGTTGTCGGCCTTGTAGAGGCCGAAGCGCAGCGGCTTCTTGTAGACCCGCAGGACCGCGTCGGGGGAGCGGATGCCGTAGTACGCGCCCGCGTCGAAGGACGTCGTGTGCTTCTGCGCGGCGGGCTGCTTGCGGACGATGGCCGTGCCCGCCGGGTCGGAGAGTGATCCGGACGGGTCCGCCTGGAGGCGCAGTTGGCCATCGGCCAGGAAGTCGGCCTGCGCCCTGAGCTGCCCGGCCTCGATGGTGTATCTGCCGTCGCGGCCGCTGAAGGATGTGAGATCTCCCGCGTCCGTCGTCTCGGGCAGATACGCCTTGCCAATGAAGGAGTTGTCGTGCACGTCGTACGGCACCACCAGCACGTGGTAGGTCCCCGACGCGTTCGGGATCACCGTGGCCTCGGGGTCGGCGGTGCCCGCGCTGGAGGCGACCTGCTTGCCCGCATCGTCGTAGATGTACAGGTCGAAGTCGTCGGTGGGGTGCTGCCACTCGATCGAGATCGGTACGCCCCCCTCGGGGTTGTCGGCCCAATACCCCTCGGGTACCGAGACGTTCACATCGAAGCGGTCGCAGACCTTGTTGTCCGGGTCGTCGGCGGCGGACGGGCAGCTCTCGGCGCCGCCCGACGTGCCCTTGGCGTAGACGGGGCTCTGCCAGCTGACGCTCCGGTGGGTGTCGTCGAGAACGGCGCTCGGTCCGGTCGCCGCGAGCGCGGGCCGAGCCGGGGCGCTCAGCGCGGTGACGGCCAGGGCGGTGGCGAGCCCCGCCATGGCCCAGGAACGGTGTCGGAGTCTTCGCACGGTACGCATCTCCACTCAAACCAACGGTGTTGTGTTTGCAGGTGCTTGAAATCGCGTCGGATCGTGCATGTTCAAGCATGAAGAGTGGCCGCGCGTGCAGGTTCATGTCAATGGATCTCACCTGAGGTGTCGCCGCGGTCGGCGCCGTGGGCGGCCGCAAATTACCGGCCAGTTGAGATTGAAAGGCGAACCGCCACCGCTATCATCACCTCACCTGCGGAGCGACCCTCTGCCCGATGACGGCGGTTGTACGGCATCGACCTTCACACCCCCCACTGAACACATGGCGTTGTCGGGCGTGCCCGCCCGCGCGCCGTGCAGGACGGAAAGCAGCGCGAGCATGAGCAACAACAGGGGCAGAGGGCTTCAGGCCAATGCCCTCGGTACGTTCGACACGGTTGTGATGGCGGTCGCGGGCAGCGCCCCCGCATACTCGCTGGCCGCGACCACCGCGGTCCTCGTCGGCGCGGTGGGCCTCGCCAGTCCCGCGGCACTCCTGTACTGCGCGATACCCATGCTGGGCATCGCGCTGGCCTTCAGCTACCTCGGCCGGATCGACGTCAACGCGGGCGCCAGCTACTCCTGGGTCGGCCGCACGCTCCACCCCTTCCTCGGCTTCATCAGCGGCTGGGCCCTCGTCATCTCCGCGACGATCTTCATGGTCGCCGGTTCGCTGCCCGCGGGCGCGATGACGCTCTCCCTCTTCGACGAAGGGCTCGCGGACAACACCGCGTTGGCCACGGCGGTCGGCGCGGCCTGGTTCCTGGTCATGCTGGTGGTGGTGCTCGGCGGCGCCCGGCTCACCGTGCGCGCGCAGCTCGTCATGTCCGGTGTGGAGCTCGCCATTCTGGCCGTCTTCGCGGTCGGCGCCCTGCTGCACAGCGGCAACGCCCGTTCCTTCGAGTGGTCCTGGCTCGGCTTCGGCCACTTCGACGGGGTGAGCGGCTTCGCGTCCGGCGCGCTGATCGCCGCCTTCTACTACTGGGGCTGGGACGTCACCAGCAACCTCAGCGAGGAGACCCGCGACAGCCGCCGCACCACGGGACTCGCGGGCCTGATCGGCGTCGGCATCGTCTTCCTGCTCTTCGAGGTGTTCACCATCGCGGTGAACGTCATCCTCACCGACCAGCAGATCCAGGACAACGACGCCAACGTCCTGGGCGTGCTGGGCGAGGAGATCTGGCCGGGCTGGGGCGGCAAGCTGCTGATCGTCGCCGTGATGCTGTCCACCATCGCCACCCTGGAGACCACGCTCATCCAGGTCACCCGTTCACTGTTCGCGATGGGCCGCGACCGTACGATGCCGACCGCGCTGGGCCGCGTGCACCGCAAGTGGAACACCCCGTGGGTCGCCATCGTCGTCGTCGGCGCCGTCGCCCTGGTGATGTTCGTGACTTCCAACGCCCTCGGTTCGGTCGGTGACATCCTCTCCGACGCCATCGCCGCGATCGGCCTGCAGATCGCCGTCTACTACGGCCTCGCCGGCATCGCCGTGGTCGTCGCCTACCGCAAGATGCTGCTGAAGTCCCCGGCCAACTTCTTCTTCGGCGGGCTGTGGCCGTTGCTCGGCGCCCTGTTCATGTTCTGGATCTTCGTCGAGTCGCTGGGCGACCTGAGCAGCGCGTCGATCGCGATCGGCATCGGCGGCATCGCCGTCGGCCTGATCCCCATGCTCTGGTACTGGAAGCAGGGCAGCGACTACTACCGGCCCGCCAAGCTCGACGCCACCCAGGTCGTCGAGACCGACTACATCCCCGACGGCTACGCCACCGCGGCGGCGACCGAACGGTCCCGCGTCCACGAGGGTCTCCCCACCGACTTCTGAGAGGGACCCGATGGCGGGAGACCGCTTCACCCCCGACTTCGACCCCGACTGCGGGGACAGACCCCTCACCTCGGCCCGTCAGGACATCGTCATCGGCCGCTGGCAGGGCCTGCGCGAGCTGCTGCGGGCGGACAGTGCCGACTGGTCCGTGCGCAGCCACCGGATCCGGTTGCTCGCACCGGCCTGCGCTGGCAATTCCACGGTCGAGTCCTGGCTGGCGGCCGAACCCCGCAGCGCCGACGCGCTGGTGCTGCGGGCCGCGACCGACGTGGCCCGGGCCTTCAACCTGGCCATCGCCGCGGGCCGGGGCGTGCCCATCGACCAGAACCGCATCGACCGGGCGGTGATCGCCTGCCTCCAGGCCGCCGAGTCCCACCCGGAGGACCCCACGCCCTGGATCTCCCTGATCTCCGTCGCCCGGCTCTATCCCACCGGTGTACGCCGCCAGGAACTCGGCCGCTGGTGGGACGAACTGCACGGCCGCGACCCGTACAGCATGGAGGGCCATCTCCAGATCCTGCACTACTACTCGTCGCGCTGGCACGGCACGCACGGACTCATGTACGACTTCGCCCGCGACGCGGCCGGTGTGGCGCCGCCGGGCTGCGCGCTGCCCGTCCTGGTGCAGTTCGCCCGCGTCGAGGAGTACCGCTACATCCTCGACGGGGCGAAGGGCCAGCGGGAAGCCGTCGTCGGGCTCGGCCAGCACTGGAACCACGACGCTGCCGTCAGCGACGTACGGCGCACCTGGCAGCGCTGGATCACGGCGCGCCCGGACGGCCCCGTGGAGCCCTGGGAGGTGCGCGGCCTCAACTATCTGACGCACGCCGCCTGTTACGCCGGTACGGCGGACATCGCCACCGCGCTGTTCGGGATGATCGGGCGGCGGGCCGGCCGGACGCCGTGGTCGTACACCGGTGACCCGGAGAAGGAGTTCGTGAAATGGCGCAAACGGCCCTCGCGTGGGGTGTGAACCGCGGTCGTCGGGTGTCCCGGAGCCGGACGTGCCTGCGGTGCTCCGGGGCGCCGCAGGTCGGTCGGCTCTGAGTGGTCGCTGACGGCGACCCATGACCTGAGTGACCGTCAGGCGACGCCGGTCATCGGTCGTTTGCTTCATACGGATGCGTACGAACTGGGCGTCGGTGTCGCCGAGTCCCTCCGGCGGTCGCTGCGCCCGCCGCTGGGCGCGCGGGCCGACGGCCGGAGCGAGAACACCGAACCGGGCCTGCACCATCCGCAGATGGACAGCCTCGCGGGCCTCGCCGTGGTGGCGCCCCTCGCCTTCTTCGCCACCAGGCTCGCGCCGACCCGCACCATCCCGTTCAAGTATTCCTTCGACGACCACGACCACGACCACGACCGCTACGTCAACGCGCTCGCCCCGCCCGGGGTGTTGAGCGAGTTCAGAGACGTGTTGTAGCCGGGGCCGCGTCAAGCAGAGATGTCGCTGCGGAAGGAGTGTCACAGGTCGAACTCGTGCGGCGGCAGGTCGAGCACGCCTCCCGCACGACGGCCTGCTCGGTCTTGTCGACGTCGGCATCGTCGGGCTTCTTCTTCGCCACCAGCTGGGTCTGCATCGTCGACGCGGACTCCTTGATGCGGTCCCACAGGGCGAGGAGAACGCCATACGTCGTCGAAGGCCCGGTCCGCCCGAGCGGGCGGACCGGAACCTCTTCGGTTTCTACAGCACCGTGGAAACTAGCGGACGGCGGCAGAAGTCCCGGTGGTATTCCACTCGGCGATCACGGGACGCCCGTGCTCGGTGGAGAGCCGGCTGGCCGTGCCCGTGGCGAGTTGGAACAGCCGCCCGTCCGCCGGGGGAAGTCCCAGCCGGCGGGCCGTGAGCACCCGCAGGAAGTGGGCGTGCGCGACCAGGATCACGTCACCGCCGCCGAGCGCGCTCTCGATCCGGGACAGCACGCGGTCGGCGCGCTGCCCCACCTCGGCCGGTGACTCGCCCGGGTGACCGGCCGGACCGGGCGGCACCCCGTCGTCCCACAGGTACCAGTCGGGCCGGGTGCGGTGTATCTGGACGGTGGTGATGCCTTCGTACGCGCCGTAGTCCCACTCGTGCAGATCGGGATCGGGTACGGCCCCGTAGATGCCCGCGAGTTCCGCGGTGCGGACCGCGCGGCCGAGCGGGCTGGTGAGCGCGAGGGCGAAGCTCCGTCCGGCGAGCAGCGGGGCGAGGGACTTGGCCTGTTCCTCGCCGTGCTGAGTGAGGGGCAGGTCGGTCCAGCTGGTGTGCCGACCCGACACGCTCCACTCGGTCTCGCCGTGGCGGACCAGCAGGAGGTCACCCATGGCCGCTACTTCGCGGACTCGACGGCGTGGCCGCCGAACTGGTTGCGCAGCGCCGCGATCATCTTCATCTGCGGGGAGTCGTCCTGACGGGAGGCGAACCGGGCGAAGAGGGAGGCGGTGATGGCGGGTAGCGGGACGGAGTTGTCGATGGCCGCCTCGACGGTCCAGCGGCCCTCGCCGGAGTCCTCGGCGTAGCCGCGCAGCTTGTCCAGGTGCTCGTCGTCGTCCAGCGCGTTGACGGCGAGGTCGAGCAGCCAGGAGCGGATGACCGTGCCCTCCTGCCAGGAGCGGAAGACCTCCCGGACGTCGGTGACGGAGTCGACCTTCTCCAGGAGCTCCCAGCCCTCGGCGTAGGCCTGCATCATGGCGTACTCGATGCCGTTGTGGACCATCTTGGAGAAGTGGCCCGCGCCCACCTTGCCCGCGTGGACGAAACCGAAGTCGCCCTCGGGCTTGAGCGCGTCGAAGATCGGCTGGACCTTCGCGATGTTCTCGGCGTCGCCGCCGACCATGAGGGCATAACCGTTCTGCAGGCCCCACACGCCACCCGAGACACCCGCGTCGACGAAGCCGATGCCCTTGGCCGCGAGCTCCTCGGCGTGCTTCTCGTCGTCGGTCCAGCGGGAGTTGCCGCCGTCGACCACGGTGTCGCCGGGCTCCAGGAGGTCGCCGAGTTCGTCGACGACGGACTGGGTGGGGGCGCCGGCCGGCACCATCACCCAGACCACGCGCGGGCCTTCGAGCTTGCCGACGAGTTCGGCGAGGCTGCTCACGTCGGCGAGGTCCGGGTTGCGGTCGTATCCGATGACGGTGTGGCCCGCGCGGCGTATCCGCTCGCGCATGTTGCCGCCCATCTTGCCGAGGCCGATGAGTCCGAGCTGCATGTCAGTTCACTTCTTCCGGAGAGTGCGGTAAGCGGCCACGAGGGCGGCGGTGGAGGGGTCGAGGCCGGGGACGTCCGCGCCTTCGGTGAGGGCGGGCTCGACGCGCTTGGCGAGGACCTTGCCGAGCTCGACGCCCCACTGGTCGAAGGAGTCGATGTTCCAGATCGCGCCCTGGACGAACACCTTGTGCTCGTACAGCGCGATCAGCTGGCCGAGGACGGAGGGCGTCAGCTCGCGCGCGAGGATGGTGGTCGTCGGGTGGTTGCCCTTGAACGTCTTGTGCGGGACCAGTTCCTCGGCCACGCCCTCGGCGCGCACCTCGTCCGGCGTCTTGCCGAAGGCCAGCGCCTGGGTCTGCGCGAAGAAGTTCGCCATCAGCAGGTCGTGCTGGTCCTTGAGTTCGCCGCTCAGCTCGTCGACCGGGTTGACGAAGCCGATGAAGTCGGCCGGGATCAACTTGGTGCCCTGGTGGATGAGTTGGTAGTACGCGTGCTGCCCATTGGTGCCCGGCGTGCCCCACACCACAGGGCCCGTCTGCCACTCCACGGGGTGGCCGTCGCGGTCCACCGACTTGCCGTTGGACTCCATGTCCAGCTGCTGCAGGTAGGCGGTGAACTTGGACAGGTAGTGCGAGTAAGGGAGTACGGCGTGCGACTGGGCGTCGAAGAAATTGCCGTACCAGACGCCCAGCAGGCCGAGCAGCAAAGGCGCGTTGGCCTCGGCGGGAGCGCTCTTGAAGTGCTCGTCGACGAGATGGAACCCGTCGAGCATCTCCCGGAAGCGGTCCGGACCGATGGCGATCATCAGCGACAGACCGATCGCCGAGTCGAAGGAGTAGCGCCCGCCGACCCAGTCCCAGAACTCGAACATGTTGGCCGTGTCGATGCCGAAGTCCGACACCTTCCCGGCGTTGGTCGACAGCGCCACGAAGTGCTTGGCGACCGCCTTGTCCTCGCCGTCCAGGCCGGCGAGCAGCCACGAGCGCGCCGAGGTCGCGTTGGTGATGGTCTCGATCGTCGTGAACGTCTTGGACGCGATGATGAACAGGGTCTCGGCCGGGTCCAGGTCGCGCGTGGCCTCGTGCAGGTCCGCCCCGTCCACGTTGGACACGAACCGCACGGTCAGCGACCGGTCCGTGAACGCCCGCAGTGCCTCGTACGCCATCGCCGGGCCGAGGTCGGAGCCGCCGATGCCGATGTTCACCACGTTCTTGATGCGCTTGCCGGTGTGTCCGGTCCACGCACCCGAACGGACGCGCTCGGCGAAGTCGGCCATCTTGTCCAGCACCGCGTGCACCGCGGGGACGACGTTCTCGCCGTCGACCTCGATGACCGCGTCGCGCGGGGCGCGCAGCGCGGTGTGCAGTACCGCGCGGTCCTCGGTGACATTGATCCTCTCGCCTCGGAACATGGCGTCCCGCAGCCCGAACACGTCGGTGGCGGTGGCCAGTTCCTGGAGCAGGGCGAGGGTCTCGTCCGTGATCAGGTGCTTGGAGTAGTCGATCCGCAGGTCGCCGACCCGCACGACATAGCGCTCGGCGCGCGCGGGGTCGGCGGCGAACAGCTCACGCAGCCGCGGGTGGAGCAGGCCGACCGCGCGGTGGTCCTCCAGGGCCACCCACTCCGGACGCCGCGTGAGCTTGGGGGAGTCAGACATGACGGGGGGTCTCCTTGGTGCCCTCGCCCCGCAGGGCGACGGCGTACATCTCGTCCGCGTCGAGGCGACGCAGCTCCTCGGAGATCAGCTCGGAGGTGGAGCGCACCTTCAGCGCGAGGGTGCGGGAGGGCTGCCCGGGAAGGGACAGCGTGGCCAACGGGCCCTCGGGGCGGTCGATCACGATCTCGCCGTTCGCGGTGCCGAGCCGTACGGCGGTCACGACGGGCCCCGCGGTGACGATCCGCTCGACCGGGACCCGCAGTCTGGCCTCCAGCCAGCGGGCCAGCAGCTCGGCGCTCGGGTTCTCGGCCTCGCTCTCGACGGCGGCCGAGGTCACCTGCGTACGGGCCTGGTCGAGCGCGGCGGCCAGCATCGAGCGCCACGGCGTCAGTCGCGTCCACGCGAGGTCGGTGTCGCCGGGCGCGTACGACGCGGCGCGGGCCTCCAGGGCCAGGAGCGGCGCCTCGACGGCGTACATGTCGGTGATCCGGCGCTGTGCGAGGGCGCCCAGCGGGTCCTTGACCGGGACGTCGGGCGAGTCCACCGGCCACCAGACGACGACCGGGGCGTCGGGCAGCAGCAGCGGCAGGACCACGGAGTCGGCGTGGTCGGACACCTCGCCGTAGGTCCGCAGCACGACCGTCTCACCGGTGCCCGCGTCCGTGCCGACGCGCACCTCCGCGTCCAGGCGGGAGTGGGTGCGGTCGCGCGGGGTGCGGGCGACGCGCTTGATGACGACCAGGGTGCGCGAGGGATGCTCGCGCGAGGCCTCCTCGGCCGCCTTGATCGAGTCGTACGCGTTCTCCTCGTCGGTGACGATGACCATCGTCAGGACCATGCCCACGGCGGGGGTGCCGATGGCCCGGCGCCCCTGCACGAGCGCCTTGTTGATCTTGCTTGCCGTGGTGTCGGTCAGGTCGATCTTCATGGCCTGCGCCAGCTCCGTCCGTCTCGTGCGAGCATCTCATCGGCTTCCTTCGGGCCCCAGCTGCCCGAGGGGTACTGCGCGGGCTTGCCGTGCGTCTCCCAGTACCCCTCGATCGGGTCGAGGATCTTCCAGGACTCTTCCACCTCTTGATGACGGGGAAAGAGATTGGCGTCGCCGAGCAGGACATCCAGGATCAGCCGTTCGTACGCCTCCGGGCTGGACTCGGTGAACGACTCGCCGTAGGCGAAGTCCATCGTGACGTCCCGGATCTCCATCGACGTACCCGGCACCTTGGACCCGAAGCGCACCGTCATGCCCTCGTCGGGCTGGACGCGGATGACGATCGCGTTCGCGCCGAGCTCCTCGGTGGCCGTCGAGTCGAAGGGCGAGTGGGGCGCGCGCTGGAAGACCACCGCGATCTCCGTCACCCGTCGGCCCAGGCGCTTGCCGGTGCGCAGATAGAAGGGGACGCCCGCCCAACGGCGGTTGTCGACCTCCAGCTTGACGGCGGCATAGGTGTCGGTCGTCGACTCGCGGTCGATGCCGTCCTCCTGCAGGTAGCCGCGCACCTTCTCGCCGCCCTGCCAGCTCGCCGCGTACTGTCCGCGCACGGTGTGCTCGCCGAGGTTCTCCGGCAGCTTTACGGCCTTGAGCACCTTGAGCTTCTCGGTGAGCAGCGACTCGGCGTCGAAGGCGGCCGGCTCCTCCATGGCGGTCAGGGCCATCAGCTGGAGGAGGTGATTCTGGATCACATCCCGGGCGGAGCCGATGCCGTCGTAGTAGCCCGCCCGGCCGCCGATGCCGATGTCCTCGGCCATGGTGATCTGGACGTGGTCGACGTACGACCGGTTCCAGATGGGCTCGTACATCTGGTTGGCGAAACGGAGTGCCAGGATGTTCTGGACGGTCTCCTTGCCGAGGTAGTGGTCGATACGGAACACCTGGTCCGGGTCGAACACCTCGTGCACGATCTTGTTGAGCTCACGCGCGCTCGCCAGATCATGTCCGAACGGCTTCTCGATGACCGCGCGCCGCCACGAGCCCTCCGGCGCGTCCGCGAGACCGTGCTTCTTGAGCTGCTGGACAACCTTCGGGAAGAACTTCGGCGGGACCGAGAGGTAGAAGGCGTAGTTGCCGCTGGTACCGCGCGAGGCGTCCAACTCATCGACCGCGGAGCGCAGTTGCTTGAACGCCGTGTCGTCGTCGAAGTCGCCCGGGATGAACCGCATGCCCTCGACGAGCTGCTGCCAGACCTCCTCGCGGAACTCCGTACGGGAGTGCTCGCGCACCGAGTCGTGGACGACCTGCGCGAAGTCCTGGTCCTCCCACTCGCGGCGGGCGAAGCCGAGGAGCGAGAAGCCGGGCGGGAGCAGACCGCGGTTGGCGAGGTCGTAGACGGCCGGCATCAGCTTCTTGCGGGACAGGTCGCCGGTGACGCCGAAGATGACCAGGCCGGAGGGGCCCGCGATGCGGGGGAGGCGGCGGTCGCGCGGGTCGCGCAGGGGGTTGTCCCAGTCGGACACCGGCAGGCCGAGCGCCTCGGCGAGGGTCTGCGGCGTCATGTCGGCCCACTCGGCGTTCGCGTGCCCGGGTACCCATGCCGCGTCGGCCGTTTCCGAGCCGGCCTGACCGGGGCCCGGTACGTCGGCCGTCGCCGCGCTCGCGTCGCCGGATCCCGCGTGTTCCGTGCGCGCCGCGTCGGATCCCGCCGTCACCGCAGCCGGTTCCACGGCCGTGTCACCCAATCCCTTCGCCGCGGCGGCCGCATTCTGCGCCGCGCTGTCGGGAAGCGCTTCATTCTTGGTCATTCCCCCTCGACTCCCTTACCACTGAGCGAGGTCGCGACGGCCTCCAGCAGCTCCAGCCAGGCCGCCTCGAACTTCGCGACGCCCTCGTCCTCCAGCTGCTTCACGACCTCGTCGTACGAGATCCCGAACGCCTCGACGGCAGCCAGGTCGGCGCGGGCCCCGGCGTAGCCGCCGGTCACCGCGTCGCCGTGGATGTCACCGTGGTCGGCGGTGGCGTTCAGCGTCGCCTCCGGCATGGTGTTGACCGTGCCCGGCGCGACCAGCTCGTCGACGTACAGCGTGTCCTTGTACGCGGGGTCCTTGACGCCCGTCGAGGCCCACAGAGGGCGCTGCTTGTGGGCGCCGGACGCAGCGAGGGCGGTCCAGCCGGCACCGCGCTGTGCCGCATTGTCGGCAGAGCCGAACACGTCCTCGTAGGCCTCGTACGCGAGCCGGGCATTGGCGAGCGCGGCCTTGCCCTTGAGGGCGAGCGCCTCGTCCGTGCCGACCTTCGCCAGCCGCTTGTCGATCTCGCTGTCGACGCGGGAGACGAAGAAGGAGGCGACCGAGTGGATGGTGGACAGGTCGATCCCGGCCGCCTGCGCCTTCTCCAGGCCCGCCAAGTAGGCGTCCATGACCTCGCGGTAGCGCTCCAGCGAGAAGATCAGCGTGACGTTGACGCTGATGCCGAGGCCGATGACCTCGGTGATCGCCGGGAGACCGGCTCGCGTCGCCGGGATCTTGATCATCACGTTCGGGCGGTCGACCAGCCAGGCGAGTTGCTTGGCCTCGGCGACGGTCGCCTGGGTGCGGTGGGCGAGGCGCGGGTCGACCTCGATGGAGACCCGGCCGTCACGGCCGCCGGTCGCGTCGTACACCGGGCGCAGGATGTCGGCCGCGGCGCGCACGTCCGCGGTCGTCATCATGCGGACGGCCTCGCCGACCGTCACGCCGCGCACCGCGAGATCGGCCAGCTGCTCCTCGTACCCCTCTCCGGAGCCGATGGCGGCCTGGAAGATCGAGGGGTTGGTGGTGACGCCCACCACGTGCTTGGTCTCGATGAGTTCGGCGAGGTTGCCGGACGCGATCCGCTTGCGGGAGAGGTCGTCGAGCCAGATGGAGACGCCTTCCTCGGAGAGGCGCTTCAGGGTTACCGCGGTCGCGGTTGCTTCGGTCACAGTGATCATCTTCCTTTGTGCGATCGGATCAACCGCGGACTGCGGTAAGAGATTCCCGCGCGGCGGCGGCGACGTTCTCGGCGGTGAAGCCGAACTCGGCGAACAGGGTCTTGGCGTCGGCGGAGGCGCCGAAGTGCTCCAGAGAAACGATGCGTCCGTGGTCACCGACGTACCGGTACCAGGTCAGACCGATGCCCGCCTCGACCGCCACGCGGGCCTTCACGGACGGCGGAAGGACGCTCTCGCGGTACTCCGCGGACTGCTCCTCGAACCACTCCACGGACGGCATCGACACGACACGCGTCCCCACGCCCTCGGCCTCCAGCCGCTCGCGCGCGGCGACGGCGAGCTGCACCTCGGAGCCGGTGGCGATGAGAACGACGTCCGGCGTCCGGGTGGAGGAGTCGCGCAGGACGTAACCGCCCTTCGCCGCCTCGGGGTTGGCCTCGTAGGTGGGCACGCCCTGACGGGTGAGCGCGAGGCCGTGCGGGGCCGGGTTGAGAGCGTGCCGCTTGAGGATCTCGGCCCAGACGATCGCCGTCTCGTTGGCGTCGGCCGGGCGGACGATGTTGAGGCCGGGAATGGCGCGCAGCGAGGCGAGGTGCTCGACCGGCTGGTGCGTCGGACCGTCCTCGCCGAGGCCGATGGAGTCGTGCGTCCACACGTACGTCACCGGGAGCTGCATCAGCGCGGACAGGCGCACGGCGTTGCGCATGTAGTCGGAGAACACCAGGAAGGTGCCGCCGTAGATGCGGGTGTTGCCGTGCAGCGCGATGCCGTTCATCTCCGCGGCCATCGAGTGCTCGCGGATGCCGAAGTGGACGGTGCGGCCGTAGGGGTCGGCCTCCGGCAGCGGGTTGCCCTTCGGCAGGAAGGAGGAGGTCTTGTCGATGGTGGTGTTGTTCGAGCCGGCCAGGTCGGCGGAGCCGCCCCACAGCTCGGGGAGCACACCGCCGAGTGCCTGCAGGACCTTGCCGGAGGCGGCGCGGGTCGCCACGGACGGGCCCGCCTCGAAGACCGGCAGCGCGGATTCCCAGCCCTCGGGCAGTTGACCGGCGACGACACGGTCGAAGAGCTTGGCGTGCTCGGCCTGCGTGGTACGCCACTCGGCGATCTGCTTGTCCCAGGCGGCGTGCGCCTCGGCGCCCCGGTCGAGGGCGGTCCGGGCGTGGTCCAGGACCTCGGCGTCCACCTGGAAGGTCCGCTCGGGGTCGAAGCCCAGAATCCGCTTGGTGGCCGCGATCTCCTCGGCGCCGAGCGCGGAGCCGTGGGAGGCCTCGGTGTTCTGCGCGTTCGGCGCGGGCCAGGCGATGATCGTGCGCATCGCGATGATGGAGGGGCGCTCGGTCTCGGCCTGTGCCGTCTTGAGAGCCGTGTACAGCGCGTGGACGTCGATGTCGCCGCCCAGCGCGGGCTCGATCCGCTGCACGTGCCAGCCGTACGCCTCGTAGCGCTTCAGCACGTCCTCGGAGAAGGCCGTCGCCGTGTCGCCCTCGATGGAGATGTGGTTGTCGTCGTAGACGAAGACGAGGTTGCCGAGCTTCTGGTGGCCGGCGAGGGACGAGGCCTCGGCGGAGATGCCCTCCTCCAGGTCGCCGTCCGAGACGATCGCCCAGATGGTGTGGTCGAACGGGGACTCGCCCTCGGGGGCCTCGGGGTCGAAGAGGCCGCGCTCGTAGCGGGCGGCCATCGCCATGCCCACCGCGTTGGCGACACCCTGGCCGAGCGGGCCGGTCGTCGTCTCGACGCCCGCCGTGTGCCCGTACTCCGGGTGACCCGGCGTCTTCGACCCGTGCGTACGGAACGCCTTCAGGTCGTCGAGCCCGAGCTCGTAGCCCGACAGGAAGAGCTGGGTGTACAGGGTCAGCGAGGTGTGGCCGGGGGAGAGGACGAAGCGGTCGCGGCCGGTCCACTCCGGGTCGGCGGGGTCGTGACGCATCACCTTCTGAAAGAGCGTGTACGCGGCCGGGGCCAGGCTCATCGCGGTGCCCGGGTGGCCGTTTCCGACCTGCTGTACGGCATCGGCCGCCAGGAGGCGGGCGGTGTCGACGGCACGCCGGTCCAGCTCGGACCACTCGAATCCGTCGGAGAAGCTGTCGGGTGTCTGCGTGCTCATCTTCAAGAAGTCCTCGATGGGAGCGGGGTAGGTGCTCGGACGTGTTCAAAACTAAAAGTCTGACTTTTGCCGGGGAAGGTGCCCGTGTGTCAGCCTTCGGTGAAAGTGGGACACGGAGCGCCGTACCGAGCCGACGCGAGAGGGACATGGCAGACAGAACCATCCAAGACGGTGACGGGATCAGAACGTTTCCCTTCCCCATCGACCTGAGCGTGAGCGGCGTCGGCATGCAGGTCCGGCCGATGGAGCCCGACCGCGCCTGGGCCGAGGAGGCACCGCTGGACCGTGTGCACCGCATCGACTTCCACGTGGTGATGCTGTTCCGCGGGGGTCCGGTGACGCACATGGTCGACTTCACCGAGTACGAGGTCACGGCCGGCGATCTGCTGTGGATCCGGCCGGGTCAGGTCCACCGTTTCTCCAGGGGAGGCGAGTACGGGGGGACCGCCCTGATCATGCAGCCCGGCTTCCTGCCCCGCGCCACGGTCGAGGCGACCGGCCTCTACCGCTACGACCAGCCCCCGCTGCTGCACCCCGACGCGGCCCAGCTCGCCGCCCTGGAGGACTCCCTCGCCCAGCTGGAGCGCGAGTACAACGACACGACCACGCTGCCGCTCAGTCTGCACACCGCGGTACTGCGGCACTCCCTGACCGCGTTCCTGCTGCGCCTCGCCCATCTCGCGGCGAGCTCCGCCGAGGCGGCGCGCGAGCGGACCGACACCACCTTCACCCGCTTCCGGGACGCGGTCGAGAAGGGCTTCGCCACCAACCACAGCGTCAGCGCGTACGCCGACGCCCTCGGTTACTCCCGCCGCACCCTCGTCCGCGCGGTGCGCGCGGCCACCGGCGAGACCCCGAAGGGCTTCATCGACAAGCGGGTGATCCTGGAGGCCAAACGGCTCCTGGCCCACACGGAGATGCCCATCGGCCGCATCGGCGTCGCCGTAGGCTTCCCCGACTCGGCCAACTTCTCCAAGTTCTTCCATCAGCACACGGACACGACCCCGGCGGCATTCCGGGCGGAGCTGCGCTGAGGGGGCGGGCGTTGCCGCGCCGAAAGGGGGCGGGCCGTCGGGCCCGCCCCCTCTTTACTTCTTCACCGAGTGTGGATCACCAGCCGATGCCGAGCGTCAGCCCGGTCGGCGGGTCCGCGTTGCCCAGGATCTGCACCGACGACTGGTCGTTGATGTCGTCGTAGGGGAAGGCATAGGCACGCTTGTCGAGACCAACGGTGTGCAGGAACGCGGCGTAGTCGTTCTTGATGCCTCCGGTGTAGTAGGCGGACGGGGTGTACCAGGCCGAGGTGTCGAGGGGCACGCCCCGGTTGAACGCGGCGCAGAACTCCGCGCCGAGTTGCTTCTCCGGGTCACTGCCCGAGGCCAGCCTGCCCGCGCAGGCCACGACGTCCGGGGAGGACGGCTTCTGGAGCGTGTAGGGACCGGCGCCGTTCTTGGTGAAGGTGAGGGTGTTCCCGGAGACCTGTCCCGAGAAGGTCTCACCGAGCCGGGTCAGCTTGAAGGGATGGGTGGAGTAGTACGACCAGGTCTGATCGACGTACGACTGGAGGTAGTTCGCCTGGGAGCCTCCCGCGAGGAAGAGGTTGGAGGAGCGCGGGGCGATGATCCGGTACGTGTTCTGCAGCGGCTTGAAGGCCGCGCCCACCGAGGCGGCGTACTGGGACATGACCTGGGCGCGGGTCAGCGTGATGCCCCGCGTGGTGTCGTAGCCGCTCGACGTCTGCGTCAGCCGTGAGGTCATCGGGAAGCCGAACTGGTCGACCTGCGTGGTGTTGCCGCCGAAGGCCACCTGCCCGAAGACATACGTGTACTCGTACCAGTCGTAGTAGACGTCGGTGTTGGGGTCGTTCGGGTTGCGCAGGTCGGGGCCGCCCCAGCCCTGGTCGTCCGGGGAGACCGGGATGTACAGGGGCGAGCCGAGGGAGACGTAGATCCGGCCGCCCCGGATCGACGTGGGGGAGGGGACCGAGCCGCCCGACTGGGCGAGCGTGAACGACATGTTGGGGTAGTTCACGCCGTTCTTGGTCAGGTGTCCGGGCGCGTTCGCGTCCAGGTGGTTGATGCGGGTCATGGTCCCGTCGGACTTCATGTACGACCACTGACCGGGCGTCACCTGACCGAGCACGGTGACGTAGATCTGTGAATTCGCGTACGTCCCACGGGTGTTGTTCTGGAAGGTGATCGGGAAGCTGCCGGTGCCGCCCCCGCCACCGCCCCCACCGCCGCTGCCGACGGTGTAGGTGAAATGCGGGGTGTCGTAGAGCGGTCCGCCCTTCTCGTACGTGAACCAGTACTCCAGGGTGAAGCCGCTCGACAGGCCGCCGACGTTCTGCTGCCAGATCCCCGCGTTGTTGGCCATCCGGAAGTTCTGCTGACCGGCACTGGGGGACAGGTAGTGCACATCGACCAGGGACGCTGGGGTGGTCGGCTTGAACCAGATCTGGACCGAACCGGAGCCGGTCGAGGTGACGCCCTGGGTGAAGTCGGCGGCGGCGCTGGCAGGCACCGCCCCGGCCAGGCCGAGCGCCAGCACCGTGAGGAGGGCGGTCAGGACGGCCGTCACCAGCCGCCTGACCTCGGGGCGTGGCACTCTGGACCTGGCCGGGGAGTATGTGATCATTCGTCAACTCCCGTGTCAGTGGCCGAAGTCGAACCAGTTGACGTTCACGAAGTCCGCCGGCTGACCGCTGGTGAAGGTCAGATAGACGTCGTGGGTTCCGGTGACGGAGCTGATGTTCGCGGGCACCGTTCGCCAGGCCTGCCAGCCACCGGTGTTGGCCACCGCGAAGCTGCCGATCGGCGCGCTCGTACGGCTGTCGAGACGCACCTCGACGAGTCCGCTGACGCCGCCCGCCGCGCCGCTCGCGACCCGGCCGTAGAACTGCTTGGCCGCCGTGGAACCGAAGTTGACCCCCTTGTAGAGCGCGTAGTCGCCGTTCGCGAGCGTGCTGATGTTCTGGCCGCCACCCGTGTCCGTGGTGGTCTCGGTGCCGACGCCTGCCTGCCCGTCGTACGACTCGGCCTGGATCGCGCTGTAGGCGTCACGGTTGCCGGAGGGCGGCGGGGTAGTGGGCGGCGGGGTCGTGCCGCCACCGCCGGTCGACTGGAGGACCTGGACGTAGTCGACCACGAGCGGGTGGCCGGGGTCCGTGCCGCCGTCGGGGCCGCCGCCGAAGGCCGCCGGGAACTCGCCGCCCATCGCGACGTTCAGGATGATGAAGTAGCCGTGGTTGGTGGCATTGGCCCAGGTCGTCGCGTCGACCTGATTCTGCCTGACCGTATGGAAGTTGACCCCGTCGAGGTAGAAGCGCATCTCCTCGGGGCTGGTCGACTTGTCCCACTCCACGGCGTAGGTGTGGAAGCCGCCCTGGCAGGTCGTGCCCTCACAGACCTTCTGGCCGCCGATGCCGGACTTCTCGTTGCAGGGGCCGCCCGGGCTGGTGCCGCAGTGCATCGTGGCCCACTCGTTGTTGATGCCCTGGACGTTCTCCATGATGTCCAGCTCGCCGACACCGGGCCAGTTCCACCAGTTGCCGCGGTACGGGGCGCCCAGCATCCAGAAGGCGGGCCAGTAGCCCTTGGCGGCGGCGCCGGTCACGTTCGGCATCTGGAGCCGGGCCTCGACGCGGAGTTTGCCGCCTGCGGGCGGCTGGAAGTCGGAGCGGTTCGTCTCGATGCGGCCCGACGTCCAGTTGCCCGCGGCGTCACGCCGTGGGGTGATCCGGAGGTTTCCTGCGCCGTCGAGCGAGACGTTGTTGGTGCTGGAGGTCATGGTCTCGACCTCGCCGGTACCGAAGCCGGCGGGCCCGCCGGGGTAGCTCGTGCCCGTCGTGTACTGCCAGTTGGCGGTGTTGACGCCGGATCCGGCGGCCCCGTTGAAGTCGTCGAGGAAGACCTGGGACCAGCCGGACGGGGGTGTGGGGGCGGAGGCGTTGGCGGGGAGGGTGGCGGCCGTGGCGGCGGCGGCCGCCAGGCCGAGGGTGCTGAACACGGCGATGAGTACGCGCCGCAGAGGGCGGCGTCTGCCGGATGCGCCGGGTGTGCCGGAAGTTTCACTCATGGGTGCCTCTTCGGTACGGAGTGGGGTGCGCGGGTGAAGTGGGGAGCGCTCCCACGCGATTTGAGAGCGCTCTCAAAGCAGCTGCGCGGACAATGTGCTCTCTGTCACTCCGGCCGTCAAGAGGTGAAGCCGAGAAAGTCTTTTGGGCGCATGGGAGTTCACGCCGTGAAAGAAGGGCGGTGCATGCGAAGGGGGCGGGTCACGGCGATCCGCCGCTCCCCGCCCCTCGGTGAAACCGTTACAGAGCGCTCCCCGCCTTCCAGTCCGCCCAGGACAGGTTCCACCCATTGAGGCCGTTGGCGGGGTCCACGGTCTTCTCGCCCGAGTTCTTGACGATCACCACGTCGCCGAGCATCGAGCTGTTGTAGAACGTGGAGCCCGGCACGGAGGTGTCGTTCGCGCCCTTGGCGTCGTGCAGGCCGATGCAGCCGTGGCTGGTGTTGCTGGTGCCGAAGACCGACGTCGGGGCCCAGTAGTTGCCGTGGATGAAGGTGCCGGAGGTGGTCAACCGCTGGGCGTGCGGGACGTCGGAGATGTCGTACTCGTCGCCGAGACCGACCGTCGAGGACTCCATGCGGGTCTGCCGGAACCGCTCGCTGATCACCATGATCCCGGACCAGGTGGTGTGCTCGGCGTCGCCGCCGGTCACCGGGTAGCTGGCGAGCGTCGATCCGTCCCGCTCGACCGTCATCGTCTTCTTCGTCAGGTCGACCGTGCTGATCTGGCGGCGGCCGATGTGGAAGGTGACGTTCTTGGACTGGACGCCGTAGACATCGTTCGCTCCCTCGACGTCCTTGAGCCGCAGGCTCAGCGTGATCTTCGTGCCCGCGGCCCAGTACGCCTCGGGCCGGAAGTCGAGCCGGGTGTCGCTGAACCAGTGGCCGACCACCTCGACCGCGGGCTCGGCCGTCACCGTGATCGCCTTTTCGACGGCGGCGCGGTCCTTGACGGCCTGGGTGAAGTTGATCGACACGGGCATGCCGACACCGGAGGTCGCATTCGCCTCGGGAGTGAAATAGCCCACGAAGGTCTCGCCGGGGGACTTCGTGACGAAGGTCGCGGTGTGCGCGTCGGCGCCCTGTGGTGTCGCTGTGACCGTGTATTTCGTGCCCGAGTACGGATTCCTGGTGGAGGTCCATTTCGTACGGGCGTCGTTGAAGGAACCGGCCAGAGTGGAGCCGTCGTTGCCGGTGACCCCGACGCTCGCAAGGGTGCCGTTCGCCACGGCGACCTCGACCGGGCTCGTGAAATCGGCCTTCTTCGTGCCGTCGGCGGGGGTGACGGTGACGGTGGGTTCCTTGACCTTGGCCTGGGCCTGGGTCTTTGCGCCCGCGGCCGCCGTCGCGCCCGTCCCCTCCGAGGCGTCCGCGGAGCCGCTGCAGCCCGTCAGCGCGACTGCCGGGACGGCGCCGAGCACGGTGAGGATTCCGCGCCGTGACCAGGCCGGCCGCTCGGACCCGCTCCGCGCCGGCTCGGACCGGTTCGCTGTCTGCCCGGACCGGTTCGATATCTGAGGGACGCCCACGGCACGCCTTTCCTGGGTTCTTCGATCACCACCACTGCGGGTGCATCCTGCGCCCCTTCCATGGGTTGAATCTTTGAATCCGAGGGGCTCAACCTGAGATTCCTGTGAAGACGCCCTGAGGGACGGCCTGAAACCACGGTTGTCGGGCCGCGGTGGATTGTGAACAGAGTATGAAGCAGCCGACCGGCGCTCTGAGTTTCCGGTGAGATCGCGCCCGGGGGACCGTTCCCCACCTCTCCGGTCGGAATAGTGAAGAAGGAGTTCCGCTTACCGGTCCCGCAGCACACCCCCGCCGGAGGTATCCGTGATTCCAGCCCCCAAGCGGCACACCGTGGCCATCATCGGAGCGGGCGCGGCCGGCACGCTGACCGCCGTCCAGCTGTGCGAGACGGCGGCGCGTCGCCGGGCACCCCTCGACCTCGTCCTGGTCGACCCGGCCCCGGAGGCCGGACGCGGCACGGCGTACGCCACCCCCGACCCACGGCATCGGCTCAACGTGCCCGCGAGCGGTATGAGTTGCTATCCCGACGACCCCGGCCACTTCACCCGCTGGCTGTGCCGACACGGCGAACCCGCCGTCAGGGGCGCCGACTTCGCCACCCGGTACCGGTACGGCGCCTATCTGGCCGACGCACTGGCCCAGGCGATCGTCCGCGCCCACGGCACGGTCGCCGTACGTCGGCTGCGGACCCGCGCGGAGAGCTGTACCCGCGCCTCCGACGGCGGGGTGGAGCTTCAACTCGCCAGTGGGGAACGCCTGATGGCCGACAGTGCGGTACTCGCCACCGGGCCGGCCGCCGCGCGCGACGACTGGGCCCCGCCCCGACTGCGTACGTCCGAGCGCTTCGTACGGTCCCCTTGGGCGCCGGGCGCCCTCGACGGTCCGCTCGCCGAACCGGCCGACGTCCTGCTGGTCGGGACAGGACTCACCGCCGTGGACCTGGCCCTGAGCCTCGACCGGCCCGGGCGCACCGTGCACGCCGTCTCCCGGCGCGGCCTGCTGCCCCAGCCGCACGCGATCGGCCCCGCCGCGACGATGGCCGCCCCCGACGGACTCGAGGTGCCGTCGCTCTCCGCGTTGCGCAGGACGGTCTACCGGCACATCGGCCGGGCCGTCCGTACCCACGGCGACTGGCGCCCGGCGCTCGACAGCCTGCGGCCGCACACCGCCCGGCTGTGGCGCAGCCTCACCCCCGAGGAGCGGGTCGCGTTCCTGGAGCGCGAGGGCGCGCTGTGGAACACGCATCGCCATCGAATGGCGCCCGCGACGGCCGAGTCGGTGTCCCGTGCCCGTACGGCCCGGCGACTGCGGGTGCACGCCGCAACGGTCACCGACGCCGCCGTCCTGGACGATGGGTCGGTGCTGGTCACCCTCTCCGACGGCCAGAACATACGCACGGGTTGGGTCATCGACTGCACCGGTCCCGGCCCGCGTCTCGAAGACCCCTTGTGGCGTTCGCTGTTCGACTCCGGTGCCGCGGTGCGCGGCCCGCTGGGCATGGGCGCCGCGACCCGGGACGGCCGTCTCCTCGACGCCGAAGGCCGCGGCGAGAGCCGGCTGTTCACGCTCGGTGCTCCCCGCCGCGGCGAGCTCTGGGAGACCACCGCCGTCCCGGAGATCCGTGTCCAGGCCGCCGCCCTGGCCCAGGAGTTGCTCGCGCCGCTGTCGACACCCCGGCGAACCGTGCGCCGGCGGCCCGTCGACGGGCACGGGCTCGGGCTGTCCACCCACGCCGAGGCGGCCGCCGCCTACCGCACCGGGCTCGACCGGGTCCTCAAGGTCAGGGCCGGCGCCGAGGTCGCCTTCGGCCGCGCGGTCGCCCTCGACCCCGGATTCGCGCTCGCGCACGCGGCCCTCGCCCTGCTCGGTCACGAGTGCGGCGCCGACGTCGACGTACCCAGGGCCCTCGCCGACGCGCAGCGCTCCGCACGCGAACGGGCCGACGAGCGGGAGCGTTCCTTCGTGGACGTCGTGACGCGGCGCGTCCACGACGACTCCTCGGACGGGGGTGCCCTAGCCCTGCTCGGGCATCTCGGCAGGCACCCCGCCGACGCGCTGGCGCTCGCCGCCGCCGTGCCGACCATCGCCTTCTCCGGTATCAACGACCTCGACGACGCCTACGCGCTGCGCCTGGTGGAGCGCACCTCGCCGGCGTCCGACGGGCACTGGTTCCACACCTCGCTGCTGGCGTTCCTGCGCCAGGAACAGGGCCGCTTCCACGAGGCCGCCGAGCTGGCGCACCGCGCCCTGGCCATCGAACCCGCCTCCGGGCACGCCGTGCACGCGCTGGCCCACGTCCACTACGAGTCCGGGGCGCACGAGGTGGGCCGCGACTGGCTCGACGCCTGGGTGTCCGGGCAGGGCCGGGGCGCCGTCCACCGGGCGCACTTCTCCTGGCACATCGCGCTGCACGAACTCGCCCTGGACGACCGTGCCGCCGTACGCAAGCGGTGGTTCGCGCAGCTCGCGCCGGGGCGGGTGACCGGGGTGCGGGCGCTGGTCGACTCCGGGTCGCTGCTGTGGCGGGCCCGGCTGAGCGACAGCTGGCGTGGGCAGGTGCCCGCGGCGGACGTTCTCGGCACCGTCGCGCGCGAGGTGGTCGAGCGGCCCGCGACCGCCTTCACCGCGCTGCACGCGGCGGTCGCTCTCGCCGCCGCCGGGGACGTGGCGGCCCTGCGCCGCCTGCGGGACCACGCCGCGGGGGCCGACCCCGTCCAGCGGGAGGTCATCGTGCCGCTCTGCCAGGCCTTCACCGCCCTGGTCGAGGAACGCTTCCACGAGGCCGCCCGCGGCCTCGACGCGCTCCTGCCGGTGCTCCGCAAGGTGGGCGGCAGCGCGGCCCAGCGTGAGGTCGTCGAGGAGACCCTGCTGTACGCCCTTGTCTCGGCGGGCCGTTGTGACGCGGCCCGGCGCCTGCTGGACACCCGCCTCGACCGCGGGGCGGCCCCACGGGACCGACGGCTGCTCGCCGCGCTGCCCGGCTGAGCGGGCCGTTTCGTACCGGGTCTCGTTCGGCCACGTGACGGACACGGGCCCCGTCGCCGGGCGGCGACGGGGCCCGAGTGCTTCGGCCGGCCCCTGTCGTCAACCTCCCGTCATGAGCCCGCTGGCAAGAGGGAGGTTGACGACAGGGCAGGCCCTCAGACGCCGGTCAGCTGAGGCTGAGACGGCGCTTCCTCGCTCACCCCGAACCGGTCGTGCGCCCGTCGCATGGCGCCCGGCGCCCACCACACGCGTCGCCCGAGCAGTGCCATCGTCGCCGGTACGAGGAGCATCCGTACGACGGTCGCGTCGATCAGGACGGCAAGGGTGAGCCCGAGGCCGATCTGCAGGATGGGGGAGAAGCCGCCGGTCATGAACGCCCCGAAGACGATCGCGAGGAGCAGTGCGGCACAGCTGACCACGCGTCCGGAGCGGCGCAGACCGGTCACCACGGCCTCCTGGGCGTCGCCGGTCCGCAGCCAGGTCTCGCGCATCCGGGCGAGGATGAAGAGCTCGTAGTCCATGGCGAGCCCGAAGGCGATCGCGATGATCAGCGGCGGAGCCGTCAGGCTGAGTGAGCCCAGCCCTTCGGCGCCCAGCGCCCCGGCCAGATGCCCGTCCTGGAAGACCCAGACCACCGCGCCGAGCGCGGCGCCCAGGCTGAGCAGTGTGGTCGCGATGGTCCGCAGCGGAATCAGGACCGAGCCGGTGAAGGCGAAGAGCAGCGCGAAGATACCGAGCAGCACGGTGGCCGCCGCCCAGGGCGCCCGCTCGGCGAGCATCTCGCGAAAGTCGACCAGCCGGGCCGCGACGCCGGTGACCTCGACGGGCTCACTCCCGCGCACCTGCCGTACCCGCTCGACCAGATCGGTCGCCGCCTTGCCGTCGACGCTGCCGGTCGGCTGGAGGTGCACCAGCGTGGCGCCGCCCGGCAGGGCGCGGGAGTCGGTCGTGTCGGAGAGAGCACGGATCCGGGCCACCATGTCCGGGGCCGCTCCAGGGCGCACCACCACGGTCACCGGCGAGACCCCGGTGCCGGGCGGGAAGTGGGCGTCCACGGTGTCGTACAGCTGCCGTGCCTCGGTGTTGGTGGGCAGTTGCTTCGCGTCCCCGATGCTGATCTTCATTCCGGCGACGGGCAGCGCGAGGACCAGCAGGGCCGGGACGAGGGTGGCCAGGATGACGAGGGGACGGCGCGCGGCGAACCGGGCGAGGCGGGCGAAGACGCGGCCTTCGTTGTCGGGGTCGGCGCCGGACTTGAGGCCGAACCTGGAACCGGACTTGGAGCCGGCGTCCTCATGAGGGGCGCGAGCCGGTGCGATGCGGGCGCCGGTGGGGGTCCCCCCGCGCGAGCGCAGCCGAGCGTGGGGGAGGGCCAGCAGCGCCGGCAGCAGGGTGACCGCGGCGAGCATGTCGACGACGACCACGGCGGCCACGGCCAGACCCATGCTGCGCAGGAACGGGCTGGGGAACACCAGCAGCCCGGTGAGGCTGACGGCCACCGTGAGCCCGGAGAACAGGACGGTGCGCCCGGCGCCGGCGACGGTACGGTGCACGGCTTCGATGACATCGTCGGTGTGCCGTCGCTCCTCGCGGAAGCGAACCACCATCAACAGCGCGTAGTCCACGGCGAGTCCGAGACCCAGCATGGTGGTCACCTGGATCGCGTACACCGAGATGTCGGTGAACTGACTGAAGACGAAGAGCGCCAGGAACGCGCCCGCGACTCCGCTGATCGCGATCAGCAGGGGCAGCCCGGCCGCCCGCAGCCCTCCGAAGACGACGAGCAGCAGCGCCAGGACGACCGGCAGGGAGATCAACTCGGCCCGCTGTACGTCTCCTTGGGCGCGCCCGCTCATCTGCTGGCCGAGCAACAGGCCGCCGCTGACGTGGACTTCGGGCGCGTTGATCTGCCGGATGCGCTCGGCCGCGGTGTCCACGGCCTTCTTCTTGTCCTTGAACTTCAGGTCGCCCTTGAGCGTCACCGGGATGACGAGGGCCTTGCCGTCCTCGGAGGTGAGGCCGTGGGTGCGGTACGGGTCGGGCACGTCGGCGATTCCCGAGACCGTACGCAGATCGGCGACCGCACGTCCGACCTGGGACCGCAGACCGGGGTCGGAGACCGAGGTGCCCGCGACGACGGCGGTGATCGACTCACCGCTCTTGTCGACGCGGTCGAGGTAGGCGGCGGCCCGGTCCGACTCGGTGCCCGGGACATCGGGCACCGAGTCGACGAGCCGGCTGAACACGCCCGTGCCGAGGCCGAAGCCGATCAGCAGCATGAGCAGCCAGACGAGGATCACGGTGAGCGGGCGGCGGGTCGCCGCCCGGGAGATCGTGGCGAGCACGGTACGCCTCCCGGCGGTGGGTGCGGTCGGTGACATCGCCACTCAGCGTCGCGCCGGACAGGGGGTCACCGTATCGCCGGGGGGAGCGGTTTCGGGAACTCCCCCTCGCGACGGATACCGGGTCCTGCCTCACTCCTGCGAGGGAGCCGGTCCTGCCCGCCGAACAGGACCTAGGAGGCGCCGGGTGTCACCAGACCCGTCTCGTAGGCGCAGATCACCGCCTGCACCCGGTCCCGCAGTCCCAGCTTGCCCAGCATGTTGCTGACATGGGTCTTGACGGTGTGTTCACTCACGAAGAGCGTCGTCGCGATCTCCGCGTTGGACAGGCCGCGGGCGAGCAGCCGCAGGGTCTCCTCCTCGCGGGCGGTGAGGGTTTCCAGTCGGCCCGGCGCGGGTTCCGTGGCCGCCTCGGCGTGGCGGCGCCGGATGATGTCGGCGACCAGACGGCGGGTCACCGAAGGCGCGAGGAGCGAGTCGCCCGCCGCGACGACACGCACCGCGTGCACCAGGTCGTCACGCCGAACGTCCTTGAGCAGAAAGCCACTCGCGCCCGCGTACAGCGCCTCGTACACGTACTCGTCGAGGTCGAACGTGGTCAGCATGACGACCTTGCAGCCGGACTCCGCGCACACCAGACGGGCCGCCTCCAGACCGTCCATGTGCGGCATACGGATGTCGAGCAGCAACACGTCGGGCGCGTGCTCCCGTACCGCCGCCACGGCTTCCACGCCGTCCCCGGCCTCCGCCACCACCTCGATGTCCGGCTGCGCCTCCAGGATCATGCTGAAGCCGCTGCGCACCAGCTCCTGGTCGTCGGCGACCACCACGCGGATGCTCACCCCAGGGCCGCCTGCCGGCCGGCGGTGGCGGGCAGGCGTACCGCGACACGGAAGCCGCCGTCGGGACCGCGCCCCGAGTCCGCGCTGCCACCGCAGGCGGTGGCCCGCTCCCGGATGCCGATCAGCCCGTGACCGCCGGGTGGTGTGGTGGGCCCACGTGTACCCGGCCCCCGCCCGTCGTCCGTCACCGTGAGCGTCAACGCGTCCTCCGTCCAGTCGAGTTCGACCCGTGCCGTGGAAGCGTACGCATGCTTCACGGTGTTGGTGAGGGCCTCCTGCACCACCCGGTAGGCGGCGACCTCGGTGTCCGCGGGCAGCGGGCGGGGCGCGCCGGTCGTGCTCAAGTCCACCCGCAGGCCGGTGGACTCCGCGACCTGGCCGACCAGTTCGGCCAGGGCCGCGATGCCGGGCTGCGGCAACCGGGCCGATGCCCCGTTCACCTGCTCCTCCTTGAGCACGCCGAGGATGCGCCGCAGCTGTCGCATCGCGTCGCGCCCGCTCGTCGCGATCGCGTCGAAGGCCGCCTCGGCGCGTTCCGGATCGCTGCGCACGACCACCGGGCCGGCCTCGGCCTGGACCACCATCAGGCTCACCGCGTGGGCCAGGATGTCGTGCATGTCCCGGGCGATCCGGGCGCGTTCCTGCGCCGTCGCCCGCGCCGTGTCGGCGGCGCGCTCCCGCTCCAGACGGCGGGCCCTGTCCTCCAGCTCCGCGGTGTACGCGCGCTGGACGCGGGTGAGGATCCCGAGCGCGTACGCGCTGAGGAAGCTCGTCAGATGGAAGGCGTACTCGAAGGGCTGGGCGTGTTCCTTGGCCATCATCGTCAGTGAGGCGCCGACCAGCCAGGTCACCAGCATGAACCGGCGCTGTGCGGGCGGGCAGAGTGTGGCCACGGTGTAGAGGACGACCAGTCCGCCGTAGGCGACGTTCGGTGGCGGTGCGTGATACAGCGCCATGGCGGGCGTGCAGATCGACACCGCGCAGGCCGACAGGAAGGGCGCCCGTCGCCGCCACACCAGCGGCACCGCGGTGCCGACCGCCAGCAGGAACCCCTGCCAGGACAGCCGGTCGTCTCCCTCGTCGGGGAACATCCACTGCAGCGAGGCGGCGAACAGCACCAGCGCGGCGAGCGCGGTGTCGAGAACGTAGGGATGCGTCGTGCGCAACCGCGCGAAGACCGACCGCCATCGGAGTGCGGTGGGTGAGAACACCGCCCTCCATCGGGAGACGGCGGGCGCGAACCAGGACTGAGCGGACATACACGGCTCCTCAAGGCAAGGGCCGTCCCAGTATCCCGACCGCCGGGCGGCGAAGTCCTCACCGATGAGAGGGATATCCGGCGTCCTACGCGTCGCGCGCCGCCCGCGTTTCGGGCTGCCATCCGAGCGCCCGTGAGATCCCGCGCGCCGCCAGCCGTACCGCCGGGATCAACGCCGGTACCTGTGCGTCGGACTCGGGCACGACCACCGAGACGGCCGCGACGACCGTCCCGCCCGTGCCGCGTACCGGAGCGGCCACCGACAGGGCGTCGTCGGTGACCTGACGGCTGCTCACCGCGACCCCCGTGCGCCGCACTTCGGCCAGCAGGCGGCGCAGCCGAGCCGGGTCCGTGATGGTGTGCGGGGTGAACGAGGCGAGCGGACGGTCGCAGTACGCCTCCTGGAGCGCCGCCTCGGTGTGGGCGAGGAGCGCGAGCCCCACACCCGTGGCGTGCAGCGGCCAGCGGGCGCCCACCTGGATGCGGACGCCGACCGCGGAGCGCCCGGAGATCCACTCGATGTAGACGACCTCGGAGCCGTCACGGACCGCCAACTGCACGTTCTCGTGCGTGGCTTCGTACAGGTCCTCCAGGTAGGGCAGCGCGATCTGCCGCAGCGCCAGGCCCCGTGGGGCGAGCGCCGCGATCTCCCACAGTCGCAGGCCCACGTGGTAGACGCCGTCCTCGTCCCGTTCCAGGGCGCCCCATTCGGTGAGCGCGCCGACCAGCCGGTGGGCCGTGGTGAGGGTGAGCCCGGCCCGGCGGCTGATGTCGGACAGGCACAGGGCCGGGTGCTCGTGGTCGAAGGCGGCGAGCACGGCGAGCAGGCGGTCGGGCGCGGACAGGGTGGTCATGAGTTGAGTTCGGTCTCCGCGACCCGTTGCAGGAGGGCGTGCAGGGTGGCTCGCTCGGCGGGGGCGAGGGGCTGGAGCAGATCGTTCGTGACGCGCAGGCCGGCTTCGTCGGTGTCGCGCAGGAAGGCCCGGCCGTCCTCGGTCAGCACGACGATCCGGCTGCGACGGTCGTCCGGTGAAGGGCGGCGCTCGGCGAAACCGAGCTTCTCCAGATCGTCGACGAGCCCGACGATCGCGCTCGGGTCGTAGCCGAGCCGCGAGCTCAGTTCCCGCTGCAGCGCGCCTTCGGAGGTGGCGAGGAAGCGGAGCAGCGCGTAGTGGCGCAGGCGGAGGCCCGACTCCTGCAGGAACGTGTTGAACAGCTGCCCCGAGCGCAGCCCCAGCCGGTACAGGAGGTAGCCGGTGTCCGCGTGCAGTCCGCGCATCCACGGTTCCTGGGCATCGATGGGGGCAGGGCCTCCGGCAATTTCTGTCGCGCGCTGCTGACCTGCGATGACGGGCTCCCTGGGCCGGGCCCCGAGCGGGGCGGTTCGGATGTACTTCTGTACGGCGTGAGGCCGTACCGCGCTCACGACGGCGCCGTACCGCGCACAGCTACCACGCCGTACTACGCACAGCATGACGCACGGATGAGTCGGCAACAACTATTGACGTCAACAATTATTGTCCTTAGCTTCGATCTCGTAGCCGCAGCTCGGCATCCCAGGCCGCGCTTGCTGATCCGTAGCTTCGAAGGGACCCCTCGTGCCCAGCATCGATCTCACCGGCAAGGTCGCCGTCGTCACCGGCAGCGGCCGTGGCCTCGGCCTGGCCTACGCACACGCCCTCGCGGCCGTCGGCGCCTGCGTGGTCGTCAACGACGTCGACGAGGCCGTGGCCGAGCAGGCCGTCAAGTCCATCACCGAGGCCGGCGGCAGGGCCGTCGCCGAGGTGGTCGCGGTCGGCACCTCCGAGGCCGCCGACCGGCTCGTCGCCCGCGCGGTGGAGGAGTTCGGACGGCTCGACATCCTGGTGACCAACGCGGGCATCCTGCGCGACAAGGTCCTGTGGAAGATGACCGACGAGGACTTCGACGCGGTGATCACCACCCACCTCAAGGGCACCTTCACCTGCGCCCGCGCCGCCGCCGTGCGGATGCGCGAGCAGGGTGAGGGCGGCAGCATGATCCTGGTCGGCTCGCCGGCCGGGCAGCGCGGGAACTTCGGTCAGACGAACTACGCCGCGGCGAAGGCGGGCATCGCCGCCATGGCCCGCACCTGGTCGATGGAGCTGGGCCGCGCGGGCATCACCGTCAACGCGATCGTGCCCGTCGCCGCGACCGCGATGACCGAGACCATCCCGGCTTTCGCGCCCTACATCGAGGCCATGAAGCAGGGCGAGCCGCTGCCCGACTTCCTCCGCAAGGGCGAGGGCTTCGGCACCCCCGAGGACTGCGCGGCCCTCGTCCCGTTCCTCGCCTCCGAGGCCGCCCGCGGGGTCACCGGGCAGGCCATCGGCATCGGCGGCGACAAGGTGGCACTCTGGTCGCATCCGCAGGAGATCAAGGCGGCGTACGCGGACGGCGGCTGGACCCCGGACACCCTGGCCGACGTCTGGGCCGGCTCGGTCGGTGCCGAACCGCAGACCGTCGGGATCCCCGCGCCGAAGCTGCCGGAGGCGTGATGGCCCTCACCATGGACCTCAGCGAACTCGTCGCGATCGACGTCCACACCCACGCCGAGGTGTCGTCGAAGGGCCACTCCTCGCTCGGCGAGGACCTGCACGACGCCTCCAGCGCCTACTTCAAGGTCGAGGGAAAGCGCAAGCCGACCCTGGAGGAGACCGCCGCGCACTACCGCGAGCGGAAGATGGCCGCCGTGATCTTCACGGTCGACGCCGAGTCCGCCACCGGCACCGAGCCCGTCCCGAACGAGGAGGTCGCCGAGGCCGCGGCCGCCAACCCGGACGTGCTGATCCCGTTCGCCTCCATCGACCCCTTCCGTGGCAAGGCGGGGGTCAGACAGGCCCGCCGGCTGGTCGAGGAGTACGGGGTGAAGGGCTTCAAGTTCCACCCCAGCATCCAGGGCTTCTTCCCCAACGACCGCTCGGTGGCGTACGACCTGTACGAGGTGATCGAGGAGACCGGAACGATCGCCCTCTTCCACACGGGACAGACGGGGATCGGCGCCGGCGTGCCCGGCGGGGGCGGGATCCGGCTCAAGTACTCGAACCCGCTGCACGTGGACGACGTGGCCGCCGACTTCCCGCATCTGAAGATCATCCTGGCGCACCCCTCCTTCCCCTGGCAGGACGAGGCGCTCGCGGTGGCCACGCACAAACCGGGCGTGCACATCGACCTGTCCGGCTGGTCGCCGAAGTACTTCCCGCCCCAGCTGGTGCAGTACGCCAACACGCTGCTGAAGGACA
Organism: Streptomyces sp. NPDC050564; assembly: GCF_044457265.1. Classification (NCBI taxonomy): domain Bacteria; kingdom Bacillati; phylum Actinomycetota; class Actinomycetes; order Kitasatosporales; family Streptomycetaceae; genus Streptomyces; species Streptomyces sp. NPDC050564. The sequence continues at coordinate 21,482 of NZ_JBITGS010000033.1, read as the reverse complement.
AGGTCCTCTTCGGCTCCGACTATCCCGTCCTCACCCCCGACCGCTGGCTCGCCGACTTCGCGAAGCTGCCGATCAAGGACGAGGTCAAGCCGAAGATCCTCAAGGAGAACGCCGCCCGCCTGCTCGGGCTCACGCCGTAAGGGGCCACCCCATGTGCCATCCCATGTGCGACGACGGACAGGGGCAGACAGATGCGCAATGAGGGACTGGGGTCATGGCCCGCACGCCGGGCCCGCAAGACCCCGCACCGCACCGCCCTGATCCACGGCGACCGCAGCGTCGACTACGCCGAGCTGTACTCCCGCACGACCCGGCTCGCCCACGCCCTGCGCGCCCTGGGCCTGCGCCGCGGCGACCGGATCGCCTATCTCGGCCCCAACCACCCGGCGTACCTCGAAACGCTCTTCGCGGCGGGTGTCCTGGGCGCGGTCTTCGTGCCGCTCAACCCCCGTCTCGCCGGACCCGAGATCGCCTACCAGCTGGGCGATTCGGGCGCCAAGGCCCTGCTCTACGCACCGTCGCTGGCGGGGCTCGTCGCGGGTCTGCCGGGCAGCACCGATGTGCGGACGTTCGTCGAAGTCGGCGACCGCTACGAGGAGTTGATCGCCGGGGCCGACGACGAGGCGATGGACCAGCCCGTCACCGCCAACGACACCTGCATCATCATGTACACCTCGGGCACGACGGGCCGCCCCAAGGGTGCGATGCTCACCCACGGCAATCTGACCTGGAACGCGGTCAACGTCCTCGTCGACCACGACCTGATCACCGACGAACGCGCCCTGGTCTCGGCCCCGTTGTTCCATACGGCCGGGCTGAACATGCTCACCCTGCCGGTGCTCCTCAAGGGCGGCACCTGCGTCCTGGTCGAGTCCTTCGACCCGGCGGCCACCTTCGACCTGATCGAGCGGCACCGGATCACCTTCATGTTCGGTGTGCCGACCATGTTCGACCAGGTGGCCCGGCATCCGCGCTGGGCCGACGCCGACCTGTCCTCGCTGCGCATCCTCACCTGCGGCGGCTCGCCGGTGCCGACTCCGCTGATCGCCGCCTACCAGGAGCGCAGCCTCACCTTCCTCCAGGGCTACGGCATGACCGAGGCCGCGCCCGGCACCCTCTTCCTGGACGCGGAACACGCGGTCGGCAAGGCGGGTTCGGCGGGGGTGCCGCATTTCTTCAGCGATGTGCGGGTCGTACGGCCCGACTTCACGCCGGTCGACGTCGGGGAGACGGGTGAAGTGGTCGTCCGCGGCCCGCACGTCATGCCCGGGTACTGGGGCCTGCCCGACGAGACCGCCGCCGTCTTCGCCGACGGCTGGTTCCGCAGCGGGGATGCCGCCCGGATCGACGAGGACGGCTATGTCTTCATCGTCGACCGCATCAAGGACATGATCATCTCTGGCGGCGAGAACATCTACCCCGCCGAGATCGAGGACCTGCTCCTCGCCCACCCCGACATCGTCGAGTGCGCGGTCATCGGCGTCGCCGACGACAAGTGGGGCGAGGTGCCGCGCGCGGTCGTCGTCGCCCGCGAGGGGGTCGAACTGGACCCGGACGCCGTCCTCGCGTCGCTCACCGGACGCCTCGCCAAGTACAAGATCCCGAAGTCGGTCGTCATCGCGGACGAACTCCCGCGCACCGCCTCAGGGAAGCTCCTCAAGTCCCGTGTCCGTACGCGGTACGGCACCACCAACTCATCAGCAGGGAAGCGCATATGAGCATCACCGTGAACGGCCTCGACGAACTCAAGAAGCTCGCGGGCAGCGACCTCGGCACCAGCGACTGGATCCAGATCACCCAGGAACGCATCAACACCTTCGCCGACGCCACCGGCGACCACCAGTGGATCCACGTGGACCCGCAGAAGGCCGCGGAGGGCCCCTTCGGCGCACCCATCGCGCACGGCTATCTGACCCTCTCCCTCTTCATCCCGCTCTTCACCGGGCTGCTGGAGGTCGAGGGCGTGTCGACGAAGGTCAACTACGGCCTGAACAAGGTGCGTTTCCCCTCGCCGGTGAAGGTCGGTGCGCGGATCCGTCTGGTCGCGAGGCTCGCCTCGGTCGAGGACGTGCCGGGCGGGGTGCAGATCGCCGTCGACGGCACGATAGAGATCGACGGCGGCGGGAAGCCCGCCGCCGTCCTGCAGAGCCTGTCGCGTTTCTACGCCTGACCTCTAGCCCTGGCGGTACGCGTACACGGTCGTCGCCACCGCGCACGCTCCGGGCGAGACCACCTCGGCCCGGAGCGTGCCGCGTACGGTGTCGTAGTCCACGCCCTCCGCCTCGTAGGTCCCGCTCGTGCACAGGCTGCGTTGCGGCAGCGCGAAGAGGCTGGTGATATGGCCCGTGACCGGCTGACCGTCCAGGTTCCGGTCCAGGTCGACCTGGAGCAGCGGCCGGTCCTCGGGGAAGAGCGTGCGCGAGCCGTCGTCCGAGGCGCACAGCAATCGGGTGGAGTTCACGAAGTCGCAGCCCTGGATGTCACGGACCGGCTTGTCGAGGGTGATCTGCCAGACCTCCGGCAGGGCACCGCCGGTACGCGGGGTCGACGCATTGAGCAGGGGAGCGGGAAAGACCTGGAGCCGGTTCTGGTCGCCCCACTCGCCCGACACCAGCCACTGCCCGTCGGGCGACACGGTGGCGAAGGAGTTGTTCAGCTTCTCGCCCGGGTCGAGCTGATGGACGTACTCGTAGCGCTTCCCGGCGGGTGTGGTGACGGCGAACATCTTCGAGGTCGCCGTGTCCGGTCCCTGATAGGCGTCGAACACATAGCCCTGTGCGATGTCCGGGTCGCCCACGTGGTTCCAGCCCTTGATCCGCAGGTCCAGGGGGATGGAGGCGAGCCCGCGGTACAGCAGTGAGCCGTTCGCGCGGCTCGCCAGCCCCTGACCTCCGCTCAGCGAGTCGACGTACGCCGTGCCGGACTCGGTCCAGCGGGGCTCGCCGGCGACGGCGGACGACGTACTCATGCCGACCGTGAAGACACCTAACAGGGAGGCCAGAGCGAGGAACTGACGAATCATTACACACCTGCCACATCGACGAAGACCGGGTTGGCATAGAACCACGTATCGACCCACGGGTCACCGTTGCCGGGCACGTGCGGAATCGGGCCGTGCGGGTCGATCGAGGCGCCGAGATATCCGGCACCATTGCGGTTGCCGTCGCTGCCGCGCAGCCGGACGTAGAAGGACTCGTCGCCGGCGACCAGCGGGATGCGCAGGGTGTAGGTCCCCTTCCGGCCGCTCACGTCCCGCGTGTGGACGACCCTGGTGTCGGGCGCCCGCCAGTCGTCGCGGTCGGCCACCGGGCCGCGCACCGTGCCGCGGATCACGTCGACGTGCGCCAACTCTGGCAGGATTCCCTGGGGGTTGGGGCGCGTGGCGGTCGTCACGGTGACGCTCAGCGTGAGCTTCTCGCCCTTGCGGACGCGCAGCCGGCCGCCCATGGTCACCCCGGGGCCGTGGTCGCGGTCCCGCTTCAGCCGGACGTCCAGCCCGTCGAGCAGATGGCCGTGGTCCAGCCAGACCCGGCCCGCGCGCAGGCCCGCCATCACCGCACGGTAGCCGTAGCGGGTCACGCCCACATGCGTGCGGCTGAACTGGCCGGGCCAGAAGTCGCCGCCCGGCTGCTGCGTGTCGGTGTTCACCGGGTCGGGGAGGTGCCCGGTGTTGTCGAAGTTCTGCCCGGGCGCCCAGTCGCCGTTCTTCCAGGTGTCGAAGACGACGCGGTGCACATCGGAGTTGGTGGTGATCGTGAAGAGCCGCCCCTCGGCGAGCATCGCGTCCCACATGCCGCCGACGGTCGCCGTCATCCAGTCGAAGCCGCCGTACAGAACGTACGCGTCCTGCGGGTACCCGGCGAAGGAGTTCTCGGACGGCTTGTTGACGTACTCGCCGCGCTGCTGGCCGGAGCCGACCCAGCCGGGGATGCCGCCGCCCTGGGCGCCGGGCGCGCCCTCCATGCCGATCACGATCTCGGGGGCCGCGTCGCGCCAGTTGCGCATCTCGTGCGGGGAGTCGATGCCCAGGCGCAGCGGGTGGTTGGCGAGAACGAGGACGTCGTCGACGTACCCGGTGCGGCGCTGTGCGGCCAGCCACTCGATGGCCTTGACCGCGTGCGCCTCGTTGCGCGCCGTGTCCGGGTGGGTCGGGGAGCCCGCCGTGTAGCCCAGCAGCTTGCCGTCGTAGGCGAGTTCGAACTGGGTAAGGAGGTCCACCTCGTGCGGGCCGGGAGCGGCGAAGACGGTGGCGTGCTCGGCGGCCGGGATGTACCACTCCAGGCCCTGGAAGATCAGCTGGCGCGGGTTCTGGGCGCGCGCCTTGAGGATCTCCTGGTGTTCCAGCTTCGCGCCGTAGTCGGCGTGCCCGAAGTTGGAGTGCTCGTTGAAGACCATCCAGTCGAGCCCGTACCGGGCGCCGGCCCGGGCGAGTTGGGAGAACGTGTACTTCGCGTCGTGGCTGTAGACGGAGTGGATGTGGTGGTCGCCCACGAGGTAGGCGAGGCGCGGATCGTTGCCGCCGTAGCGTCCGGCGGAGGCGGCCGCGGGAGTCGCGAGCGAGCCCACCGCGAAGGCCGCCCCGAACAGGCCCGCGCGACGCAGCAGCCCGCGCCGCGACATGCCTTGCGGGTCCAGCGCGGCGGGGGAGACGGACGGATCGGCCCAGTCGGGCAGTTGCTGCTCGGTCATGATCGTGTGAGTCCCTCGGGTCTTGGGGTCAGTGGTTCATGAACGACGTGACGGGAAGGGCGCGCTCGACGATCCGGACGTCGCCGAGCCGGCCGTGCAGAATCTGGTCGATCTTCCCCGCGTACTCGTAGCCGCCGAGCAGCCACGGCAGACCGAGGGAGGTGAGTCCGACGGCGGAGGCGTGCGGATTGCGGGCGACCGGGCAGCCCTGGACGTACATCGTGGTGTGGGAGCCGTCGTTGACGACGGCGACGTGCCACCACTGCTCCCGGGCCGTCTCGTCCCCCCAGTTGGTGGTGATGCCCTGCTGGTTGAGCGGCCGGACCGCCCACTGCGGGCCGGGCCCGTCGGACAGGGAGAGCGTGGCGAGCGGCTCGTCCGGGTCGTCCGCGGTCTTGCCCGCGCCGCCGCCGGTGCCGGTGCGGCTGATCAGCGAGGCCCAGGCGTTGTGCGAGGCGTCCCAGTCGTCGGGCAGCTGGTAGAAGGCCTCGATGGTGTAACCGCGCGGGAAGGTCGCCGAGTTGAGCGGGGCGCCGTCGACCGTGCGCAAGTACGCGCCCTTCAGAGGAGGCTTGCCGCCCTGGAAGGTGAGGCTGCCGTGGCCCGGCTGGTCCGGGTGGTGGGCCGACGACCAGCTGAGGGCGCCGTCGGCGACCTTCACGACGGTCAGGTCGTTCCCGTGCCCGGACAGATCGCGGACCGTGCCCTCGACCGCCGTACCGTCGTCGTGTCCGTCGAAGCGCCAGTACGCGACGGTGTCCCGGACGAGCATCTGCGAGGCGGGCCGCGAGGGTCGGGCGGGCACCGGCGCGAAGCCCGCGAAGCGCTCCTCGAAGTCGAGGGCGACGGAGAACCGGTCGGCGTCGCCGCTGAGTTCGATCTCCTGCCGCTCCAGCTCGTTGAGGCCCTTGGCGGCCCGGCCCAGGATCCACGGCGAGATCGTCTCGACGTCGATGGTGTTCCGGTCGAGGTCGAAGCGGTAGAGGCGGATCATCGCCGCGCCGCCGTAGTAGCGATTCTGATAGTTCGTCAGGTGTAGATGTACGTCGTTCCCGGCCGCGTTCTTGCGGGTGGCGCGGGCGGCGGGCCAGTAGTGACCGTTGAGGGTCAGGAAGATCTGGTCGTGATCGTCGACCAGTTCGTCCCACAGGCGCTGTCCGTACGAGGAGAGGGTGTCGTCCTCGACGACCAGCTCGTGCGTGGTGAGGATGACGGGCGTCTTGGGGTGCGCCGCGATGACGTCCTTCGCCCACGCGTAGCCCTTCGCCGACAGCCGCCAGTCCAGCGCGAGGACGAGCCACTGCCGACCGGCGGCGGTGAAGAGGTGGAAGGTGTTGTAGCCGTCCGGCGAGGCACCGCCGAAGGTGCGGTGGTGCGCGAAGCGCTGCGGCCCGAAGACGTCGAGGTACGGCGTCGCCCCCCGCTGGTCGTCCGTGGACGACCTGATGTCATGGTTGCCCGCGAGCACGCTGTAGCCCACGCCGCGCCGGTCGAGCAGCTCGAACGCCTTGCCCGCCGCGTCGAATTCGGCCTGTGCGCCGTTCTCCGTGAGGTCGCCCAGATGCGAGAGGAAGACGATGTTCTCGTCCTTGCCGTGCTCCAGGAGGTAGCGGAGCGAGGCCTCGATCGGCGCGGGGTTGATGCTCGGGCCGTCGAAGAGGTACTGGGTGTCGGGCATGACGGCGAGGGTGAAGCGGCGGCTCTCGGGGTCGGGCCGCCGGCTCGCCTCACGGGCTGCCGCCTGGGCGGCCGGGGGCAGCGCGACGGTCGTGGCGGCCGCGCCGATCAGCGCCGTGGCCCGCAGGAAGTTACGTCTTCCCGCATCGGCCTGGCCGGCTTGGGCGTCGGCCTGACCGGCCTGCGTCCGGGCATGCGAAGTACACACGTCTGCTCCATCAAGGGGCGTCGAAGAGGTGGGTGCGCGAGGAGGCGTCGAAGAGGTGGATGCGAGCGGGGTCAGAGCACGCGCAGCGTCCAGGACCAGCGGTGCGTACCGGTGTCGATGAGGTACTCGGGCGAGGTGTCGGGCCCGCACGAGGCGGTGCCCAGGCCCCGGTGCGCGGCGTCGATGTGCACGACGCAGCCGGGCCGCGGTACCAGTTCGTCGTGGTGGGTGGCGGTGGCCAGGTCCGCGGCGCGGTACCGCGTCACGGACACCTGGCGCGGTTCGTCCAGTGCGACCGAGAGGCCGGTGGCGTCGGGCGCCGACAGCGTGAACTGTCGTACGCCGTGCCGTCCGCCGCTCTCCTGCGGACGCAGATAGGGAGTGAACAGCTCGTCCACGGGCAGGCAGTGGTGGCCGACGGGCGCGCCGGCGCAGCGGTCCGGATACGACTCCCAGGGACCCGGCCCGTACCACTCCAGGACATCGAGCCCGGGGACGGTCTCGAAGACCGAGCCCACCCGCGCCACGTCGTCGAGGCCGTCCGGCAGCTCGGCCGATTCCTCGACGAGGACACCACCCTCGACGCGCGTGAACACCTGCTCATGGCGCACAGTGCCCGCCCGGGTGTCGTACTCGGCGAGCACGGTGACGCTCCCTCGGCCTTCGGCCCCGGGGATCCCCATCTCGCTTCGCTCGCCGTCACGGTGGACGGCGACGACCTTGCGGACGAGCGTGTGGAGTCCCCAGGCGCGCCAGCGCGCCGCGGCGCCGCCCAGCTCGTCGTTGTCGGTGGGGGTCCGCCACAGCGAGAGCACGGGCGCGGCGGTGAGCAGCGGGTGAAGGAGGAGTCCGTCCTCGTCGATGTCGACGGGCTCGCCTGCCGCGGGGACGTCCCGCGAGACGTCCTTGTCCTCGAAGTGGTCCCCGCTGTCGTCCCCCCTGTCGGGCGCGGCCCACAGTCGCACCTGTGGCAGGCACACCACTGTGCCGCGCGACGCCCATGGCTCGTCGTCCGCCGTCGTCACGCGCAGCGTCAGCCACGCCTCGCCCGCGTCTTCGGGCAGCGCGAAGGGCAGCGGAACCGTGGCCGACTCGCCGGGGCCCACGTCGGGCAGCTCGGCCGCAGCCGTCAGCGTGCCGCCGTCCGCGAGCGACAGCTCCCACTCGGCGGCCAGCCATTCCAGCCCCCGGAAGTGCTGGCGGTTGGCGATGGCCGGCCCCTCGTGGTGGAAGTTCGTCAGCGTCACCGGCGCCGCGATCTCCCGGTGCTCGTACATCACCGGCTTCGGGGTCCGGTCGGGGAAGACGACCCCGTCGGCGATGAAAGCGCCGTCGTGGATCGCCTCGCCGAAGTCGCCGCCGTACGCCCAGCGGTGGCCCGGTGCCGCGACACCGTTGTCATACAGCCCGGCGCCACCGCGCCCGGCCGGTCTTCCGTCGTTCACGCGTTGGAGAATGCCGTGGTCCCAGAACTCCCAGATGAAACCGCCCTGAAGCCCCGGGGTTGACTCGATGGCGGCCCAGTGGTCGGCGAGCGTGCCGTTGCTGTTGCCCATGGCGTGTGAGTACTCGCACTGGATGAGCGGCTTGGTCTGCGTCCCGGAGAGGGCGTGGGCGACACAGTCCTCGATGGGCGCGTACATGGGGCAGGCGATGTCGGACGCGACGCTCGGGTCGGCCCAGTCGAGCTTGGCCGCGCCCTCGTACTGCAGCGGCCTGGTCGGGTCGTGGCGGCGCAGCCAGCCCGCGGCGGCGTCGTGGTTGGCGCCGTAGTCGGACTCGTTGCCGAGAGACCAGATGATGACGGAAGGATGGTTCTTGTCGCGGAGCGCCATCCGCGCGACACGGTCCACGAAGGCACTGGTGTAGCGCGGGTCGTCGGCGATCTCGTGCGCGTGGTCGTGCGCCTCGATGTTCGCCTCGTCCACGACGTAGAAGCCGAGCTCGTCGGCGAGGTCGAGGAGGGTCGGGTCGTTCGGGTAGTGGGCCGTGCGGATCGCGTTGAACCCGAAGCGCTTCAGCAGCTCCAGGTCCGCGCGCATGTCCTCGTACGACACCGTCCGTCCCGTCAGCGGATCGAAGTCGTGCCGGTTGATGCCCCGGATGTAGATCCGCCTGCCGTTGAGGAGCAGGTCCCGGCCGCGGATCTCCACCTCGCGGAAGCCGACGCGGTGGTACGAGGTGTCGGCGACCGAACCGTCGGCGCGGTGCAGCCGTACGGTCAGGCCGTAGAGCGCGGGCGTCTCCGCGGTCCACGGGCGGACGTCGCGGACGACCGTGGCGAGGCGTGCCTCGCCGAGGAAGTCGGAAACCCGGCCGTCCTCGGTGTTGAAACGGTCGAACTCCGCGTCCTGCGCAAGGTGTTGACCGTCCAGCTCCCCGCTGACGTACCAGCCCTCGGGCAGCGCGCCCGAACTGCTCCGCATCTGACAGTCCACCCGCAGCTCCCCGTCGAGCCGCGTCCGCACCGTCACGTCGGCCAGATACAGCGGATCGGTGGCGTACAGCAGGACTGAGCGGGTGATCCCGCCGTGCCACCACTGGTCCTGGTCCTCGATGTGCGAGGCGTCGGACCACTTCACGACGGTGAGTCGTACGGTGGCGCGCCGCCCGGGACGGACGATCTCCGAGAGATCGAACTCCGCCGCGAGGTGCGAGTCCTTGGAGATGCCGACCGGCCGCCCGTCGACATGGACCAGCAGAACACTCTCGGCGGCTCCGACCTGGAGCACGATCCGGCGACCGGACCACTCGGCGGGGACGTCCACGTCACGCTCGTACACGCCCGTCGGGTTGGCGGCGGGCGACGCGGGCGGGAACTCGCCCCACGGCATCCGGAAGTTGGTGTACCGGGGGAGGTCGTCGGTGCCCTGCATGGTCCAGGCGCCGGGGACCTCGATCCGGGCCCAGTCACCGAGCGAGCCGTCGGGCGCCGGCAGCAGCTGGAACCGCCAGTCACCGTCCAGCGACAGCGCGCCCGGCCGTCGGTCGACGGTGTTCATCGGCAACCGCCCCCAGGAGGTCACCTCAGGTGCCTCCCAGGGGCGCAGGGCGATCAGGGGATCGGCGGGCAGTGGTCCGCGGATCGACGGATCGGTCATCAGCGGATGGCCCCCTTGCCGAGGTCGCCGATGATCTGCTTGGCGCCGATCGCGAAGACGATCAGCAGCGGGATGAGGGCCAGCAGCGCGCCCGTCATGACCATCCCGTAGTCGGTGGTGCCGTGGACGCCGTTGAGCTGGGACAGGGCTACCTGGAGGGTCACGTTGTCCGGGTTGGTGAGGGCGATCAGCGGCCAGGCGTAGTCGTTCCACTGGCCCATGAAGGTGAAGATGCCGAGGAAGGCGAGGCCGGGCCGGACGACCGGGAGCGCCACGTGCCAGTACTGGCGCAGGAATCCGGCGCCGTCGAGCTTGGAGGCGTCGAGGAGTTCGTCGTGGATGGCGCTCTTCATGTACTGGCGCATCCAGAAGATGCCGAACGCGTTGGCCGCCGCCGGGACGACCAGCGCGGTCATCGAACCGATCCAGCCCAGCTTCGCCATGATCACGAACTGCGGGATGGCCTGGAGCTGCGCCGGCACCATGAAGATCGCCATCATCAGCGCGAAGAGCACCCGGCGCCCGGGGAACTGGAACTTGGCGAAGACGAAGGCCGCGAGGGAGTCGAAGAAGAGGACCAGGACCGTGACCGAGCCGGCCACGAGCAGGGAGTTGAACATCGACCCGAAGAAGTCGACGTTGTCGAAGAGGTGGCGGAGGTTCTCCAGGAAGTGCGAGCCGGGCAGCAGCTTCGGCGGGTAGGAGAAGATCTCGGTCGACGAGTGCGTCGACATGATCACGGCCCAGTAGAACGGGAAGACCGAGAGCAGCAGGCCGACGATCAGGACCAGGTGGAGGGCTGTGCCCCGCTGCCGCGAACCCTTGATGGATGCCATGGTGGCGGTCTCCTAGTCTTCGCCCCGGCGCTGCACCAGCCGCCAGTTGATGATCGAGAAGAGGATGACGACCAGGAAGATGCCCCAGGCGACGGCGGCGCCGTATCCGAAGTCGTTGTTGTCGAAGGTCTGCTGGAAGAAGTAGAGGACCATCGTCTGGCCCGCGTGTCCCGGACCGCCCGCGAACGACGAGTTGTTGTCCGTGGTCTGCAGCAGCACCTGCGGTTCGGAGAAGCTCTGCAGTCCGGTGACGGTCGAGATGACCAGCACGAAGAGCAGCACCGGACGCAGCAGCGGCAGCGTGATGCGGAAGAAGGTCTGCACGGGCCCGGCGCCGTCCATCCGCGCCGCCTCGTACAGCTCGCTCGGGATGGTCTGGAGCCCGGCGAGGAAGATGATCGCGTTGTAGCCGGTCCACTGCCAGGTCATCAGCGTCGCGATGGCGACCTTGATGCCCCAGGGACTGTTCAGCCACGCCACCTGGTCCAGGCCGAGCGCCTGCAACACGGCGTTCATCAGGCCGAAGTTGGTGGAGAAGACCGAGCCGAAGATGATCGCGACGGCCACGATCGAGGTGACGTTCGGCAGGAAGAACGCGAAGCGGTAGACGTTCTTGAAGCGGACCGCCGAGTTCAGCAGCACGGCCGTGACCATCGCCAGGAAGATCATGGGGAAGGTGGCCAGCGCCCAGATGATGATCGTGTTGCCGATCGCCGTCCAGAACTGGCTGTCCCCCAGCAGATAGCGGTACTGCGACAGGCCCGCGAACTCCATTGAGCCGAGCCCGTCCCAGCGATGGAAGGACAGGTAGAGCGAGAAGCCGACCGGGATCAGGCCGAAGGCGAGGAACAGGAGATAGAAGGGGGAGATCGCGGCGTACAGCCGCCAGTAGCTCAGGATGCCCTTCTTCTGATGGACGACGGGGGCGCTGGCCACGACCGCCGGCGGTGTCTCGACCACGGGTGCGGTAGCCATCAGTAACTCACCCCCAGGTGGTCCGCGATGCGCCGGCACTTGCTCATGGCGTCCTTCCAGGCCTGCTTCTCGTCCTTGCCGAGGACGGAGAAGTTCCGCAGCTCGTCGTCGATCGGGGTCTTGAGCGCGATGTCGTACGGGCTGTTGTAGGCGACCGGGATCTTCTCCGCCGCCGGTCCGAAGACGTCCATGGTGATCTGGTTGCCGAAGAACGCGTCGGGTTCGCGGAGCTTCTTCAGGCCGTACGACGCCGGGGTCGAGGGGAAGAGCACCGAGTCGACGAAGCCCTGGGCCTGGTTGTCCGCGTCGAGCATCCAGGTGATCATCTCGAAGGCCTGCTCCGGCTCCCGGCACGCGGTGGTGATGGCAAGGAACGAACCGCCGATGTTCGACGGCCCGCCCGGACAGGCCGCCACCCGCCACTTGCCCTTGGTCTTCGGCGTGTTGAGCTTGATGTCGCCGGCCGCCCAGGAGGCGTTCAGCTGGCTGGGCAGCAGGCCTCGCTCGGTGGCCGATATGTTGTCCGGCGTGCCGTTGACGATCTTCGAGACCAGGCCGCGGCGGGTGGCCTCGACCGCGCGGTCCCAGGCGGTGCGCACATGCTCCTGGTCGCCGATGAAGTGCCGGTCCTTGTCGACGAACCGCTTGGTCGTCTGGTTGATCGAGATGCCGTAGATGCTGAGGGCGTCGGTGAGGATGAACGTGCCCGGGATGCGCTTCTTGAGCTGCTGACCGGCCGCGAGGAACTTCTCCCAGGTGTCCAGCTCCTTGGACACGTCGGTCGGCTCGTAGGGCAGCCCGGCCTTCTCGAAGACGGCCGGCTGGTAGTAGTGCGCGACCGGACCGCAGTCGATCGGGAAGCCCACCATCGAGCCGTCCTCGGCGATGCCCTCGTTCCACTTCCAGGGCAGGTACTGGTCCTTCAGCTTGTCGGCGCCGAGGGTGCGCAGGTCCACGAACTGGTCGGAGTTCGGCAGGTACGAGGCCATGTCCTCGCCCTTGAGTCCGGCGATGTCCGGGATGTGGGCGCGTCCGGTCATGGTGGTCATCAGCTTCGAGCGGTAGTAGCCGCCGATCTGGATGGCCTGCAGGTTCACCGAACTGTCGTAGCGGGTCTTGGCGTCCTGGACGACCTTCGGGCTCAGCCCGCCGCTCCAGTACCACATGACCATGTTCCGGCCGGTGGAACCGGTCGGAACGGCACAGCCGGTCGCCAGGCCGCCGAGCGCCGTGGCGGCCGTACCGGCCAGGCCCGCGCGCAGCAGGCTTCTTCGTGAGAGCCGCACAGCTCCCACCGCCTTTCGGTTCTTTGACGTTCTTCGACGTCTTCGACGTTCTTCGGCGTTCCGCGAAAGCGAGAGGTACCGATCGGGGGTTCAGCGGGGGGTGACGGGCGCGTACTGGACGGGCGGGCCAGGGTCGGCCGGGATCCGGTCGGCCAGGAAGCCGTACGCACGCCGTAGTTCGGGGTCGCCGAGGGAGTGCCACCAGCGGTGCACGCCGTACCAGCCGGGCGCGGCAAGCGCACCGCCGTGCCGCCGCACGGACAGGCCGGCGGCCAGCACCGCGAAGCGCAGGCGTTCCTCGAGTGGCCAGCCGCCGAGCGAGGCCGCGACGAAGCTCGCGCCGAAGACGTCCCCGGCGCCCGTCGGGTCCAGGACATCGATGTCCAGGGCGGGTACGTCGGCGTACTCGCCCGTCGTCTGGTCCACGGCCACCGCGCCGTCGCCGCCTCGCGTGACCACGGCAACCGGCACCAGTTCGGAGAGGGCGCCGAGCGCCGCCACCGCACTGTCGGTACGCGTGTACGCCATCGCCTCGGCCTCGTTGGGGAGGAAGGCATGGCACAGGGAGAGCTGGTCGAGCAGGTCGGTGGACCACTGCTGGGTGGGGTCCCAGCCGACGTCGGCGTAGATCTGCGTGCCGTTCGCGGCCGCCTTGGCGAGCCAGGCGCGCGGCTCGGCCTCGATGTGCACCAGCGCGGTGCGCGCCTCGGGCGGGTCGCCCATCAGCACGTCCTGCGAGTACGGGGGTTCCTGGCCGTGGGTGACCAGGGCACGGTCGTGGACGGGGGTTCCCCCTGCTCGAGCGGGGCCGAGCGCTCCGGGGAGAGCGAGCGAGACGGTGACCGGGGTGTGCCAGCCGTCCGCGGTGCGGGAGAGCGCCAGGTCGATGCCCTCCTGGTCGGCGAGGACTTCACGGCAGTACGCGCCGTAGCGGTCGTCGCCGAAGACCGTGGCCAGGGAGGTGCGCAGGCCGAAACGGGAGGCCGCCACCGCCAGGTTGGCGATGCCGCCGGGGCTCACGCCCATGCCCTCGGTCCAGATCTCCTCACCCGGCGTCGGCGGCTTGCCCAGTCCGGTGAGGACGAGGTCGTAGAAGAGCAGCCCGGTCAGCAGGACATCGGGCCCTTCGTCGCCCACGGGCGCATCCTCTCGTCAAAAGTCTGCAAGCGGTGCACAGGATCGTGCGCGCCTCCCGAGGATTTGGCAAGAGTCGAGCAGAACTGAGCATAGAAATGATTGGGAATGACGAGTACTGTTCACGGCGTGCTGGCAGAGCGACGACATCAACTCATCCTGCGGGCCCTGCGTTCCGGCGGTCCCGCCGCCGTGACCGATCTCTCCGAACAGCTGGGCGTGAGCCCGGCCACGGTCCGCCGTGACCTGTTGAAGCTGGAGGAGGAGGGTCTGCTGACGCGGGTGCACGGCGGCGCGGTCGTGGACGAGGGCGACCAGCCCTTCGCCGAGGTCGCCGAGGTGCGGGTGCCCGAGAAGGACGCCATAGCCGCGAAGGCCGCTTCCCTCGTCGAGGACGGTCAGTCCGTCCTCCTGGACATCGGCACCACCGCGTACCGGCTGGCCCGGCAGTTGCACGGCCGCAGGATCACCGTGATCACCAGCAACCTGGTGGTCTACGAGGAACTCGTGGACGACGAGGGCATAGAGCTGGTGCTGCTCGGCGGGATGGTCCGCCGCGAGTACCGCTCCCTGGTCGGCTTCCTCACCGAGGACAACCTGCGCCAACTGCACGCGGACTGGCTCTTCCTCGGCACCAGCGGGGTCCGGCCGGGCGGGCAGGTGATGGACACGACCGTCGTCGAGGTGCCGGTCAAGCGCGCCATGATCAAGGCCGGGGAGCGGGTGGTGCTGCTCGCCGACCGGGCCAAGTTCCCGGGGACGGGGATGGCGAAGGTCTGCGGCCCTGAGGATCTGGACGTGCTGGTGACGAACGCGCCGGTGGACGCGGCGACGCGGTCCTCCTTGGAGGAAGCAGGCGTACAAGTGGTCGTGGCGTGAGCCCCGGCCGCCCGTCCTGCGTCAATGCACGAACTGCAAAGGTGGTAATTGCGTGAGGCTGACCATTTTGGGCGGCGGCGGATTCCGCGTCCCGCTCGTGTACGGTGCGCTCCTCGGGGACCGCGCCGAGGGCCGCGTCACCCAGGTCGTGCTGCACGACCTCGACGCCGGACGGCTGTCCGCCGTGGCCCGCGTCCTCGCCGAGCAGGCGGCCGGCGTGCCCGACGCGCCCGCGGTGACCGTCACCACCGACCTCGACGAGGCCCTGCGTGGCGCCGACTTCGTCTTCTCCGCGATCCGGGTCGGTGGCCTCGAGGGGCGCGCGGCGGACGAGCGGGTCGCCCTGGACCAGGGTGTCCTCGGTCAGGAGACGGTCGGCGCGGGCGGTATCGCGTACGGGCTGCGCACGGTGCCCGTGGCCGTCGACATCGCACAGCGGGTGGCCCGCCTCGCCCCCGACGCCTGGGTCATCAACTTCACCAACCCCGCGGGTCTGGTCACCGAGGCCATGTCTCGCCACCTCGGGGACCGTGTGATCGGCATCTGTGACTCGCCGGTCGGCCTCGGCCGCCGTATCGCCAAGATTCTCGGCGCCGATCCGCGCGAGGCCTGGATCGACTACGTCGGCCTCAATCACCTCGGCTGGGTGCGGGGGCTGCGTGTCGCGGGCCGCGACGAACTCCCGCGGCTGCTCGCGGACCCGGAGCTGCTCGGCTCCTTCGAGGAGGGCAAGCTCTTCGGCCCCGAGTGGCTCCAGTCCCTGGGTGCCGTCCCGAACGAATACCTGCATTACTACTACTTCAACCGCGAAGCCGTCCGCGCCTACCAGGAGGCGGAGAAGACCCGCGGCGCCTTCCTGCGCGACCAGCAGGCCCGGTTC
Organism: Streptomyces sp. NPDC050564; assembly: GCF_044457265.1. Lineage (NCBI taxonomy): Bacteria > Bacillati > Actinomycetota > Actinomycetes > Kitasatosporales > Streptomycetaceae > Streptomyces > Streptomyces sp. NPDC050564. The sequence goes on along the minus strand of NZ_JBITGS010000033.1, from coordinate 5,817 downwards.
TACGACGAGATGAAGCGCCCGGACGCCGCCGCGCTGACCGCCTGGGACCGGACCCGCGCCGAGCGCGAGGCCACGTACATGTCCGAGAACCGGGAGACGGCCGGCGCGGGCGAACGCGACGCGGACGACCTCTCCGGCGGTTACGAGAAGGTCGCCCTCGCCCTGATGCGGGCCATCGCCCGTGACGAGCGCACCACCCTCATCCTCAACGTCCGCAATCGCGGCACCCTCTCCGTCCTCGACACGGAGGCCGTCATCGAGGTGCCGTGCCTCGTCGACGCCAACGGCGCGCATCCCGTCGCGGTGGACCCGCTGCCGGACCACGCGACCGGGCTGGTGTGCGCGGTCAAGGCGGTGGAGCGCGAAGTGCTGTCCGCGGCCGAGTCGGGCTCGCGCACCAACGCGGTGAAGGCCTTCGCCCTGCATCCGCTCGTGGACTCCGTGAACGTGGCACGCAACCTCGTCGACGGATACACCTCGGTCCACCCTGGCCTGGCGTACCTTAAGTAAGCGCTTTCCACCTCCCTGGAGACTTCTTATGCACGACGAACGCCGCCGGATCGAGGAGCGCGTAGAGCGCATCCATGACCAGCGCATCAAGCCCGCGATATACGCCGCGTCCGTACCCTTCGAGGTCGAGGCCTGGCAGGCCCCCGGCGAGCCCGTCCCGTTCGAGGAGGCGGCGGCCGCCTCCTACAAGCCCTTCGCGATGGACACCCCGTGGGGTCCGCCGTGGGGTACGACCTGGTTCAGGATGCGCGGCCGGGTCCCGGCCGAGTGGGCGGGGAAGCGTGTCGAGGCAGTCATCGACCTGGGCTTCGTCGGCGACTGGCCGGGCAACCAGGCCGAGGCCCTCGTCCACCGCACGGACGGCACGCCGCTGAAGGCGGTCAACCCGCTCAACCAGTACGTGCCGATCGGCAACCCGGTGGTGGGAGGGGAATCGGTCGACTACCTCGTCGAGGCGGCTTCGAACCCCGACATCCTCGCAGGCGACTTCGCGCGCCCGACCCCGCTCGGCGACGTCCTGACCGCCGGCGACAAGCCGCTGTACGTCTTCAAGCGGGCCGACGTCGCGATCCTCGACGAGGAGGTCTGGCACCTCGACCTGGACGTCCAGGTGCTGCGCGAGCTGATGCTCGAACTCGGCGAGCGCGACCCGCGCCGCCACGAGATCATGCACACCCTGGACCGCGCCCTCGATGCCCTGGACCTGGACGACATCTCCGGCAGTGCGGCGGCTGTCCGCGAGGTCCTGGCCCCGGCTCTTGCCAAGCCCGCGCATGCCAGCGCCCACCGCATCTCCGGCGTGGGCCACGCCCACATCGACTCCGCCTGGCTGTGGCCGATCCGCGAGACCAAGCGCAAGACGTCCCGCACGTTCTCCAACGTCACCTCGCTCGCCGACGAGTACGAGGAGTTCGTCTTCGCCTGCTCGCAGGCCCAGCAGTACGCGTGGGTGCGCGACAACTACCCGCAGGTGTGGGCCCGCATCCAGGAGTCCGTGAAGAAGGGGCAGTGGGCGCCGGTCGGCGGCATGTGGGTCGAGGCCGACGGCAACCTGCCCGGCGGCGAGGCGATCGCCCGCCAGCTCATCCACGGCAAGCGGTTCTTCATCGAGCACTTCGGGATCGAGACCAAGGGCGTCTGGCTGCCCGACTCCTTCGGTTACAACGCGGCCTACCCGCAGCTCGCCAAGCTCGCCGGCAACGACTGGTTCCTGACGCAGAAGATCTCCTGGAACCAGACCAACAAGTTCCCGCACCACACCTTCTGGTGGGAGGGCATCGACGGCACGCGTATCTTCACCCACTTCCCGCCGGTCGACACCTACAACGCCCGCTTCAGCGGCGAGGAGATGGCCCGCGCGACGCGCAACTACCAGGAGAAGGGCGCCGCCACGAGATCCCTGGCCCCCTTCGGCTGGGGCGACGGCGGTGGCGGCCCGACCCGCGAGATCATGGAACGGGCGCGCAGGCTGGCCGACCTGGAGGGCTCGCCCAAGGTGGTGGTCGAGCACCCCGACGCGTTCTTCGCGAAGGCCCGGGAAGAGTACCCGGACGCCCCCGTCTGGGTCGGTGAGCTCTACCTGGAGCTGCACCGCGCCACGTACACCTCCCAGGCCCGCACCAAGCAGGGCAACCGGCGCAGCGAACACAAGCTCCGCGAGGCCGAGTTGTGGGCGACGACCGCCGCGCTGCACGCGCCGGACTACACCTACCCGTACGAGAAGCTCGACCGGCTCTGGAAGACGGTCCTGCTCCACCAGTTCCACGACATCCTGCCGGGGTCGTCGATCGCGTGGGTGCACCGGGAGGCGGAGGCGGAGTACGCCCGGGTGGCGCAGGAGCTGGAGGCGCTCACCCGGGAGGCAGTGACCGCGTTCGCAGCCACCGCCGGTAGCGGCGCCTTTGTCTTCAACACCAGCCCCTGTCGACGCGCAGAGGTCGTCCGCGCCCCGGACGGCACCCTGGCCTACACCGAGGTCCCCGCCAACGGCAGCGCCCCCCTCGGCACGGGACAGCCCCCGCACCCCGTGAAGGTCGCGGGCCGCACCCTCGAAAACGGACTGGTCCGCGTCGAGTTGGCCGAAGACGGAACCTTCGCCTCGGTCCGCGACCTCACGGCGAACCGCGAAGTCCTGGCCGACAAGGGCAACCTGCTGCGTCTGCACACCGACCTGCCCAACTACTGGGACGCCTGGGACGTCGACAAGCACTACAAGAACCGCTACACGGACCTCCTGGACGCCGATTCGATCACGGTCGTCGACCAGGACCCGCTGCTCGGTGCGATCCGCGTGGAGCGGTCGTTCGGCAAGGGCTCGAAGATCGTCCAGACGATCACCGTCCGGGCCGGCAGCCCCCGTATCGACGTCGAGACGGAGATCGACTGGCACGAGGCCGAGAAGTTCCTCAAGGCCGCCTTCCCGGTGGACATCAGGGCTCCGCACTCCTCCGCCGAGATCCAGTTCGGCCACGTCCAGCGCCCCACCCACACCAACACGAGCTGGGAGGCGGCCCGCTTCGAGGTGTACGGCCACCGCTGGGTGCACATCGGCGAACCCGGCTACGGCGTGGCGGTCATCAACGACTCGACGTACGGCCACGACGTCTCCCGCACGGTCCGCGAGGACGGCGGTACGACGACGACCGTACGGTTGTCGCTCGTGCGCGCCCCGCGCGTGCCCGACCCGGGGGCGGACCAGGGCAAGCACCGCTTCACGTACGCACTCCTCCCCGGAGCGAGTGTCGAGGACGCGGTCGCGGAGGGCTACGCGCTCAACCTGCCGCTGCGGGTGGCCGATTCCGCCGGTCCCGCCGAGCCGGTGGTCTCCGTCGACGGCGAGGGCGTGACGATCGAGGCGGTCAAGCTCGCCGACGACGCCTCGGGCGATCTCGTCGTGCGCCTCTACGAGTCCCGGGGCGGCCGTGCCACCGGCACCCTGCGCACCGGCTTCCCGCTCGCCGGGGCCCGGGTGACCGACCTCCTGGAGCGCCCGCTCTCGGAGGTGGACACCGACGGGAACGCGGTCCCGGTCACGCTGCGGCCCTTCGAAGTGCAGACACTGCGCCTGGCCGTGGAGAAGAAGTGACCGTGCTGCCATGAACGTGACCGCTGTTCCCACGAAGAATTAAGGAAGCGGTAAGAGGCCTGGTCACGGTGGGTGCGCCACCCGCCGTGACCACGGCACGTTTCCTGCGCGACACCTGGAGTTCTCCCTTCCCCCCTGTGATGCGGGGGAGACGCGAGAGAAGAGAGGTGCCACCGTGCAGGACCCGCGTATGGCCGCGATCGGCAGGGGACTGAGGCGCAGGGGGAGGCTGATGGCCGAGGCGGTGCGCCCGCCGCGGCGGATCCTGGACGGCGTCCCGTCGCCCCGGAGTTCCGGGACCCCCGACGAGCGGTCGTACGTCGCCCCGCGCGCCCCGCGTCTGGTGGACTCGCCCGTCTTCGTGCTCTCCTCCGTGCGCTCCGGCTCGACGCTGCTGCGGGTTCTGCTCAACAGCCACAGCCAGATCCGGGCCCCGCACGAGATGCATCTGCGCACCGTCCACGTCCACTTGTCCCGTGACTTCACCGCGGATGCCATGAAGGCGCTCGAACTCGACAAGGACGAGCTGGAACACGCCCTGTGGGACCGGCTGCTGCATCTCGAACTCACCCGCAGCGGCAAGCGGATCATCGTCGACAAGACCCCTCCGAACACCCTCGTCTGGCCCCGCCTGCACCGATGTTGGCCCAACGCCCGCTACATCGTCCTGCTCCGCCACCCGGGCGCGGTCATCACCTCGTTGACCAACCGCCGCTCGGACCCGGACCATGAGGCCATCACCGCGGAGGTCCTCGACTACAGCGAGAAGCTGGAAGAGGCCCGCCAGAACCTCGACGCCCACGTGATCACGTACGAACGGCTCACAGCCGACCCCGAGCCGACCACCCGCGGCGTCTGCGACTATCTCGGCGTCTCGTGGGAGAGCGGCATGCTCGACTACGGCACCCACGACCACGGCACTTTCCGCCCCCAGCTCGGCGACTGGAGCGACACCATCAGGTCGGGCCGCGTGCAGCCCGCCCGCGGCGCCGATCCCGAGGTTGAACTGCCGCCCCGGCTGGAGGAATTGGCGCGCGCCTGGGGATATCCGGCGGGCTGACCGGTCACTCGCCGAGCAGGGCGGCCTCCGCTCGCGCGAGCGTCGTGGGGTGGCCGAAGAGTCCGGGCAGACCACCGGTGTGCAGGAAGACGGTGCGTTGCCCCGCGGTGATGTCGCCGTCCTCGACGGCAGCGACCAGCCCCGCCATCGCGCGTCCGGTGTAGATCGGGTCGAGGACGATGCCCTCGGTGCGCGCGGCCAGGGTCAGGGCGCTCATGACCGGTTCGGTGAGCGTGCCGTACCCGTCTCCGACCTGGTCGAGCCGGATCCGCAGCGCCTGTGGCGCGCAGGGCCTGCCGGTCAGCGCGGCGGTCAGGTCCGACACCGTCCGGGCGGGGTCGGCGACAGCGCCGCAGTGCACGCCGAGCACACGTCCGCCGCCGAGCTCGGCGACGAGCCCGGCCATGGTGCCGCCCGAGCCGAGCGCGACGACGACGTTGGCCACGTCGGGTGCCTGGCCCAGGAGTTCGCGCGCACACTCGACGTAGCCCCGGGCGCCGAGCGCGCTGGACCCTCCGAAGGGGATCAGCGCGGGGACCTCGCCCCGCCGCCGCAGCTCCTCGACCACCTGCCGCGCCCGGGACTCCGGTGGCTCACCGTCGCCCGCCCAGACGACGGTGGCGCCGAAGAGCCCGTCGAGCGCGAGGTTGCCGGAGGCCGACGATCCCGCCGCTCTGGCGAGCACGAGGACGACACGGAGTCCCAGCCGGGCGCCCGCGGCCGCGGTCAGCCGTGCGTGGTTGCTCTGTGGCGCGCCGGTGGTCACCAGGGTGGTGGCGCCCTCCGCCAGGGCGGCCCCGCACGTCCACTCCAGCTTGCGGATCTTGTTGCCGCCGCCGCCCAGTCCGGTGAGGTCGTCGCGCTTGACCCACAGGTCGCCCGCGCCCAGACCGAGCGCGCGGGCCAGTCGGGGAGCGGGTTCGAGCGGGGTGGGCCAGCTGCCCAGCCGGGCGCGCGGCGGGGTGCTCTCATCGGAAGGCGTCGTCGTCACCTCGTGAGTATGACCGCCGCGGTCCTTGGGGTGGACCGGGTGGTGGGGGGGGGGGGGGGGGGGGGGGGGGGGGGCGGCCCCGCCCCCCCGGGGGGGGGGGGGGCGGCGCGCGCGGCCCCCCCCCCCCCCGGGCGGCCCGGCCGCCGCGCGGGCGCGGGGGGCATAAGGAGG